>NZ_JBFAOM010000032.1:0-122767 GCF_040675235.1 Nonomuraea sp. NPDC049637
TCGGTGGCCGCGGCCATCGAGCTGTACGGGGCCAACAGCGCCGAGTGCAACAGCACCAAGGCCGCCTGGAGCGCCGTCAGCGTCGCCGCCGCCTCCGGCGAGCCGGCCTGCGGCACCGCTCAGCCGGACTTCTCGCTCACGCTGAACCCGTCCTCCGGCAGCGCCCAGCCGGGCGGCACCGCCACCACCACGGTCAACACCCAGACGACCTCGGGCAGCGCCCAGACCGTCAACCTGACCGCCTCCG
Source organism: Nonomuraea sp. NPDC049637 (assembly GCF_040675235.1). Lineage (NCBI taxonomy): Bacteria > Bacillati > Actinomycetota > Actinomycetes > Streptosporangiales > Streptosporangiaceae > Nonomuraea > Nonomuraea sp. NPDC049637. Next base: position 248 of record NZ_JBFAOM010000032.1, read on the forward strand.
GACTGCCCAGCGGCACCACCGCCAGCTTCAACCCGGCCTCGGTGACCTCGGGCAACTCCTCCACGCTCACCCTGTCCGTCGGCGCCTCCACGGCCCAGGGCACCTACCCGATCACCATCACGGGCACCGGCTCGACCACGCACACCGCGACCTACACCCTCACGGTCGGCACCGGCGGCCCCGGCGGCCAGGACCCGCCTGACGTCAGCGTCGCCAACGTCAAGACGCACCTGGCGCAGCTCCAGAGCATCGCCACCGCGAACGGCGGCACCCGCAGGTCCACCGGCCAGGGCTACCTGCAGTCGGTCTCCTACGTCGAGCAGAAGCTCCAGGCGGCCGGGTACACCGTGACCCGCCAGGCCTGCAGCGTCTCCTACTGCACCAGCGGCGCCGGCCCCAACCTGATCGCCGACTGGCCCGGCGGCGACGCCAACCAGGTCATCATGTCCGGCGCCCACCTGGACAGCGTGGCCGCGGGACCGGGCATCAACGACAACGGCTCCGGCTCGGCCACCCTCCTGGAGGTCGCGCTGACCCTGGCCCAGAAGAACCCCACGCTCACCAAGCACGTGCGGTTCGGCTGGTGGACCGACGAGGAGCAGGGCCTGAACGGCTCCGAGGCCTACGTCGCCTCGCTCAGCTCGACCGAGCGGTCGAAGATCAAGGTCTACTACAACTACGACATGGTCGGCTCGCCCAACGGTGGCTACTTCATCAACAACATCACCACCACCGGCGCGTCCTACCTGAAGGAGTTCTACGACAAGCTGAACCTGCAGCCCGAGGAGAACACCGAGGGCGCCAACCGGTCCGACGACGCCTCCTTCCGCAACGCCGGCATCGCCAGCTCGGGCGTGGCGGCGGGCGCGAGCGCCATCAAGACCTCGGCGCAGGCGACCAAGTGGGGCGGCACGGCCAACCGGGCCTACGACTCCTGCTACCACTCCTCCTGCGACACCACCTCCAACATCAACGACACCGTCCTCGACCGGGCGGCGGACGCCGCGGCGTACGCCATCTGGAAGCAGGCGGTCGGCGGCACCACCCAGCCGCGTGACTTCTCGCTCTCCGCCAACCCCGGCTCGGGCACGGTGCAGGCCGGCTCCACCGCCACCACGACGATCGGCTCGACCACCACGAACGGGACCGCCCAGACGGTGAACCTGTCCGCGAGCGGCCTGCCGACCGGCGCCACGGCGTCGTTCAACCCGGCCAGCATCACGTCGGGCGGCTCGTCCAGCCTGTCGATCGCGACCTCGCCCACCACCCCGGCGGGCAGCTACCCGATCACCGTGACGGGCACCGGCGAGACGACGACGCACACCACGACGTACACGCTGACCGTCCAGGGCACCTCGGGCAACCGGACGTTCACCAACGACACCGACTACCAGATCAGGGACTACGCCAACACCCAGAGCTCGATCACGTCCACGGCGACGGGCACCGCGGCCTCCCCGGTCAAGGTGTCCATCACGATCAGCCACACCTGCGCCGAGGACCTCGACATCTGGCTCCGCGGCCCGAGCGGCACCTGGTACGTGGTCGACGCCTACGGCGGCACCACCTGCACGCAGTACGGCACCAGGACCTTCTCGATCCCGGTCAGCCAGCAGGCCGCCGGCACCTGGACGCTCGACATCGAGGACGTCTACGCCGGTGACACCGGATTCCTGGACTCCTGGAGCATCACGGTCTAACCATCGGAATCAGGAGTAGCGAGCCCCGGCCGGTCATCCGGCCGGGGCTCCTTCACGTCGTTGCGGGTGCGCACGCCGAGCTTCTGCAGCACCCGCGCGACGTGCGTGTCCACCGTCCGCCGGGACAGGAACAGCACCTCGGCGATCTCCCTGTTCGTCCGGCCCAGCGCGACCAGCCTGGCCACCTCGGCCTCCCGCGGCGACAACACCCCGCTGCGGCCCTTCCTGCCCCGGCGCGGCGCGCTGCCCGGCCCGATCTCGCGCAGCAGGTGGCGGCAGCGGGCGGCGTCGTGGGTCGCGCCCAGGCCGGCGTACCGCTCGCAGGCGTCCGCGATCAGGTCGGCGGCCCGTGCCCGGTCGCCCGTCGCCAGCCGGGCCGCCGCCTCGGACTCGGCCGTCCTGGCCACGCTGTAGGGCCTCGGCATCGCCTCGTACGCGGCCCGCGCCCTGGCGAAACACCTGGCCGCCTCCTCGTACGCGCCCCGGTCCAGGGCCAGCGAGCCGGCCGCCGCGTCGAGGCCGGCGTGCGCGGAGGGGGCGTCGCGGCCCTCGATGCCCGCCGCGAACTCGGCCACCAGGTCCTCGGCCTCCTCCGCCCGTCCGGCCTTCAGCAGCGCCGCCACGGCCGGCGGCACGAGCTGGTCGCCCCACACCCACATGCCCTTGCGCCGCAGTCTGGCCACCGCCCGCTCGGCCTCGGCCAGCGCCTCGTGCGGGCAGTCGCGGGTCAGGTGCAGCTCGATCAGGCCGCCGGAGGCCACGGCGGCGACCGGCAGGAACCCCGACTCAAGATCGTTGACCCCCGCCGCCACCAGGTGCTCGGCGGCCTCCTCCCACTCGCCCCTGGCCAGGGCCAGCATGCCCAGCGCGAGCCGGGCGTCCACGGCCAGCAGCGGCGCCTCGGCCGTCATCTCGACCGCCGCGACGGCCCGCTCCCGCAGGCCCTCCCAGCGGCCGGTGAGCAGGGCGAGCCGGATCGAGGACATCTCCACCAGGAACACCGGGTACTGGGCGCCCGTCTCCTCGGCGATGCGCCTGCTCTGGTCGGCGAAGCGCTCGGCCGCCGCGTAGTGGCCGAGCGCGATGGCCGCCTCGAACAGGTTGGAGTAGCCGCGCGCCACCTGCCGGCGCACCGCCGCCGAGGGGTCGTTCGCGGGCAGCGTCGCGGCCAGGTCGAAGGCGTCCGGCGAGCCGAGCATCATGGCCAGGCTGATCTTGTTGGCGTGCACGGCGGCGGTCAGCTCGGGATCCTGGTCCTCGACCGTGGCCAGCAGCTTCTCCGCCTGGTTCATCCACTCCTCGTGCACGGCCAGCGGCTCGTCGCCCCAGGCGGGCATCGCCAGCAGCGCGAGCCCGCGCGCGGCCAGGCTCGGCCGGTCGTGCAGGTCGGGCAGGGCCAGCAGGATCTCCTGGCGGCCGGCGGCGACCAGGCCCGCCTGGTTGGACAGCAGCACGCCCAGGTTCAGCCGGGCGGCGCCGCGTACGTGCCGGGACAGGAAGTCCTCGGCCAGCAGGTGGCGCAGCGAGCGCACCACCCGCCGGTAGGACAGCCCGATCGCGGCCACCCGGCTGAGCCGCAGCGCGAGCGGGCCGCGCGCGTCGTGCGGCAGCTTCGGGTCGGCCAGCATGCCCGCCAGCACCTCGACGGCGAGCGGGATGTCGCCCATGGCGGCGGCCTGGTCGGCCGCCGCCGGCCCGTGCCGCTGCCAGGACTCGAAGTCGCCCGCGCGCCTGGCGTGGTAGGCGAGCTGGACGAGCGGCGGCGGTTCGAGTGCGGACAGCGCGGTCACCGCCCGCTGGTGGGTGAGCCGCCGGTCGGGGCCGGGGATCGCGTCGTAGACGGCCTGCTGGGCGAGGGCGTGGCGGAAGCCGTACTGGCCGTCGTGCTGTTCGAGCAGCACGCCCGCCTTGAGCGCCTGGCTCAGCCCGTCGCCGAGGGGGTGGCCGGAGACGGCGGCGATGAGCTGCTCGTCGGCGGGCAGCCCGAGCACGGCGGCGGCGTGCACGGCGTGCAGCGCGGCCGGCGTGAGCCCGGTGAGCTGCTCGGTCATCGCCTCGCGCAGCAGCAGCGGCACCGCCATGCGCTCCAGGACCTCCGGCTCCTCCTCGCCGCCGAGTAGCTGGCCCTCGTCGTCGAGCAACGAGCGCACCACCTCCTCGATCACGAACGGCACCCCCGCCGTGCGGTCGTGCAGCTTCGTGACGAAGTCGGAGGTCAGCGTCGAACGGCCGAGCAGCGCCCCGGTCAGCCGGCGCACCCCCTCGACGTCCAGCGGCGTCAGCGAGATCACCTCGCTGCGCACCCCCGGCGGACGCCGGTACGCCCGCCCGAACGGCAGTCCCGGCACCGGCAGGCCCTCCCGGCGGAACGTCACCACCAGCGCGAGCCCCGCCGGCGGCTGGTCGGTGAGGAAGCGCAGCAGGTCACGGGTGCCGTCGTCGGCCCAGTGGAGGTCCTCGATCACCAGCACCGCCGGGCCCGCCGCGGCCAGCAGCGCGTGCACCGCGCGGAACAGGCGGTGGCGCTCGGCGCGCGGGTCGTCCAGCGGGGGCGGCGACGGCACCGGCGGCAGGTGCCCGGCCAGCTCCGGCAAATAGCCGCGCAGGGCGCCGGTGACCGGGTTGAGCGTGCCCGTCTCCGGCAGCGCGCACCCGACGTGCCGCAGCGCATCGAACACCGGGCCGTACGGGAACGGCTCGCGGATCTGGTGGCAATGGCCGATCAGGACGGTGCGTTCGCCGTCGGGCAACAGGTCGAGCGCGGCCCTGACCAGCCGGGTCTTCCCGATCCCCGCCTCGCCCTGCACGAGGATGACGGCCGGAGGGCCGGTGATGGCGTCGACGAGTGAGCGTAACTGGGCGTCACGCCCGATCAACCCAGGAGAAGCCAGGCTTGTCATCGGGGTCTCCGTAACAGTGCAGGTTTACTCCCCCTGTCGGAATACTGTTATCCATCACGGGTCAGCGCGGGTCAACCCTCTGTTTTCCGGTCAAATGCCGTGCCCTTGGTGGCGCCGGTGATCCCGGCGCCCTCGGCCGCCCCGTCCCGCGCGGGCGGCGCCTCAGGGGGCGACGGTGGTCCTGCCGTCGCCCGCCGGGGCGGGTTCGGCCAGGTCCACGCTGTCGCGGAGCTTGGCCGGCTTGAGGAACAGGGTGGCGATCACGCCGATCACCGCGATGCCCGCCGAGATCAGGAAGATGTGCCCGGTGGCGTCGCCGTACGCGGCCCTGACGATGCCCTTGAACGGCTCGGGCAGCGCCGCGATGTTGAGCGTGCTCCTGCCGCCCGCGGCCGCCTTGGCCGGGTCGATGCCCGCCTTGGCCAGCCCTTCGGCGATGCCGGTCGCGACCTGGTTGGCCAGCACCGCGCCGAGCACCGACACGCCCACCGTGCCGCCCAGCGACCGGAAGAACGTCACGGCCCCGCTGGCTGCGCCCAGCTCGCGCAGCGGCACGGTGTTCTGGATCGCGAGGACGAGGTTCTGCATCGACATGCCGACGCCCGCGCCGACCAGCACCATCGCACCGGCGATGAGCACGAGCGAGGTCTGGTGGTCCATCGTGGACAACACCAGGAACCCGACGGTCAGCACGACCGCCCCGGTCACGATGTACGGCTTGACGTTCCCGCTCCTCGACACCATGCGCCCGGAGATCGCCGAGGACAGCAGCACGCCGAGCATCATCGGGATCGTCAGCAGCCCCGCCTCGGTCGGGCTGTAGCCGCGGCCGATCTGGAAGTACTGGCCGAGGAAGACCGAGCCGCCGAACATCGCCATGCCCACCGCGAGGCTCGCCAGGATGGCCAGCGCCGGCGTCCGGCGGCGGATGACGTGCAGCGGCACGACCGGCTCCTTGACCACGGTCTCCACCCAGGTCGCGACCGCCAGGACGGCGACGCCGCCGAGCACCATCGCGGCCGTCTGCCAGGACAGCCAGTCGAAGGAGTTGCCGACGAAGGTCACCCAGATGAGCAGCACGCTCACGCCGGCCGCGATCAGCGTGGCGCCGACGTAGTCGACCTTGACGCCCTCGCGGCGCACGTGGGTCACCCGCAGGGTCTTCTGCAGCAGCAGGAAGGCGACCACGGTGAACGGCGCCGCCACGAAGAAGCACCAGCGCCAGCCGAGCCAGGAGGTGTCCGCGATCAGGCCGCCGAGCAGCGGCCCGGCCACGGTCGCGACGGCCATGACGCCGCCGAGGTAGCCGTTGTACTTGCCCCGGTCCTTGGGGCTGATCATCGCCGCGATGATCACCTGGACCAGGACCTGCAGCGCGCCCATGCCGAGGCCCTGCAGGGCGCGGAAGGCGATGAGCTGGCCGGTGTCCTGGGCGAAGCCGCAGGCCACCGAGCTGACCATGAAGATCACGATGGAGATCTGCAGCAGCAGCTTCTTGCTGAACAGGTCGGCCAGCTTGCCCCAGATCGGGGTGGAGGCCGTGGACGCCAGCAACGAGGCGGTGATCACCCAGGTGTACTGCGACTGCGTGCCGTTCAGCGCGCCGATGATCTGCGGCAGCGCGACCGACACGATCGTGCCGCTGATCATCGCCACGAACAGGACGAGCAGCAGCCCGCTCAGGGCCTCCATGATCTGCCGATGGCTCATCTGGCCCGGCGGCGCGGCCGGGACGGTCGGTGCGCTCATGCGCGGCCTCCTCCTACGTTAAAACAATGCCCAATGGGAAAGTTTGCCCGCTGAGCATATATTCCCGGACGGTAGGCTTGGCGCATCATGGACAGCACCGGCGGGCTGCGCGAGCGCAAGAAGGCCGAGACGCGGCAGGCCGTGCACGAGGCGGCCATGCGGCTGGTCGGGGAGCACGGCCTCGACGCCGTCACGGTGGAGACCATCGCCGACGCCGCGAACATCTCGCGCCGCACGTTCTCCAACTACTTCGCCGGCAAGGAGGACGCCGTCCTCTACGGCGAGGAGCAGCGCATCCGCGACCTGGTCGAGAAGGTGCGCGCCCAGCCGGCCGGCCGTACCGCCTGGCAGGCGCTCTGCGGGGCGATCGACGACGTGTTCGAGGAGGTGGGGGAGCCGGCGCGGGAGTGGGCCGTGCGCGCCCGCCTGGCCAAGCGGCACCCGTCGTTGCTGGCCCGGCAACTGGCCAACCACGCGGCGCTGGAGCGCGATCTGGTCCAGGCGATCTCCGAGCGGGAGAGCCCGGTGCGTCCCCAGGTGATGGCGGCCGGGTTCCTCACGGCGTTGCGGCTCGGGTCGCACCTGTGGGTCGAGGAGCGTCAGTCGCGCTCGTTGCGGGAGGTCATGGCTGAGATGCTCGACGAGATGTCCCGCCCGTTCAGCTGACCGCCCGCGTCCCGATGGGGGAACGCGGGCGGGAGTGGGAGCAGGGAGCGGGGGGCGGCGTCAGGAGCAGGTCGTGTTCGCGGGGGTGGCGGCCGTGCCGTTGGCGGTGAAGCCGATCACCACCGACGCGCCCGGCGCCAGGTTCCGCGCCCAGTCGGGCCCCTTGGCGGTCCAGGTGGTGCCCGAGACCGTCACCACCGCGTTCCAGGCGTTGTTCAGGGTGACGCCCGAGGGCAGCGTCCAGGTCGCGGTCCAGGCGTTGATCGGGGACGTCCCGGTGTTCTTCACCGTCACCTCGCCCTGGAAGCCGCCCTGCCAGGCGTTGGTCTGCTTGTAGCCGACCGTGCACTGCCCCGGCGGGGTCGCCGTCGGCGACGTCGTGGGGTTGCTCCCGCCCCCGGCCGGCGGGATCAGGTACGGCTGGAGGATGTCCTGCTTGGCCTGGTTGATGGTGGTCCAGTCGTCATTGGCGATGCCGCCGGTGTCGCCCGAGTTCGGGTTCCACGACCAGTACGTGAACGACATGCCGTTCACCCCGGTGCCGGTGTACTTCATGAGCTCCTGGAGCCAGACCTTGTCGACGTTCGAGGCCAGCGTGGTGCCGAACTCGCCCATCATGATCGGCGCGATGTTCTGCCGGTACAGGTATCCCCAGTACTTGTCCCAGATGGCGGGCATGTTGGCGGGGTAGTCGGGGGCGTCGAACCAGGTCTGGTGGTAGACCGAGGTGGCGTACTCGTGCGGTGAGTAGACCAGGCGGTTCGCGACATTGAGCCGTACCGGGTACTGGCCGGCCTTCGACAGGTTGCCGCCCCACCAGCCGCAGTCCTCGTCGTTGCTGGGATCGTTGTCCCAGACGTTCGACAGGCCGCCGCTCGGGCAGCTCACGCCCTCGACGAAGATCAGCCAGTTGGGGTTCACGCCCAGGACCGCGTTGCCCGCCCGTTCGGCCGCCAGGCGCCAGTCGCGGGCCTGGTCGCCGCAGCCCCAGCAGGCGCCGGTCGCGTTGGGGTTGGTGCCCTCGGCGTGCGGCTCGTTGTGCAGGTCGGCGCCGATGACCGTGGGGTTGTTCGCGTAGTGCTGGGCCAGGGTCTTCCAGTCGTTGATCCAGGTGCTCTCGGGGGTGGCGCTGACGTACCAGAGCGGGGACTGGCCGGCCGCGGTCGGGCGGTGGCGGTCGAGGATGATCCGCATGCCCTTGACGCCCGCGTAGTCCACGACCTTGTCGAGGATCTGCATGGGGGACAGGCCGACCAGGTCGGGGTTGACGTAGTCGTTGATCCCGGTGGCGGTGGCCCCCGGCTTGAGCGCGTCGTTGGAGTACGGCACCCGCAGCGTGTTGTAGCCCAGCGCGGCCATCTTGTCGATCTGGCTCTTCCAGGGGTTGCTCGACCACAGACCATGGAAGGTCTTGTTGTCCGTTTCCATCCCGAACCAGTTGATCCCGGTCAGCCGCACGGTCGCGCCGGTGCTGTCGAGGATCTTGTTGCCGCTGGTGTGCAGGTAGCCGGTCCCTGTTCCGGTCGCCGCGCCCGCCGGGGTGGTGGTCAGCGCGACGGCGACAGCCGCTCCGGCCACCACCGTGGCCAGGGCGGTCAGTGCCGCCTTCGAGGTCTGCATGGGGTGCCCTTTCCGCGAGGGGGAACGCGGCGTCATGCTCGGCCGCCGCGTTCGGGCACGTCAATGCGAGCACCCCGGTCAACCCCTTTGACCTGCGCGAACGCCTGAAACTTTCATGCCCTGGTAGTGCCAGGTGGAGTGCGGGTCCTCGCGGCCGCGCCAATGTGCCCGGACGCGTCCGTCACTTGAATGGCGGGCATGACGATCACGCGCATGACCATCCCCGGGCGCTGGGTGGAGGGCGCCGGGCTGGTGCTCGCACCGGCGCTGCTGCTCGCCGGGGTCCTCGTCCGCCTCGGCGCCGACGACTTCTTCCCCGGCCAGCTCGCCGCCTACGCCGCCGACCCGGGCCGCATGGCCCTGTCCTACAGCCTGTACGCCGCGGGCGCCGTGCTGCTGTGGCCGGCGGTTTCCGCGCTCGGCCGGGTGATCGCCGCCACCCGTCCGGTTCTGGCCGGGTGGGGCGTGACGCTGGCGGTGCTGGGGCTGTTCGGCAGGGTGTTCCACGCCGGGGTGAGCCATCTGGCGTTCCAGCTGGTGGACGCGCTGGGCCCGGAGGCGGCCGAACAGGTCGTCGCCGGCACGTACGGGGCCTTCCACGTGTTCAAGGCGGTCAACGTCTGCATCATGGGCGGCTGGGTCGTGCTGGCCGTCGGCGCCTTCCGTGCCCGGGCCTTCGGGGACGGGCCGGTCGGCGTGGCCAGGTGCGTCGCGCTGGCGCTGGCGGCCGGGCTGCCGCTCGGCGTGCTCAAGGGCAGCAGCGACCCGGTCTCGCTGGCCGCGCTGGCCGGGCTCGCCGTCGCGCTGGTGCCCATGGGCGTCGCGGTGCTCCGGACGGGCCCCGCGCCCCGCTGGTGGGCGCTCGTCCTCACGCTGGCGCTGGTCCCGGCGGCGTTCCTCGTGGGGATGGCGGGCTGACTCCTCTATAGTTGACATCAACTAGCCGACGATGGATAGTTGACATCAACTAAAGGGGACTCCGATGGAGAAGCGCCGCAAGGTGGCCAACCCGCTCGCGCTGGCGGTGCTGGCGTTCCTGCTGGTCGAGCCCATGCACCCGTACGAGCTGGGCCGTCGCCTGCAGGAGACGGACAAGGACAAGAGCTTCAAGTACAACCGCGGCTCGCTCTACATGGTCGTCAAGCAGCTCGCCAAGGCGGGGTTCATCGTCGAGCGGGAGACCGTCCGCGACACCGAGCGGCCCGAGCGCACGCTCTACGAGCTCACCGGCGAGGGCCGCGAGGAGCTCTACGACTGGCTGCGCGAGCTGGTCTCGACGCCACAGGAGGACTATCCGCACTTCGGCGTCGCGTTGTCGCTGATCAGCGTGCTCGACCCGGCCGAGGCCGTCGGGCTGCTGGAGCGCCGCGCGGCGGCGATGACCGCCCAGCGGGCCGAGCTCGCCCGGACCGCCGACGCCGCCCGCGCGGGCGGCGTGGCCTGGGTGTTCCTCGTGGAGGACGACTACCGCCTCGCGGTGCTCGACGCCGAGCTGGCCTTCGTCGCCCGCCTCATCGAGTCCCTCAGCGCACCTGACTACGCCAGGACCTGGCACGAGATGTTCGGGAGTCGGCAATGACAGCAGTGAGCACGGCAGTGAGCACGGCATTGGTGATCGGCGGGGGCATCGCCGGCCCCGTCACCGCGATGGCGCTGCGCCGCGCGGGGATCGAGGCGACCCTGTACGAGGCGTACGACCGCGGCGCGGAGGGCGTCGGCGGCACGCTCACGATCGCCCCGAACGGGCTCGCGGCGCTGCGGGCCGTCGGCGCGGAGGAGGCCGTCCGGGCGGTCGGCCAGCCGGTGGCGCACACGGTCGTCCGCGACGGCGTGGGCAGGCGCATCGGCGAGCTGGCCGGCCTGCCCGACCTGCCGCCCAGCCAGGCGATGTGGCGCTCGCAGCTCTACGGCGCGGTCCGCGACCGGGCCCTGGCCGCCGGCATCCGCACCGAGTACGGCCGGCGCCTGGTCGGCGTCGATGAGCACCCGGGCGGCGTCACCGCGCGCTTCGCCGACGGCGGCAGCGCGAGCGCCGACATCCTGGTCGGGGCCGACGGCATCCGTTCCGTGGTCCGGTCCCTGATCGACCCGGCCGCGCCGGGGCCGCGCCACGTGCCCCTGCTGAACTTCGGCGGCCTGGCCGACGTCGCCGTGCCGGCCGGGAGGCAGGCGTCCTACTTCGTGTTCGGACGGCGGGCGTTCCTCGGCTACTGGGTGCAGCCCGACGGGCGCACGGCCTGGTTCTGCAACGTCCCGCACGCCGAGCCGACGACGTCCGCGCAGGCGCGCCGGGTGCCGGCCGCGGAGTGGCTGAGCCGCCTGGGCGAGCTCTTCGCGGGTGAGGAGCCGGGGCGGGAGCTGGTGCGGCACACGTCCCCCGAGAACCTGGTGGCGCTCGGCACGGTGGAGATCATGCCGAGCGTCCCGCACTGGCACCGCGGCAGGATGGTGCTGGTGGGCGACTCGGTGCACGCGCCCTCGCCCAGCTCGGGGCAGGGGGCCTCGCTGGCCGCCGAGAGCGCCGTCCAGCTCGCCCGCTGCCTGCGCGACCTGCCCGGCGTGCCCGCCGCGTTCGACGCCTACGTACGGCTGCGCCGCGACCGCGTCGAGCGGGTCGCCGCCCGCGCCTCCCGGACGAACAGCAGCAAGACCCTCGGGCCCTTCGCCGTCACGATGATGCGGCTGATGATGCCGCTGGCCACCCGGACGTTCCTCGCCCCCGAACGCGCCCTCGGCCCCGAGCAGCGCCACCACGTCGACTGGGACGAGCCGGTGACGGCCTAGGAAGCGGTCAGCAGCTTGACGATCGCCACCACCCCGATGCAGACGACCGCACCGCGCAACACCGGCGCGGGCAGCCGGCGTCCCACCCGCGCCCCCAGGAACCCGCCGACCGTCGAGCCGAGCGCCACCAGCAGCACGGCCCACCAGTCGACGTCGGCCACCAGCGTGTACAGGACGGCGGCCGTGGCGTTGACCACGAGCGACAACACGTTCTTGGCGGCGTTGACGCGCTGCAGCTCCTCGTCGAGGAAGATGCCGAGCAGCCCGATGAGCAGCACGCCCTGCGCCGCGCCGAAGTAGCCGCCGTACGCCCCGGCGGCCAGCACGCCCAGCCACAACCAGGGCCCGCCGTGCGCCTGACGCGGACGGCTGGCCAGCAGCCGGCTGATCCTGGGCTGGGCCAGGACCAGCACGCACGACAACCCGATCAGCACCGTCACGACCGCCGTGAACGTGCGCTCCGGCAGGTTGAGCAGCAGCAGCCCGCCGATCAGCGAGCCCAGCGCGGAGGCCGAGGCCAGCCGGAGCAGGCGGCCGCGCTGACCCTTGAGCTCGGCGCGGTAGCCGAGGACGCCGGTCACGCCGCCGGGCACCAGGCCGATGTTGTTCGAGACGTTGGCGGTGACCGGCGGCAGGCCGACGGCCAGCAGCGTCGGGAACGTGATCAGCGACCCGGAACCGACGACGGCGTTGATGCCTCCCGCTCCGACGCCCGCCGCGAAGACCGCGGCCATCTCCCAAGGTGTCATGGCGGGTGACTCTAGTGCGTGGCCCTGGTGCGCTCGCTGGTCAGGTGGGGGTCAGCGGGTGAGGGTGCCCGCGCGGACCAGCCAGTCGACCGCCTCGGCCACCGCCTCCAGCGAGGTGTGCCGGGGGCGGTGGCCGAGCAGCCGCGCGGCCTTCTCCATGCTGCAGTGGGGGCTGTGCGCGATGTGGTCGTAGGTGACGCGGGCGTGGTGCTCCGGCACGGTCTCCCGCCACTGCTCCCACGGCAGGTACGACAGCCGCGCCTCCCGGCCGGACCAGCCCGCCACCGCCTCGGCGTAGCCGCGCAGCGTCAGCGCGGTCACGGCCACCGAGTGGAAGCTCTCGCCCCTGGCGGCGGCCGGGTTGTTCATGGCGTCCACGAACAGCCGGGCGACGTCGTCGGCGTGGACGTGCTGCACGGTCTCCATGCCCAGGTTGGGCAGCCGCACCTCCTCGCCGTCGGCCAGGGCCTGGAACACGGCCGGGTCGAGGTTGCCGGCCGGGTTGACCGGGATCCAGCCCGGACCGGTGATGTGCCCGGGATGGACGATCGTGGCCGGGAAGCCCTCCCGCGCGGCCAGGTCGAGCAGGTACGCCTCGATCGCGGCCTTCTGCCGGCCGTACTCGCCGATGGGCCGCTTCGGGCGGTCTTCGGTGGTCGGGACGCGGGTGCTCGGGCCGTGCACCCAGATCGTGCCGCAGTGCAGGAACTGCCGGACCCGGCCGGCCAGCGCCCCGGCCAGGTGGCGGGCGCTCGCCTCGGTGAAGCAGATGAGGTCGACGACGACGTCCGGCTCCAGCTCGGCGATCCGCCGCCCGAACGTGCCCGCGGCCTCCTCGGCCTCCCGGTCGGCGACCACGCCGGCGACCCGCTCCCACGCGCCGTGCGGCGTGTACGGCTCCCGCTTGCCCCGGCTCACCGCGACCACGTCGTGGCCCGCGTCCACCAGGCGCGGGACCAGATAGGTGCCGATGTGCCCACTCGCCCCGATCACCACTACGCGCATGCACCCACCCTAGACCGGCTCGAACCGGCCCCCCGATCGCCGTGCCCGGCGGCGATCAGGCAGGCCGCCCGATCGCCAGGTCGGGGGCGTTCAGGCAGGGCGCCCGATCGCCAGGTCCAACGCGTGGGCCGGGTCCTGGCCCGGCGACGGGCGCCAGGCCACGTGCTGGTCGGGGCGGACCAGGGCCAGGGTGCCGGCCGCGTCCGGCAGGTCCACCTCCCGCAGCGGCACCCCCAGCTCGGCCGCCCGCTCCACCAGCACCTTGGCCTCCGGCGACGACAGGTCGCCCACCAGGCTGAACCCGGGCCCGAGCCGGTCGTAGAGCGACTCGCCCGGAGCGAGCCACCGGTGCGGCAGCCGCTCGCCGCACCCGCCGGCCACCACCGGCGACCCCGCGTACGTGTACCCCAGCACCAGGTCCAGGCTGTGGAACTCGCTGTCCTTGGTCCGCCGCACCGCCTCCGCGACGGCCGGGCGCACCCGCTCGAACTCGGCGTCCGACCCCATCAGCGCGGGATCGGCCAGTTCCGGCGCGAGCGTGGCCATGTTGGCGGCGGCGGCCTCGATCGTGGCCGCCGCGACCGGCCGGCGCTCGGCCTCGTAACTGGTCAGCAGGGCCGCCGGGGCCCATCCGTTCAGTACGGCGGCCAGCTTCCAGCCGAGGTTGACCGCGTCCCCGATGCCGGTGTTGAAGCCGTGGCCGCCGTAGGGCGGGTTCTGGTGCGCGGCGTCGCCCGCCAGGAACACCCGCTCGCCGGCGTACCGGTCGGCCAGCAGCATGCGCGCGGTCCACGGGTCGGTGGCCAGGATCTCGACCTCGACGTCGGCCCCGACCAGGTTGCGGACCAGGCGCACCGGGTCGGTCCCCTCCGCCGGGACGCCCTGGGCGATGCACCACCACAGGTCCTCCAGGTCGAGCCGGCCGAGCATGCCGGGCTGGGCCGGGTTCAGCACCCAGTAGTGCACGGCGGGACCGTGCGGGACCCGCTCGGCCAGGCCGGGCGCGCGGAAGACGACGTTGAAGTTGGGCCTGGCGTCCTGGCGGCCCTCGTAGCGGGCGCCGATGGCCGGGCGCGTCACGCTGCGGGCGCCGTCGCAGCCGACGACGTACGCGGCGCGCACCTGGCGGGTGCCGCCGTCCGCGGCGGCCAGGTCGGCGGTGACGCCGTCGGCGTCCTCGCGCAGGCCGGTCACCCGCCAGCCGGTGAGCAGCGCGTCACCGGCGGCCTCGCGCAGCACCTCCTCGACGATCGGCTGCGGCACCTGCTGGCCGGGTTCTGCGGCCAGGTCGGAGCCGGTCAGGTCGAGGCCGAAGCAGCCGCCGATCCTGGTGATCTCGCGGCCCAGCAGGCCGGTCGTGAACACCGCCTCGTCCGACCAGGAGACCGCGAGCGGCGCGCGGGCGCGGACCGTCTCGGCCAGCCCCCACCTGCGCAGCAGCTCCATCGACCGCGCCGACGTGGTCTTGGCGCGCGGACGCAGCCACGACACGCTCTCGCGCGGCTCGACGACCATGCTGCGCACCCCGTGATGGGCCAGCTCCACGGCCGTCGCCAGCCCGACGGGCCCGCCTCCGGCGATCAGTACCGGTATGTCGGTCTGGCGCACGCTTGCTCCCATTCGTCATGGTGATCATCGGCATACTCCAAGCGCCGCGCGTCCCACGTCAAGCTCGGGCCGAAACCGCCCGCCGGATCACCGATCGGGAACGATCTAGAGGACGGCCGCCGGACTTGTTACGGTCGTTCCATGACTGAGTCCTCGGCGGTGCCGCTGCACATGCGGCGGTTGGAGTTCGATCCGGCCCCCGAGCTGGGCGAGGTGCGCGACCAGGAACGGATCAAGCGCATCGACACCCTCCTCGGCCTGGAGGCGTGGGTGGTGACCCGGTACGCCGACGTCCGCGAGGTCCTGGGCGACGCCGACCGGTTCAGGCTCGCCAGGCAGGGCTCCGCCCGCATGCCCGGAGCGCCCGAGCTGACCGAGGAACAGCTCGCCGAGCTGCGCGCGGGCAACCTCCTCGGCCAGGACCCGCCCGAGCACACCCGGCTGCGCAGGATGCTGACGCCCGAGTTCACGATCCGCCGGATGAAGCGGCTGGAGCCCCGCATCAGGGACATCGTGCACGAGCACCTCGACGCCATGGAGGCCGCCGGCTCCCCGGCCGACCTGGTGTCGTCGTTCGCGCTGCCGATCCCGTCGCTGGTGATCTGCGAGCTGCTGGGCGTGCCGTACGAGGACCGCGCCGACTTCCAGCGGCGTTCCGGCCGCATGCTGGACCTGTCGCTGCCGGTCGAGGAGCGGGTGGCGGCCAACTTCGAGTCGCGGGCCTACATGCGCGAGCTGGTCACCCGCATGCGCACCGACCCGGGCGAGGACCTGCTCGGCATGCTCATCCGCGAGCACGGCGACGACCTGACCACCAGCGAGCTCGTCGGCATCGGCAACCTGCTGCTGCTCGCCGGGCACGAGACCACCTCCAACATGCTCTCGCTCGGCACGCTCGCCCTGCTGCGCAACCCCGGGCAGCTCGAACTCCTGCGCAAGGAGCCCGAGCGCATCGACGCGACGGTCGAGGAGCTGCTGCGCTGGCTCAGCATCGTCCACTCCGGCACGATCAAGATCACGTCCAGGGAGGTCGAGCTGGCCGGGCGGACCATCGGCGCGGGCGAGATGATCCTGTGCTCGCTGCCCGCCGCCAACCGCGACCCCGGCTTCATCGCCGACCCCGACACCCTCGACATCACCCGCGGCGCCCCCGGCCACGTCGCCTTCGGTCACGGCGTCCACCACTGCCTGGGCGCGCCGCTCGCCCGCATGGAGATGAAGATCGCCTTCCCCGCGCTCTTCGAACGTTTCCCCGGCCTGCGCCCGACCGGGTCCACGCCGGAGTTCCGCTCCTTCAACGTCGTCTACGGCCTGACCGAGCTGGAGGTCGCCTGGTAGCGGCGGGCACGCGGATTTTGTCGGCGGCGCCGGATAACGTGCGGGTGTCATGCCAACCGAAGCCAGGCCACACGAGCTGATCGGCAGGGACCACCCCGCCGCGCTGCTGCGCGCCGAGGTCGCGCGGGTGGTCGACAGCCACGGCGGCCTGGTCCTCGTCACCGGCGAGGCCGGCATCGGCAAGACCACGCTCGTCACCAGCGCCGCCGCCGAGGCCAGGCGCAGGGGCGCGCTCGTGGTCGGCGGCGCCTGCTGGGATTCCGGCAGCGCCCCCGGCTACTGGCCCTGGGTCCAGGTCATCCGCGCCCTGCGCCGCTCGGCCGCCCCCCACGAGTGGGCCGAGGCCGAGCAGTCAGCCGGCGGCAGCCTGGCCGCCCTGCTCGGCGAAGCGGCGGCGCTCGCCCAGCCACACCTGGAGGTCACCGCCGCCGACACCGCCGCCGACACCGACACCGCCTCCGCGTTCCAGATCTACGACGCGGTCACCACCGCCCTGGTGTCCCTGTCCCAGCACCACCCGCTCGTGATCGTCATCGACGACCTCCACGCCGCCGACCCCGCCTCGCTGCGGCTCCTCGAGTTCGCGGCCCGCCAGACCTGGTTCGAGCGCCTGCTCCTCGTCGGCACCTACCGCGACGCCGAGGTCGAGCCGGTCGACCACCCGCTGCGCGACCTGCTGTCCCCGCTCGTCGCCAAGGCCACCACCATCACGCTCACGGGCCTCGACCAGGCCGGGGTAGGCGCCCTCATGGCCCGCACCGCCGGGCTCGACCCGCCCCCCGACCTGGTGGCCGAGGTCCACGTGCGCACCGGCGGAAACCCGTTCTTCGTCGAGCAGACGGCCCGGCTGTGGCGCAGCGGCGGCTCGGCCACGGCCGTCGCGCCCGGCGTCCGCGACGCGCTGCTGCGCCGGCTGTCCCTGCTGCCGCGTCCGGTGTCGCAGCTGCTGCCCGCCGCGGCCGTGCTCGGGCGCGAGTTCCACCGCCAGGTGCTGGCCGCCACCGTGGCCGCGCCCGTGGCGCACGTCGACCGGCTCCTCGACACCGCCGTGATCGCCCGGCTGGTGGTCACCAAGGGCGGCGGCCGGTTCGCCTTCGCCCACGACCTCGTCCGCGAGACCCTCTACGACGCCGTCCCCGACGTGCGCGACCTGCACGCCGCCGTGGTGCGCGCCCTCGACGGCGCCCCCGACCTGGCCCGCCGCGTGCTGCCGAGCGACCTGGCCCGGCACGCCTACCTCGCCGGCGACCGCGTCGACCCCGAGCGCGCGATCGACCTGCTGCAGGCCGCCGCCCGCGCCGCCCGCAGCCGGCTCGCCGGCGAGGAGGAGCTCGGCCACCTGCGCCGCGCCCACGAATTGAGCGCCGCCGCCGCGCCCCGCCGGCGCGTGCTGGTCTGCCTCGACCTCGGCCGGGAGCTGCACCACCGCGGCGATCGCGACGCGGGCCGCCGGCTGTTCGAGGAGGCCGGCGCCGTCGCCGCCGAACTCGGCGACCCAGAGCTGACCGCCCGCGTCGCGCTGGTCTTCCGCTCCCACTACGGCCACGACGACTCGCTCGACCGGTTGCGCCGGGCCCACGCCGAGCTCGTCGGCGAGCCGGCCCCCGACGACCGCCTGGCCCTCGACCTGGTCTTCCACCTCACCGCCCAGGCCCGCCAGGGAGGCGACGACGACGTCCTGGCCTTCAGCCTGTGGGCCCACCACGACATCATCTGGGGCCCCGGCACGGCGGGCGAGCGGGTGGCGCTGACCGGCGAGCTGCTCGACGTCGCCCGGCGCACCTCCGACCGCGAGCTCGAACACCTCGCCGGCGCCCTGCGCTGGGTGGCCATGATCGAGGAGGGCGACCCCCGCTACCTCGACCGGTTCCACGACTACGCGGCCAGGGGCCGCAGCACCGACGACGCCCACCTCAACCTCACCACGTCCGTCGACGCCAGCATCGTCGCCGCGCTCGCAGGCCGCTTCGCCGAGGCCGAGTCGCTGATGACGGGCCTGTCCCTCGACGGCAAGGACCACGACTTCGACGTCATGCTCGACCACCACCGCTGGGCGATCGCCTGGCTCCAGGGCAGGGTGGAGGAGCAGGAAGACGTCCTGCGCAGGCTCAGGGCCGGCCGCCACCCCGACCGCGGCCTGCTGGAGGCGCTGACCGCCCTGCAGGCCGGCGACGTCGGCACCGCGCTGCGCCACCACGCGGCCGGCGCGCGGGTGGGGCGCATGGCCGAGCCGCTGTGGCTGCGTTTCCAGGCGGAGCTGGCCGCCGCCACCCACGACCGGGAGCTCGCCGCCGGCGCGCGGGCCGCGCTGCTGCCGCACCGGGGGCGGTGGGCGGTGTCCTACTACGGCTGGGACATCAGCGGCCCCTACGACCTGTGGATCGCCCTGCTCGACCTGGCCGAGGGCCGGTGGGCGGAGGCGGCCGAGGGGTTCGCGCGGGCGTACCGGTCGGCCGACCGCATGCGGGCCCGCCCGTGGTCGGTCCTGGCCCGTGCCCGCCTGGCCGAGGCCCTCCTGACCGGCGGCGACACCGCCGGGGCCCGTCCGCTGCTGGAGGAGGTCCGGCGCGAGGCGGCCGAGCTCGGCATGCAGCACGTCCTCGACACCCTCCCGTCGCGGGGCGGCGCCGCCGACGAGCCCGCACCCCCGCGGGCCCCCGCACGTGACGAGGGCCCCGAGCCGGCCACCGGCGACTTCCGCAAGGACGGCGAGGTCTGGGCCCTCAGGTTCGCCGGGCGGCTGGCCCACATGCCCGACGCCAAGGGCCTGCGCGACCTGCACCACCTGCTCGGCCACCCCGGCGCCGACATCCCCGCCGTGGCCCTGCTCGCCCCGGAGGGCGGCGACGTCGTGCTCGCCGCCCGCGCGATGGGCGGCGACGCCGTGCTCGACGAGGAGGCCAAGGCCGACTACCGCCGCCGCCTGTCCGTCCTCGACGACGAGATCGACCGGGCGGCCGAACGCGGCGACGACGACCGGGCGGCCGAGTACGACCGCGAGCGCGCGGCCCTGCTGGAGGAGCTGCGCACGGCCGCCGGGCTGGGCGGCCGCTCCCGCCGTCTGGGCGACGAGGCCGAACGGGCCCGCAAGACGGTGACCGCCAGAATCCGCGACACCCTCCGCAAACTCACCCAGACCCACCCCGAACTCGCCACCCACCTCCGCGCCACCATCTCCACCGGCGCCACCTGCCGCTACCAGCCCACCACCCCCATCACCTGGCACCTCTGACCGAGCCGCCCCGTCCCGCGCCGCCGGCACCGCCGAGTTCACCGCCCGCGTCCCGCACTACTGCTAGCCCGGGGGCAGCCGCACTTATCGAAGCAGCACGGATCGGGCGCGAAGGCAGGGATGCCTGCTTCGCGCCCGATCCGTGCGGTGGCGGGCTACTTGCGGTTGTAGAGGCGCATGGTCAGGGTGCCGAAGACCGCGATGAGAAGGACGGACGCGATCAGCACCCAGGTCAGTTCACCCACGTCCGGGCTGCCCGCCATCAGCGAGCGGACGGCGGCCACCAGGCGGGTGATCGGGTTGACGTTGACGAAGATCTGCAGCCAGCCGGGCATCGTGGCCGGGTCGACGTACACGTTGCTGAGGAAGGTCAGCGGGAACAGGACGAGCATGCTCATGCCCATCACCGACTTCTCGCTCCGCATGAGCAGGCCGAACATCGTCCACACCCACGAGAAGGCGAAGGAGAAGCCGAGCAGCAGCACGATCCCGGCCAGCACGCCGGTGACGCCCCCCTGCGGGCGGAACCCCAGGGCCAGGCCGACGGCGAGGATGACCGTCGAGGCCAGGGTGTAGCGCAGGACGTCGCCGAGCAGGTAGCCCACCATGGTCGAGGGACGCCAGATCGGCAGGGTGCGGAAGCGGTCGAACACCCCCTTCTCGATGTCCTTGTTGACCTCCACCCCGGTGTACATGGTGATCATCACGACGCTGCTGACCATGATCCCCGGCAGCAGGAACTGCAGGTAGTCGGTCGGCGAGCCGGCCAGGGCGCCGCCGAACAGGTACGTGAACATCAGCGTCATCATGAGCGGGAACGCCGTCACGTCGAACAGCTGCTCGGGCACGTGCTTGATCTTCAGGATGGCCCGCCAGCCGAACGTGACCGACGCCGACCACGCGCTCGGCCGAGGGGGCTTCACCCCGGGGGCCAGGACGGTGCCGAGCACGTCGGCGGCGGGGGAGTAGGTCGTGGCGGTCTCGGTGGTGGCGGTCATGCTGCGGCCTCCTGCGCGGTCGCGGACTCGGCGGTCTCGGTGGCGGGGTGGTCGGTGAGGGCGAGGAAGACCTCGTCCAGGCTGGGCTGGCCGAGGGAGAAGTCGTCGACGACGATCCCGGCCTCGGCCAGGCGGCCGAGCGCGCGCGAGGCCTGCTCGGCGGCGGCGGCCTCGCGGCCGTGGCCGGTGATGCGGGCGGTGAGCGAGACGGGGTCGGCGTCCAGGTAGACGGGCGCGTCGAGGACCTGGGACAGCAGCCGTTCGGCTTCGGGACGGGTGGCGGGGTCGCGCAGCCGCACGTGGACCGAGCCCGCGCCGACGGACGACTTGAGCTCGCCCGGCGTGCCCTCGGCGATGACCCTGCCGTGGTCGATGACCGCGATGCGGCCGGCCAGGCGGTCGGCCTCCTCCAGATACTGGGTGGTGAGCAGCACGGTGGTGCCGTGGGCGACGACGATGCGGACGATGTCCCAGACCTGGTTGCGGCTGCGCGGGTCCAGGCCGGTCGTCGGCTCGTCGAGGAAGAGCAGGTCAGGCGTGTTGAGGATGCTGGCGGCGATGTCGATGCGCCGCCGCATGCCGCCCGAGTACGTCTTGACCTGCCGCCCCGCGGCCTCCGTCAGCCCGAACGCCTCCAGCAGCTGCGCCGCCCGCTCCCGGGCGGCCGGCTTGCGGTGGCCGAGCAGGCGGCCGAGCAGGATCAGGTTCTCGGCGCCGGTCATGTCCTCGTCGACGGAGGCGTACTGGCCGGTCAGGCTGACGCGGCCGCGTACGGCGTCGGCCTCGCGCACCACGTCGTGCCCGAACACGGTGGCCTCGCCGCCGTCCGGCCGCAGCAGGGTGGCCAGCATGCGGACGGCGGTGGTCTTGCCCGCGCCGTTGGGGCCGAGCACGCCGTAGACGGTGCCGGCCGGCACCTCCAGGTCGAGGCCGTCCACGGCGCGGTTGTCGCCGAAGACCTTGACCAGGCCGGAGGTCTGTATCGCCAGGTCTCGCATGGGTGTTCCTCTCATGAGCAGTACGGCTGGGCGCGCCGGGCGTCGCGCAACGCCCGGCCCCACCAGGTGAGCTGGTCGAGCATGGCCGCGACCGCACGCGCGCGGTCGTCGGTGTCGTACGGTTCGCCGCTTCCGGCCACGTCGTCGCCCAGCAGGTCGAGGCCGACCCAGTCGCGCATCGTCACGACGTGCAGGGCGGAGAAGACGGTACGGAGTTGCTCGACCGCGTACAGACCGGAAGATCCCGAGCCGTAGGCGACGAAGCCGGCCGGCTTGGCCTGCCATTCGTCGTAGGCGTAGTCGATGGCCTGCTTGAGCGAGGCCGGGAAGCTGCGGTTGTACTCGGGGGTGACGACGGCGAAGGCGTCGGCCTCGCCGACGGCCGCGGTGAAGCGGCGCATCGAGGCAGTGCTGCGCTCGGGGTAGCGGTCGGGGAAGGCGTAGTCGGCCAGGTCGAGCAGGCCGACCGCCAGGTCGGGGCGGTCGCGGGCGCGGCCGGCGAACCACTTCGCCACCGTCTCGCCCATCCGCCCGACGCGGGTGCTCGCGATGATCACCGCGAGCCGGACCGGTGCGGCGCTCCCGCCGGCGGTGTCGTCCCTGCCCGTCATCGTGCACCTCCCTCGGCCCGTTCCGGGCTCTCACCAAGGAGGCGCGAGACGGCCGCCAGACGGCCGCTAGACGGGATCTAGCGGGCCGTCAGGCGGCCGGTCTGAGCACGTAGCCGACGCCGCGCAGGGTGTGGATCATCGGACGGCGGTCCGCGTCGATCTTGCGGCGCAGGTAGGAGATGTACAGCTCGACGATGTTGCCCTGGCCGGCGAAGTCGTAGGCCCACACCCGGTCGAGGATGTGCGCCTTGCTGAGCGCGCGTCCCGGGTGGCGCATGAGCAGCCGCAGCAGCTCGAACTCGGTCGGGGTGAGCCGGACCTCCTGGCCGGCCCGCCGCACCTCGCGGGTCTCCTGGTCCAGGGTGAGGTCGCCCACGGACAGGGCGTCGGCCGAGCGGCGCAGCAGGCCGTGCAGCCTGATCACGACCTCGTCCACGCCGAACGGCCGCATCACGTAGTCGTCGGCGCCCGCGCGCAGCCCGAGCGCCGGGCCGGGCAGGGCGTCCGGCGCGGTCAGGAAGAGGATCGGCACGCCGGGCAGCGCGGCCCGCAGCCGGGGCAGGAACCGGCCGCCGCCCCTGACGTCCAGGACGATCGCCCCCGGACGGAACCCGCGCGCGGTCCTGATCGCGTCGCCGCCGTCCAGGCTGCGCACGTCCAGCGGCGCATCGCGCGGGAGAGGGACTCGCCGAGCGGGCCCTCGTCCACGACGAGGACGGCATACGAGTCGCGCGCGGACCCGGGCGCGACGGTCGGACCGGTCGGGTGCATGCCGGAAACGATGCCGGTCGTGCATGAGGTTTGTCTGAGGACGGCTTGTGACGTGGATGAGGACCGGATGGGGACCCTCGCGGCGGGTACGGGGGCGCCCGAAAGGCCCGGGAAAACGGAAGGGCCCGGCCGCAGCCGAGCCCTTCCCATCCCTTGAAGCGCGATCACCGTTCCTGCCGCTACCCGGAATGTGCGGCTTATCACTTCACCGAGTCAGTTCTGTCACTAGACCTTGAGTGCGGTTGAGGTTCTAGGCTGCCTTCCATGAGCGGAATTCTGGTGACCGGCGCGACCGGCAACGTGGGCAGGCATGTCGTCTCCTCCCTGGCGGAGGCCGGACATGACGTGCGGGCGCTGGTGCGCGACCCGGCCCGGGCGGTGCTCCCGGAGGGCGTCGAGCCCGTACGCGGCGATCTGGCCGACTCCGGCAGCCTTGAGCCCGCCCTGCGCGGCGTCGACCGGGTGTACCTGATGTGGCCCGGCATCCCCGTGGATCCCCGGGTGGTGACCACGATGGCCGGACGGGCCGAGCAGGTCGTGTACCTGTCGGCGGACGTGCCCGACCTGGCGGACGGCGAGCCCGCCACGATCTACCACCAGGAGATCGAACGGCTGATCCGGGCCTCAGGGACGCGGTGGACGTTCGTCCGGGCCATCGACTTCGCCACGAACACGCTGGCCTGGGCCGCCCAGATCCGGCGAGGAGTGGTCCGCCTCCCGTACGGCAAGGCCGCCCGATCGCTGATCCACGAGCGGGACATCGCGGACGTCGTCGCCCACGTGCTCACCACCCCCGGCCACGACGGCGCCAAGTACCTGATCACCGGCCCCGAGTCGATCACCCAGGAGGAGCTGGCGCGGACCGTCGGCGAGGAGATCGGCCGCGAGGTGCGCTGGGAGGACCTGCCGCCGGAGGTCGCCCGCGAGCAGCTGACGGCCGCCTGGGGGGATCCGGCGTTCGTCGAGGCCCGGCTCAGGGCGTGGGAGTCGTTCACGCACACGCCGGAACGCGTGACCGCCACGGTCCGGGAGCTGCTGGGCCGGCCCGCGCGCACGTTCCGCTCCTGGGCCCGCGACCACGCCCCCGACTTCCTCACGGCCTGAAGCCCACGCCCACGCACCCGGCCTGGTCGCAGCCTGGAGCCCGCCTACGCGGTCAGGGTCACCGCCGCGACCGTCTCGCCCATGTCGTCGAGCAGGTCGGCCACCACCGGGCCGGCCTCCAGCCGCCAGGCGAGCGCCTGCAGGCCGTGTCCCGGCACCGGCACCTCCCGCCCGGCCAGCCTGACGGTCTCCACCTCGGCCGACAGCCGCAGCAGCCCGTAGGCCACCCATCGCTTCGGCCGGGGGAACCAGCGACCCGCGTTGGTGTCGAAACGTCCGTTCTCGTCGGTCAGCCCGTGCTCCTTGAGCACCGCGACGCCCTGGCGGTGGGCCAGCAGGTCGTCGCTGCGCGCGGCGGACATGCTGTCGCCGGCGCGAAGCGCCCAGCGTCCGCGGCGGAACGACAGCAGCCAGACGTCCACCCAGGACAGGCCGAAGCCGTCCAGGCGGGCGAAGGCGGTCGCCGCGATCCGGTCGCCGACGTACAGGGAGGCAGGGGTGAAGCGGAAGCGTCCGCTCAGGTTGCCGGGAAGGGACCTCGGCAGCCCGTGATCGATGAGTCGCAGGCTCTCGACGGCGGGGTTGTACCCAAAATCATGAGTACGTTCCACAGCCTCACCATACACACGGACGGCCCGGATGAGACGCGCGTTTTGTTCCTGTTGGGTGAATGATGAGGCTCATGGATCGAATCGAAGCTTCTGACCGCCGCCGGGCCCTCGTTCTCGGGGGCGGCGGCGTGGCCGGCATCGCCTGGGCGACCGGCGTGCTGGCCGGGCTGGCCGACGAGGGCGTGGACGTACGGGACGCCGACCTGATCGTGGGCACCTCGGCCGGCTCGGCGGTCGGCGCCCAGGCCCGCAGCCGGCTGACCGTCGAGGAGCTGTTCCAGCGGCAGGTCGATCCCGCGCTGCAGGCCAGGGAGATCCCCGCGGTGTTCGACGCGGCCTCCTTCGCGGCCGCCCTCCAGGGCATCCTGACCGGCGCCCACGACCGGGACGAGCTGCACCGGCGCATCGGCGCCTGGGCGCTGGAGGCCCCCACGGTCGGCGAGCCGGAACGGCGTGCCGCGGTGGCCTCGCGCCTGCCCGAGACCGACTGGCCGGAGCGGCCGCTCGTGCTGGTCGCGCTCGACGCGGCGACCGGAGAGACCCGCCTGTTCGACCGGGCGTCCGGGGTGGACCTGGTGGACGCGGTGGCGGCCAGTTGCGCCGTGCCGGGGGTCTGGCCGCCGGTCACCATCGAGGGCCGCCGCTACGTCGACGGCGGCGTGCGGTCCAGCGACAACGCCGACCTGGCCGCCGGCTTCGAACGGGTGCTGGTGGTCTCGCCCCAGCCGCCCGGCGCCCCCGCCTCCCCCTGGACGTCCCTCGAACAGGAGGTGGCCCTGCTGCGCAAGGAGGGCTCCGCGGTCGAGGTCGTCAGCCCGGACGAGGGGGCCGTCGCGGCCATGGGCGCCAACCCGCTCGACCCCGCCGTCCGGTCACCGGCGGCCCACGCCGGCCGCGAGCAGGGCCGGCGGGTGGCCGCCGTCGTCCACAGCCTGTGGACCTAGCCGGCCGCGGCGCGCTCGGCGAGCGGGCGGCGGCGCAAGGCCGGGTCGGTCAGTGAGGCCGGACGCCACGCGCCGTCCGGCTGGTACATGTCACGGCCCGGCGGGACGATCTCGTCGATCCGGTCGAGCGCGGCGTCGTCGAGCGTGAGCGCGGCGCCCTTCAGCAGGTCGTCGAGCTGCGCCATCGTCCGGGGCCCGGTGATCACCGAGGTGACCGCCGGGTGTGCGGCGGCGAAGGCCACGGCGAGCTGGGGGAGTGTGCAGCCGAGGTCGTCGGCGAGCTCGACCAGCTTCTCGACGGCGTCGAGCTTGGCGGCGTTCTCCGGGATCGACGGGTCGAAGCGGTGGGGGGTCAGCGCGGCCCGGCCGGTGGTCAGGTCGATGTCGCCGTTCTTGCGGTAACGGCCGCTCAGGAAGCCCGACGCGAGCGGGCTCCAGGTCAGGACGCCCATGCCGTACCGGCGGCAGACGGGCAGCAGGTCCTTCTCGATGCCGCGGGCGAACAGCGAGTACGGCGGCTGCTCCGTCCTGAACCGGTGCAGCGCCCGCCGCTCCGACACCTGGTGGGCCTCGACGATCTCCGCCGCCGGGAACGTCGAGCAGCCGAACGCACGGATCTTGCCCTGCCGTACGAGGTCGGTCAGCGCCGACAACGTCTCCTCGATGTCGGTCGTGTGGTCGGGCCGGTGGATCTGGTAGAGGTCGATCCAGTCGGTGCCGAGCCGCCGGAGGCTCTGCTCGACCTCCTTCATGATCCACAGGCGCGAGTTCCCGGACCTGTTCGGCCCCTCGCCCATCCGGAAGTGCACCTTGGTGGCCAGCACGACGTCGTCGCGACGGCCCTTCAGCGCCTTGCCGACGATCTCCTCGGACTCGCCCGCGGAGTACATGTCCGCCGTGTCCACGAAATTCACGCCCTGGTCGAGCGCGGCGTGGATGATGCGGGCGCAGTCGTCGTGGTCGGGGTTGCCGACGGCGCCGAACATCATCGCCCCAAGGCAGTGGACGCTGACCTCGATGCCGGTGCCGCCGAGTACGCGGTAGCGCATTGTCATAGTCTGCGACTTTAGGACCTGGAGTCCACTCCACCTCAAGGGCTCGCGGCCCTGCCGGCGGCAGGTGTGACAGGAGCGTCCAGGGGCACCGGAGGCGGATGGGGATGGTGACGGTGTCGTCCTGGCGCGAGCTGGACGACGCGATCAGCGCGGCCGGCCACACCGAGGGCCCGGCCCAGGCGCACTCGACGCTGGTCTTCCGCGGCCTGGCGAAGAGCACGTACTCGCACGTGCACAGCCTGGCGCGGCTGGCGGGCGACTACGCCACCCTAGAAACTCACTTGATACGAAATTTTAGGAAATACGCGCATAGAGCGGCCCCTGGCCCTTCCGTCTGGGACTGGCTGGCCCTCGGCCAGCACCACGGCCTGCCCACCCGCCTCCTGGACTGGACGTTCTCCCCGCTGGTCGCGCTGCACTTCGCCACGGCGTCCTGGCCCGGCGACGACGCCGTGCTGCTGGCCGTCGACTGCGCGGGCGCGCACCGCCTGCTGCCCGAGCCGCTGCGTGAGGTGCTCGACGGCGAGGGCGCGCTGCTGTTCAGCACCGAGATGCTCGCCGAACGCGCCGCCGGCCTGGCCGGCTTCGACGCGCTCGGCCGCGACCGTCCGTTCGTCGCCTTCTTCGAGCCGCCGTCGCTGGACGAGCGCATGGTCAACCAGTCGTCGGTGCTCTCGGCGATGTCGGGGGCGACGTACCAGCTCGACGACTGGCTGGCCGAGCATCCCGGGCTGTGGCGGGGCTGGTCGATCCCGGCCGGGGTCAAGGTCGAGATCCGGCGGCGGCTCGACCAGGCCGGGATCACCGAGCGGGTGCTGCTGCCCGGTCTCGACGGGCTGGCCGAGTGGCTGCGCCGCTACTACTCCCCGGGCAGCGTCGACGTGCCGGCCGGCGGCTCCAGCATGTCCGGGCCCGAGCGCCTCGGCCAGCAGGAGGGCCGGATGAACGACTGACCGCTCATCCGGGCAGCGTGCCGCGCACGGCGTCCTCGGTGCGGCCGATCACGGCGCGCCCGTCGTCGGCGGTGATGATCGGCCGCTGGATCAGGATCGGGTGCGCGGACAGCGCGGCGATCCAGCGCTCGCGGGCGTCCGGGTCGCGCGGCCAGGCGTCGAGGCCCAGCTCGGCCGCGACCGGCTCGCCCGTACGGGTGATGTCCCACGGCTCCAGCCCGAGCCGGGCCAGGACGGCGCGCAGCTCGTCCGGCGACGGCGGGTCCTCCAGGTAGCGGCGGACCTTGTAGTCGGCCGATTCGGCGTCGAGGATCGACAGGGCCGAACGGCACTTGGAGCAGTCGGGGTTGATCCAGATTTCCATGACGCCGAGGCTCTCACGCCCGGGGCGCCCGGCGCCGGTCAGCCGGCCGATGCGTCGAGCCGGGCCTGCAGGCCGTCGAGCACCCGGTCGAGGCCGTAGCGGAAGTCCTCCTCCCGGACGCGCTCGGGGTCGTCGAACCCCTTGGCCGCGTATTCCGCCCGCATCCACGGGTGGTCCTCGAACGCCTGCTCGGTGGTCGGCCGCACGGCGTCGATCCACTCCTGCTCGGTGCGGCCGCTGCGGGCCAGCGTCGACAGGTAGGCCGCCTCGGCGATGGTCACGCCGATCACGTACGCCAGCACGGTGTTGACCGCCCGGTCGGCCTCGCCGGGGACGAACCCGGCCGAGTGCGCCAGCGCCAGCAGGTCCTCCGAGCGCCGCATCACGTTGGGCCCCAGGCTGGTGAGCCCGACCTGGCCGAGCACGGCCGCCATCCACGGGTGGCGCAGGATCACCGCGCGCAGGCTGTGGGCGGCCACGGCGAGCCCGTCGCGCCAGCCCCCTGCCTCCTCCAGGGACGGCACGCGCAGCTCGCCGTAGACCTCGTCGACGACCAGCTCGATCAGCTCGTCCTTGTTGGCGACGTGGCGGTAGAGGGAGGTCGCGCCCGCGTCGAGCCGGGTGCCGAGGCTGCGCATGCTCAGCGCCTCCAGCCCCTCCTCGTCGAGCAGCTGGACGGCCTCGGACACGATCCGGTCGAGGCTGAGCGCGGGCCGCTCCCGCTGCCGGCGCTGACGGACCCAGACCGAGGGGACGGGCGGCTGCGATGCTGGCATGACCCGAGCTTAGCGCACACTGTACGCATCAGCGAACACCCGATTGCGTACATCGCTTTCTTGTGCGTACAGTGTGCGCATTCCGAGAGCGACGTACGCAAGTCGAAGGGGAGAAACCCATGAACCGCCGCTGGTGGATCCTGGTGGTGTTGTGCCTCAGCACATTGGTGCTGGTCGTGGACAACATGGTGCTGACGGTGGCGGTCCCGCCCCTCGCGGCCGACCTGGGCGCCGACGCCCAGGACCTGCAATGGATCCTCGACTCCTACATCCTGGTCTTCGCCGGCCTGCTGCTGACCGCCGGCAGCCTGTCCGACCGCTACGGCCGGCGCCGGGTGATGATCATCGGCCTGGCGCTCTTCGGCGGCGCGTCCCTGCTGGCCGCCTACGCCGCCGATCCGGCGCAGCTCGTGGCGGCCCGCGCCGCGATGGGCGTCGGCGGCGCGCTGATCATGCCGAGCACGCTGTCGATCCTGATCACCGTGTTCGACGAGGCCGAGCGCCGCAAGGCGATGGCCGCCTGGAGCGCGGTGGCGATGATCGGCATGATCGGCGGCCCGGTCCTGGGCGGTGCGCTGATCGCCTGGTTCTGGTGGGGCGCGGTGTTCCTGATCAACGTGCCGGTCGCGCTGCTCGCCATCGTCGCCTCCCTGCTGCTCATGCCCGAGTCGAAGGGCCCCTGGACGAAGCCCGACCCGCTGGGCGTGATCCTGTCGGCGACCGGCATGTCCGCCCTGGTGTGGACGATCATCGAGCTGCCGCACGGCGTGTCCTGGCCGGCCCTGGCCCTCACCGTGCTCTCCCTGGCCGGCTTCGTGATCTGGGAGCTGCGCACGCCGCACCCGATGGTCCCGCTCGCCCTGTTCCGCGACCGCACGTTCAGCGGCGGCAGCTTCTCCCTGACCCTCGTCCAGATCGGCAACGGCGGGCTGCTGCTCGTGCTCACCCAGTACCTGCAGTACGTGCTCGGCTACACGCCCACCGAGGCGGGGCTGGCGTTCCTGCCGATGGCGGTCGCCTCGCTGCTCTTCAACGGCCTGGGCGCGAGCCTCGGCGCCCGGCTCGGCAACCGTCCCATGATCGTCAGCGGGCTGCTCGTCTGCGCCGCCGGGTTCGGCCTGCTCGCCGCCGTCTCCTCCGGCAGCGGCTTCCTCCTCGCCGGCACGGCCCTGTTCGTGATGGGCGCCGGCGGCGGCCTGGCGATGCCCGCGGCCATCGCCGCGCTGATGGGCACCATCCCGCCCGAGCACGCCGGCGTCGGCTCTGCGCTGAACGACACCATCCAGCAGGCGGGCGCGGCGCTCGGCGTGGCCGTCCTCGGCAGCGTCCTGGCCGGGGCCTACACCCGGGGGATGCCGGCGGGCGCGCCCGAGGCGGCCCGGCGCTCGATCGGCGACGCGCTCGCCCTCGGCGACGCCGGTCTCGCCCAGGTGGCCCGCGAGGCGTTCACCTCGGCCATGTCGGCCGCCTTCGGGATCAGCGCGGCCGGAGTGGTCGCCGCCGCCGTCCTGGCGCTGGTCGTGATGCGCGGCGAACGCAAGCCGGCCCAGGAACCGTCCCTCACCGCGACCCACTGAAACGCGACCCACTGAAACGCGACCCGACTGAGACGCGACCCCACTGAAAGGGACCCTCATGAACGACGCCCCCGTCACGCTTCCCGTCGCCCGTCCCGCGGGCTGCCCCTTCGACCCGCCCGCGGGCCTGGCGGAGCTGCGTGAGCAGGCGCCCGTCACCCCGCTCGCCTTCCCCGACGGGCACCGCGGCTGGCTGGTGACCGGCCACGCCGAGGTCAGGGCGGTGCTGGCGGACCGGCGGTTCAGCTCACGCTACGAGTCCCTGCACCACCCGACCGCCGCGATCGGCCCGCTGCCGGCCGCCCCGCCCGGCGACCTCACCGGCCTCGACGCGCCCGAGCACACCCGCTACCGCAGGCTGCTCACCGGCAGGTTCACCGTCCGTAGGATGAACCTGCTGACCGAACGCGTGCGGCAGATCACCGCCGACCACCTGGACGCCATGGAACGCCTGGGCCCGCCCGCCGACCTGGTACGCGTCTTCGCCCAGCCCATCCCCGCGCTGGTGATCTGCGAGCTGCTGGGCGTCCCGTACGCCGACCGCGACGCCTTCCAGCACCACGCCGCCGCGCTGACCGGCGTGGACACCGACGAGCAGGAGCAGCTCGCCGCCTACGACGAACTCCAGCGGTACGTGGACGGCCTGGTCCAGGCCAAGCGCGCCCGGCCCACCGACGACCTGCTCGGCGACCTGACCGCCACCGACCTCACCGACGAGGAGCTGGCCGGCGTCGGCACCTTCCTGCTCGCCGCCGGGCTCGACACGACCGCGAACATGCTCGCGCTCGGCACGTACGCGCTGCTCAGCGACCCCGCCCAGCTCGACGTGCTGCGGACGGAGCCGGAGCGGGCGGCCCAGGCCGTGGAGGAGCTGCTGCGCCACCTCACCATCGCCCACACCGGCGTACGGGCCGCGCTGGAGGACGTCGAGCTGGCCGGCCGGCTGATCCGGGCGGGCGAGTCGGTCGTCGTGTCACTCGCGGCCGCCAACCGCGACCCCCGCAGGTACGCCGACCCCGACCGCCTCGACCTGCGCCGCGACGCGACCGGCCACCTGTCCTTCGGCCACGGCATCCATCAATGTCTCGGCCAGCAGCTGGCCCGGGTGGAGCTGCGCACGGCCCTTCCCGCGCTCGTCGCCCGCTTCCCCGGCCTGCGCCTGGCCGTCGCGCCCGAGGAGGTGCAGGTGCGCGCCGGAACCGACATCCACGGGGTGCTCGGTCTCCCGGTGCGGTGGTGATCGCACGGACTATCATCGTGATCATCCTGGCCGGGTACCACTGCGCGTCACCGAGGCGAAAGGACCGCCATGTCCGGGGAGACCAGCAGGCGAGAGCAGACCGAGGTCGTCGTCATCGGAGCCGGCCCCGCCGGGCTGACCCTGGCGAGCCTGCTCGGCCAGGCCGGCGTCGAGTGCGTGGTGCTCGAACGGCAGAGCCGCCCGTACGTCGAGCAGCGCCAGCGCGCGGGCATCCTCGACCACCACGGCGCCCGCGTCTTCGAGGAGTGGGGCCTGGCCGACACCGTCCTGGCGGGCATGCCGCAGGAGACCAGGTTCGAGTTCCGCGTCGACGGCGAGCGGCGCTTCCTCGACGTCCCGGCGATCACCGAGGGCCGGACGGGCCGGCTCGTGCCGCAGCAGGTGCTCGTCGGCAGGCTGCTGGCGCGACTTCTGGAATCCGGCGGCGA
The DNA here is from genome assembly GCF_040675235.1 of Nonomuraea sp. NPDC049637. Taxonomy (NCBI): domain Bacteria; kingdom Bacillati; phylum Actinomycetota; class Actinomycetes; order Streptosporangiales; family Streptosporangiaceae; genus Nonomuraea; species Nonomuraea sp. NPDC049637. The sequence continues at coordinate 32,050 of NZ_JBFAOM010000032.1, forward strand.
CCTGCGGTTCGAGGCGGCCGAGGTGACCCCGCGCGGCGTCGGGGGGGCCGCGCCGACGGTCACCTACCGCGACGCCGGCGGCGTCACGCACGAGATCGCCTGCTCCTACGTCGCAGGTTGCGACGGCCACCACGGCGTCAGCCGGGCCTGCGTGCCCGCGGACGCCCTCACCACCTACTCCCACGACTACGGCATCGGCTGGCTGACGGTGCTCGCCGACGTCCCGCCGCCGAGCTACCCGCTCATGGCGATCACGGCCCACGGGTTCGCCGCCCACTTCCCGCGCGGCCCCCGGGCCAGCCGCTTCTACCTCCAGTGCGCCCCCGACGCCACCGCCGCCGACTGGCCCGACGAGCGGATCTGGGCCCAGTTGCGGCTGCGCCTGGCCGACGACGGCCTGCCGGACGGCCCGATCGGGGAGAAGGCGTTCGTCGAGATGCGCAGCCACGTCGTCGACCCGATGCGCCACGGCCGGCTCTTCCTGGTCGGCGACGCGGCCCACATCATCACGCCCATGGGCGGCAAGGGCATGAACCTGGCGGTCGCCGACGCCGACGTGCTGGCCCGCGCGTTGCGCGCCGCCCTGCGCGAGGGCGACGAGGAGCCGCTGGCCGCCTACTCCGCCACCTGCCTGGAACGGGTGTGGCAGCACCAGGAGTTCTCCCGCTGGATGACGGAGATGACCCACGAGGCCGGCGACGAGACGCTGGCCGGGCCGTTCCGCCGCCGGCTGGCCAGGGCGCGGCTCGACCGGCTGTTCACCTCGGGCCCGGCGGCCCGCGCCTTCGGCGACATGATGGCGGGCGGCTGAAGTTGACTTGAACCGCGGTTCAAGTACGACGATCCTCCCCATGAGGATTCATCACCTGAACTGCGGATCCGTACGGACGATCGAAGCCACCTACGACGGCCCGCCCGCCGCCCCCGCCGTGAACCACTGCCTGCTGGTGGAGACCCCGGCCGACGGGCTCGTGCTGGTCGAGACCGGGCTCGGGCTCGGCGATGTGCGCGACCCGGCCGGCACGCTGGGCGCCGACTGGGTGGCCATGGCCGAGCCCGCGCTGCTGGAGGAGGAGACCGCCGTCCGCCAGGTCGTCCGGCTCGGCTACCGCCCGGACGACGTGCGCCACGTCATCGTCACCCACCTCGACGTCGACCACTGCGGCGGGCTGCCCGACTTCCCCGGCGCGCGGGTGCACCTGCTGGCCGCCGAGCTGGAGGCGGCGCTGGCCGAGGCCCCGAGCTACCGCTACCGCCCGGCCCACTGGGCGCACGGCCCCGACTGGGTCACCTACACCCCGGAGGCGAACGACGACTGGTTCGGCTTCGCCTCGATCAAGCCCGACGGGCTGCCCGAGGACATCAGGCTGGTCCCCCTCGGCGGGCACACCGCCGGGCACACCGGCGTCGCCGTCCGCGAGGGGGACCGCTGGCTGCTGCACTGCGGCGACGCCTACTACTACCACCGCGAGCTGCAGCCGGACCCGCATCCGCACCCGCTGATGGACGTCGTGCAGACCCGCTCGGAGGTCCATCACGACCTGCGGCTCGGCACCCAGGCCCGGCTGCGGGAGCTGGTACGGGACCACGGCGACCAGGTGAGCGTCTTCTCGGCCCACGACCCGTGGGAGCTGGCCGCCGCGGTGGCCGGTTGATCAGACGCGGTCGGCCGCGATGAGCAGGTACTGGAAGCTGCCGTTCTTGTAGGCGTCGAGGAAGGACTGCTCGATGCCCGTGGCCAGATGGGTGCGGGCGCGCAGCTCCCAGTACGGGATCGTGGCCGCCGTCAGGTCGACGACGCTGACCGGGACCAGCCGGTTGGCCGCCATCTGCTCGAAGTACGTGCTGCGGGGGTGGATGTCGCAGATGTAGTGGGCGTTGATCTGGCTGACCGCCCGGGACGGCAGGCCGTAGGCGTCGTTGTAGCAGCCGGTGACGCAGACGTACCGGCCGCCCCGGCGCAGCAGCCGGGCGTGCTCGGCGAACAGCAGGGACAGCTCGACGTACATGGTGCTCTCGTTGTTCCAGCTGGCCTGGAACGATCCAGTCTCGAAGCCGGTCTCGAGCATGTTGCGGAAGTGGAAGCGCACCTTGTCGTCGACGCCGCGCTTCTTGGCCTGGTCGTTGGCGAAGGCGACCTGCGACTCGGAGATGGACACGCCGTCGACCTCGCAGCCGTACCGCATGTTGACCAGGAGGCTGCTGCCGCCGCGGCCGGAGCCGGCGTCGAGCGCCCGGTGGTGGGGTTCGAGCGGGCCGAGATGGCTGATCAGCAGGTCGGCCTGGGCGGTCTCCAGGCGGTGGAGCTCCTTGACGATGCGGTCCTCGCGGGTGTCCTCGGGGCCGTCGAGTACCGTCCAGTTCACCTCGCCGATGCCGTAGTGGTGGTGGTACAGGCCGTCGACGTCGCCCAGGCGCAGGTTGACCGGGTTCTTCTCGGCGTTCCAGTAGCTGGCGACGGAGTGCTGGTAGTGGCTCGTGAGGACGGGGGACTGGGTGTTGACGGTCACCTGGGAAGAGCTCCTTTCCGGCCGGGGGCGGCCGGTCGTCATCAGTGGTAGCGGCTGCTGCTGCCGTGCCATTCGAGGCAACCGGCCATCCAGCCCTGGGCGCCGCGCAGGAATCGCTGCAGTTCCACGGACGGAACGGCGGCGAGCTCGCGCTGGCTGGTCTCGAAGCCTTTGACGAAGTCGTTGTGCAGCGCGACGGCGCGTTCGGTGGCCTCGCGCGTGGAGCACTTCTCCTCGCCCGCGATGAGCAGGACGACGTTGGAGTCGGGCAGCTCGTCGGCCGCCTCCCGCGCGACGGAGTGGAGGTCGTTGACGATGACGCTGGCCGTGCCGGCCTGCATGAGCGCGGTGTGGAAGCGCCGGTCGTAGAACAGGTTGGCGGGCAGCTCGTAGGCGGCGACGACGTCGATGAGGGTCATGGAGGTGTAGAAGCTGTCGTGCTGCCGGGCCGCGAGGTAGCGCCAGACGGGCGGCGGGGTCTCCAGGTAGCGCCAGGCGGCGTAGGCGGTCCAGCTCACGTACATCTGGAAGGTGGTGTTGCAGGCCCGCATGACCTGCGACGGGGTGCCGTGGCGGGACAGGTGGCCGGTGGCCGAGCGCAGGGAGACCAGCACGGGGTCGGCCTCGATCGCCGCTTCTAGCTGCTCGGTGTACACGCCCGCGGGCGGGGGCGGGTCCATGGCCGACATGACGAGCGCGAGGCGCGGCGGCAGCTCGGTGGGGCTCGCGCCGAGGTCGGTCTCGTCGGCGTAGTAGTCGTCGGCCGCCCACCAGGCGGTGTTCATCTGCGCCGCGATCAGCAGCAGGTCGGGGTCGTCGCTGTCGGGGTGGGCGAGCATCGCCAGCCGGCCGAACCCGGTGGCGGCGAACTCGTCCATCCGCCCGGCGTGCAGGCCCACCTTCTCGGCCCACGCCACGAGCCGCCGGTCGACCTCCGCGCCGAGCGCCGGGTCGTCGCGGACCGTCTCGGGGCAGTAGAGCGGGGGGTAGGAGCCGTCGCCCCACTCCCGCTCGACATACGGGATAGGGGCCGGGAGCTGCCTGGGGGCGCGGGGTGGAGCGGGGATCGGAAGGTGGAGCGCGGAGGTTCCGAGGCCGGTGGGGCCGGTCGGGAGCCGCGGGACCGCGGCGTACTGGGGCATGGCGCGCCTCTTCCCTGAGGAGGAGCAGGACATTACCGAAAGTAGTTATTCAGCTACTAAAAGTAGAGTAGCCAATCGGTAATGAGAGCCTTACCCTCCGGCGGGCGCACTCTGCCGGTCAGGGCCTTGTGTGCAGGCTTTCGAAGTCGTCGAGGCTCTTGCGGTAGAAGGCCAGGTCGTCCTCCAGCTTCGCCCGCGTCAGGCGCTGCGGCTCGGTCTCGCGCACGGTCCTGCCCAGGTCGCTCCAGAAGGCGTCGGGCGGCAGCTCGGCGGCCTGCGGCGGGAAGAACTTCAGCGCCTCGGCCACCGCGTCGGCGGCGAAGCGCCAGCCGGTCGCCACGGCGTCGTACCGCTCGGGGGAGGCCGGGCCGGCGGCGTAGAACAGGCCCTCCTCCAGGGCCCGGCTCGCGTACGTGGTGGCGATCAGCACCCACTGGCCGGGGTCGAGCAGCTCCGACAGGCCGGTGCCGAACGTCGCGCCGGTCTCCCTGGCCGCGCGCTCGGCCTCGACGGGGACCTCGACCTCCACGTCGCCGAGCCGCACCCGCAGGCTCCCGGCGTCCTGGTCGACGGTGGCGCCGCGCGAGGCGCCCGGCGTGCCGGAGTGGGCCACCAGGTCGATGTAGACGTACGCCTCGACGAGCGAGCGGCCCAGACCCTGCTCAGGCATACTCACCCGCCAGCGCCTGGTAGGTGTCGCGGACGACGAGCAGCCGGTCGAGCTGGAACCTGCCGGGCTCGGCCGCGCGCACCTCCTGCCCGCGTTCGGACCAGAACCCGTCGTCGGGCACCGCGTCCGCGCCCGCCGGCACGAACTTGACGACCTCCTCCACCGCCGCGGCGGCGATCCTCAGCGTGCGCAGGGCCTCGGCCCGGTCGGCCACCGGCACGTCGCTCGCCGTCAGGTCGGCCACCCACAACCACTCGCCCGCGTCGAGCAGCTCCGACGGCTCAGGGCCGCCGAACGTCGGGAACCCGGCGGGCATCACCGGACGCTCCGGCAGCCCGAACACGAACTCGCGCGGCGTGCCGCACTCCTCGCACGGGCCGAAGTACCGGTTGACCAGCTCGCCCTCGACGTCGACCAGCCCGTTGCGCCAGGTCGTGTCGGTGGACCCGCAGGCGCAGGGGTTGAGGTCGAGGTACAGATGCGCCTCGTCCCTCGTCCGCGCCACCGCGAAAGCCATAGCCGTCCTCTCCTCGGGGTTCCCATGATGCCCGACGTCCCGCCTGTCACACCGCCACCGCCTCGGGGGCCGGCGTCACCAGCGGGGTGTCGTTCAGCCGGAGGCCGCACATGCACGGGCCGTCGGCCGGGCACACGCACTCGGCCTCGGGCGGGTTCCAGCCGGTCGTGTTCGCCGTCACGCGGATCCGGTCCAGGATCGCGGGCCAGTCGCGGGGGCGGCGGCCGTCCGCCAGGGTGGCCAGCTCGGTGGCCACCTGCGGCGGAAGCAGCCGCAGGATCTCCGGACGGGCCCTGGTGACCAGGTCGAACAGCACGCCGAGGCGGCCAGGGCGCTGCCTGATGTTGGCCACGCGGGCCTGGCGCACCGCCTCGTGCAGCTCGGCCAGCTCCTGGCTGTCGGCCGGCGGCAGGCCCAGCGCGCGGGCGACGGCGGCGGCGGCCGTCCCGGCGGCGGCCCGCTCGTTCGCGCCGATCGTGCGGGCCGGGTCCACCTCGTAGGTCAGCACGCCGGGGTGGGGCTCGCCGGACCCGGGCGGCCGGACGTCGACGGTGATGGGCGCCCGGCCGGGCAGCACGATGTCGAGCAGGCCAGGACCGTGGATCACGACGCGCGCGCCCATGAGGGCGGCGGCCCGTACGACGGCTCCCGCGGCGGCCGTCTCGGGGAGCGTCGCGTGCCCGCGGATCGCCGTGACGTGGGCCGGCGTGAGGTCGCCCGAGCGGGACAGCTCCACCAGCCTGGACGGCGCGCCCTGCCGGTCGCCGGTCAGCCCCAGCCGCCGGGCCTCCTCCTGGAGCGCCGCCCGTTCGGCGCGCGAGCGGATCGGGCCCGCCTCGGCGACCGCCCGTGCCAGCCCGCGCAGCCGGGCCAGCGCCGCCGCCTCGGCCGGACCGGGCCGCCCGGACTCCGCGGGACGGTTCTGCGCCGGACGGCCGGGGGCGGGGTCGCCCGAGAGTGTGGCGGCGTGGGCCGCGACGTGCTCGGCGACGGCCGTCGTGGCCCGGGAGCCGGCGTCGGCGGGCACCCGCAGCGTCAGGTGGCCGGGAGCGCCCGGCTCGACGGTCACCTCGGCCGCGCCGGGCGCGGCCTCGGCCAGCGTCAGCGTGAACTCGCCGCCGGTAGTGGTCACCGTGAACGTGTCCGCGGGCCCCACCTGCGGGGCCGCCCCGTTGACGGAACCGGCTCCCGGGGTGATGGCGGGCACGCCGGCGATCTCGGCCAGTTTGCCCAGGCCGGGCGGCGAGGTGTCCAGGCCGGTGGCCGAGCCGCCGTTGAGCAGACGGGCGATCCGGCTCTGCGGCTCGGGTGCGGCCGGCGCACGCGGCCCGGTGCCCCACGGCGGGGCCGGCGGGGTGTGGCCGCGCCGGCGGATGTCCTCGGCGACGGCGTCGATCGCCGCCGCCAGGCGTTCCCGCCGGGCCGGGTCGGTGGTGGCGTGCCACTTGTCGGACAGGTGGGCGTGCTCGTCCATGCGGGGGAGCAGGCACAGGTCGGTGCCCTCGGTCTGCTCGCCCTGTGGCGACGTCCTGAGCACGCCCTGCGGCATGCCGGCGGCCGCCGCGGTCGCCGCCTGGGTGACGTGCGAGAGGTCGTGGACCAGGACCGACGACACCAGGTCCGGATGCACGCGTCCCCAGATCCGCAGCAGGTGCGGATCCGCGGCCGTGCCCGCGCGCGGCACGGTGACCGCGTTCAGGCCCTCGCCCGGCTCGCCGACCTCCACGCGGACGTGCTGGTCGGGCGCGCCCGGCACCTGGACGGTCAGGACGTTCTCCCCGGTCCAGCCCACGTGGGCGGCGGCGCCGCCGAGGTCGACGGCGGACAGCGGCTGGCCGCGCAGCTCGTCCAGGCTCAGGTCGGGGACCCCTTCGGGGCGCGACGACCTGCTGAACGGCGTGTTCTCGATCGCCGGGGACGGCATCCCGGCGGCCGCCGTCGCGCCCTGCGCCACGCTGCCGCCCATCGGGTCCGGGTGCCCGGCGGTGGCCGGAGCCCCGGCGGGCCAGGCGGGCGGCGGGGCGGGCGCGGGAAGGGCGTCGAGGGCCCCGAGCGCGGCGTTGACCTGCTCGGTGAAGGTGCCGTCCGTGGCCGGGTTCATGAAGACGTCGCGCAGGTCGAGTCCGGCGCCGCGGGCCGCGTCCAGCAGGTCGGGCGCGAGGCCGGCGATCGACTCGGCGAAGCCGCCGTCCAGGGTCTCGCTGTACAGCGAGCCGTCGGGCATGACGCGGTAGCGGTGGAGGCCGTCGGCCTCCCGGATCGCCACCCGGGCGACCTCGCCGCGGTCGCGGGCGGCCAGGCGAGCCTCCTGGAGTGTCTGGATCGGGTTCTGGTTCGCGGAGGCGGGCACGAAGGTGAACGTCGCGGGCGGCGGGCCGTCGGCACGCGGCGGCCCGAGCCGGACGCCCGCCGCCATGCGCTCGCGCAGCTCCTCGATCTCCTCCCCGAACATGATCACGTCGACCTCGCCGGTCGAGGCGGACGGCAGGTGGACGGCGTCGCCGACCGGGTGCTCGTTGCCGTCGCGCAGCCGCGCCATGTACTGGAAGTCGAGGTCGTAGTCGACCCGGAAGCGTACGGTGTAGAGCTTGCCCTTCTCGAACATGCTGCGCTCGCGGCGCGCCCCGTGGTGGTCGCTGACGCTCTCGGACGTCTGCTCCCCGCCCTTGACACCGCCGTTGATGCCGGTCGACTTGTCCGACCCGTTGACGCCCCAGCCCAGCGGGGTCGTGTGCCCGCGGGAGACGGTCACGTTCTGGGCGTCGGCCTGGCGGTCGACCTGGCCCTTCTCCCCGTCGTACGGGCCGGCCACGATGGTCAGGTCGGACAGGCGGGCGTGAGCGGTGACCGTCACGCCCTGGTCCTTGAACTTCTGCCTGGAGACCGGGACGATCGGCTCGCCGGAGGGGTCCGTCATCCGTTCGAACGCGGTCAGCAGCGCCGACGGCGCCAGCCGCCTGATCAGCTCGGGACGGCGTTCCTGCACCGCCGCCGCGCCCAGCATCTTGGTGAGCTGGGCGGTGACGACCTCGTACAGGCTGGGCTTGGCCGGGTTCTCCCACAACGACTCCGGGAAGAAGCCGGGATGCAGCTCGGCCTGCCGGGGGTCGGTGTTCATGACGACCGGCCCCGGATCCTCGGCGGCGGGCCTGGTCATGCCGGTCGGGATGCGCCGCACCAGCGTGGCGTCGTAGACGACCGGCGGCGTGGCGCGCGGCTTGCGCTGGAGCCTGTCGGCGGTCCTCTTGGCGCGGGCCGGGATCTTGCCTCCCCGTACGGGACGGCGCTCCACCTCGATGACGACCCGCATCTGCTGCTCCACCTGGGTCAGCCCGTTGAACAGGCCGACCCGCTGCAGCCGCGTGTTCTGGTGGTTGGTGGAGCCCGAGTACCCGCGTCCGCGGTCGGTGGACAGGCCGCCGCCCTGGCCGCCGGCCGGATCGCCGGTGGACGAGTCGAGACCGGCCGAATAGGACCCGTTGTACGACTCCGCATGCGTCTTGTCGGTGTACCGGTAGCGCTGGACGATCAGACCGGCCTGCGACGTCTGGCTGAGGAGCGTGGCCGAGCGCGGGTCGCCGACGGGTTCGAGGCGTACCCTGACCGTCACCTCCTCGGCCTGCGTCACCTGCGCGCCCTGCTGGACGTGGTAGCTGCGTTCGAAGCCCCGCGATGACCACATGTCGGCGACGTGGATCACCGCGGCGTCCTCGGAGAAGTCGACGTTCAGCTCTTCGCCGAGGGTGGGGCTCTCCTCCAGCGCCCCGGGCACGGCGTCCTGCACGGCGCGCCGGACCGCGTCGATCACGTCGACCGGGTCGCCGTTCTCGTCCGTCAGGGTCAGCGACTCGGTCGCGCTCGCGCCCACCGACCGGTCGTACGGCGCTGCGAGCACCACGTCCCTGGAGCGTTCGAGCTGCTCGGCGGCGTCGTCCAGGGCTTGGTCGAGCTTCTCCTGCGGGCTTCCGGGGGCGGGGGAGCCGAGGCCGGCGACCTCCTTGAGCTTGGTCAGCAGGGCCTGCGGGGTGTGGCGCTCGGTGTACTCGTTGGTGACCCCCGACTGCGCCATGTCCGTGACGTAGCGCTGCACCAGCGGGACCGCGATGCTCCGGTCGAGGGCCAGGCTGCCGTTGAGGAACCGTTCGACCGCGTCGCCGACCAGGTGGAGCGGCAGGTCGAGGTCGCCTTCCCCGTACATCAGCAGCGCGTCGTCCTCGCCGACCGCGAACAGCGCGGTGCCGGAGACGGTCTCCGTCCTGGGCCCGCTGACGGTGATGCGCTCGCCGGTCGGCACCCCGTGCTCGGCGCTCTCGGAGCCGGTGAGGGTGAGATCGACGCTGCTGCGCAGCAGGTAGTGGCGGCCGAAGTTGATCACCAGTTCCTCGTCGCCCCAGATGTCCAGGAGCGAGGTGGACTCGGACGTGCCGCCGGACCGGGAGGGCAGCGAGAGCGAGCCGCCGTCGCTGGTCGTGCCGCCGTCGTCGAGGTCGGAGGCGCTCGTCGACATCGCCGCGGACAGACCGGACGAGCCGCCCCACGAGATCCCCGCGCTGCCGATCCCGAACTTGATCTTGCCGGTGACGGGGTCGATGATGCCCAGCACCTCGGTCTCGCCGATCTCGCCGGACACCGACAACGACGAGCGCGTGGGGCCGCCGTTCGGCCGGATCGCGCCGTCCGTGGTGAACGGCTGGTTCAGCAGCTTCGGATGGCCGACCAGGTTGCGCACGTTCAGGAACGTCATGAGGTGCTGGAGGGCCACGGAGTCGGCGGTCGTGCCGCGTGGCAGCACCTGGCGGGCCGCGTCCAGGGGGCTGCCCACGTCCACGTGCAGCAACCGGGCGATGGACCTGAGCTTCGGGGACATCCGCCCGATCGGCGTGGGCGGCGTCTCCTTCGTCGACGGGAGCAGGTCGGCGGCGAAGACGAGCTGGGCCGAGCCCTCGGTGGTCGCGATCGTCGTCGTCGTGCCGTTGTGCAGCAGGTCGGCGGTCATCTTGTGGCCCAGCTTCAGGATCGCGACCGGGCCGTTGCTCTCCTCCAGGGTCACGATGTTGGTCGTGCCGCCGGCGCTGGAGCCCGCCGTACGGGTGCGGTTGCCGCCGCCGTTGACGCCGACCTCGTGCGTGAGGCCGTCGTGCCCCTTGTCCGGGCCGTCGCTCTCGCTGACCGACGCGCCGCCGCTGTACGTCCTGGACCTGCTGATGGCGCGGGCCGAGGTGTCGGAGCCGATGTCGAGGTTGACCACCGTCTGGGTGTCGGTGTGACCGACGTAGGTCACGTCCTTGAAGTCCTGCTGCAGCGACAGGCGCAGCATGAAGTGCTCGGGGGCGGCGTTGAGACCCTGCAGCGTCAGCTCGAGGACGATGCCGTCCTGAGCCAGGGAGTCGTAGGCGGCGCGGAGCCGCTGCTCCGACAGTTGCTCCATGAGCTCCTGCCGGTTGAGGATCTGGCTGGCGCGGGCGAGATCGTTGGTGGAGTACTCCGGCACGCCGTTCACGACCTTGGGGATGACCCCCCGCTTGGCCAGCTCCTCCAGGATCTTCTCCCGGAACTCCGCCAGCCCCTCGATCTCCTCCACCAGCGCCGGGCCCGCGCCGCGCATCTTCCCCGGCCCCTCGCCGAGCCATATGGGCAGCTCCGGCTTGCGGCCGGGCGGCGGGGCGGGGTCGGGGTCGCCGCGCAGGACCGGCACGCCGTTGGCGTCGATGACCGGCTGTCCGCCCTTGCGGACCAGCGCGGCGGTGTCCACGGGCAGGCCGAAATGGAAGGCGGCCTTCTCGCGCATGTCGGCCAGCACCGTGCTGCGCACCGGCGTCAACGTGACGGGCGGCTCACCGAACCGCTCCACGGTGAACGTGGTGACCACCACGAGCCGGTAGCTCTGCTTGTGGTGGGTCAGGCGGCGCACGCTGGGGTGGATCGCCTGCTTGTTGGCCGTGGCCGAGTACGACCGCGACGCCCCTCTCGCCCCGTTGGCCTTGGGGCCGATCGTGGGATGGTAGGCGCCGAGGTCCACGCCCTCCAACCCCGGAGCCTTGAACCCGGCCGAGGCGCTGCCTTCCAGCGAGGCGCCCGAGGACGCCCCCGCGGGCGTCGCGACGAAGTCGACCAGCACCTCCTCCTCCCACTCCTCGGAGGTCGAGCCGCCGACCGGCTGGGAGAGCTCCACCACGACCCGGCTCTCGGCGCGTACCCGGACCTGCGGTTTGCCGTCCTTGGTGAAGACGCGCTCCAGCCCTTCGTTGACCGCGGTCCGCAGGCTGGTGGGCAGGTTGTGGGTGACGAACCCGCGCAGCGCGTCGCGGGCCGGGGTGCCGACCTCGGCGTAGTCGCCGCCGAGCGCGTCCGCGAGCATGTCGACGGCGCCTTCCAGGTCGCTCATGCTCTGGACGATGACGTTGGGCATCTCCTTGCGGCGCTTGGCCCTGTCGATCCACTCCAGCTTGCGCGGCGTCTGGTCGGTGGCGGAGTGCGAGAACCACACCCGCTGGCTCGACGAGTCGCCGGGAGCGCCGGAGTCGACCGTGACGGCGCCCCGCCAGTTCTCGTCCTGGCCGGTGCGGATCTCGGCCGTCCAGGTGGCGGCGGCGTCGAACAGCAGCGACTCGCTGCGGTTGTCGGAGACCGAGCCGTTCTGGGCGAACATGCCGGCTCCGCCGGTGTTCGACCAGTTGCGCCCGATCGAGGCGCCGAGGCCGACGCCCAGCAGTTGCGTCATCGTCCTGGCCACGTGGTCCTCGGGCATGAACTGGGCCAGGACGCTGGTGTCGAAGCCCATCGACAGCCCGCCGCTGCCCGCCTGGCTGACCGAGGCCGTACGGCCGGCCTGGTGGAACAGGCCCACCATCATCTCCGACCCCTTGATGGCCGGATCGAGCACCTCGACCAGGTCGGCGAGCGTCAGCTTGATGCGCACCTCGGCCGCCTCGCCGTGGTGCCCCACCTGCACGACGAGGCCGTCGGCGGAGACCACCTTGTGGAAGTCCGCCCGGATCGCCCTCTCCAGCTCGTGCGTCGTGAACCGGTGGCCGATGCCGTTGTCGGCCAGCAGGTCGTTGACGGCGGTGGTGAGGGCGGACACGTGGGCCAGCCGGCCCGTCGGCTGGGCCGCGGCCAGGTTGATCTCCTGGGGCAACGCGGCGGCCAGCGCGTCCAGGTACGCGGCGTGCTGCTGCAGGACCTGGTTGGCCAGCCGCTCGGCGACGGGCCGCATGCCGACCGGCCCGGCGGGCGCGCTCGGGTTCTCGATCTCGTTCAACGCCGTGAGCAACTGCTGGTACGTCTGCCGGGTCCGGGTCGCCTCGCGCAGCGCGACCTCGTACGCGTCGGCGATCCTGGTGTGCCGTTCCCGGGTGGCGCGATGGGTACGGCTCTCCTGCCGCGCCTTGCGTGCTCGCTCCGCGTGGCCCTGGTCGTGCTGCCTGTCAGCCTTCCGCGCCTCCTGACGCGCCTTGCGGATCGCCTCCTGGGCCTCCTCGGCGCTCTTCCGCTTCGCCGCGATCTGCTCCTGCAGCGCCTGCTCGGCCCGCTGCAGCGCGTCGATGACGGCCGGCAGCTCCTCGCGCGCCGGGCGGCCCTTCGGCACCGGCGGCGCGTGCGTGGGCCGGGACTCCTGCTTGGGGGCCCACGGCGGCGGCGGCGGGGTGTGGCCGCGCTCGCTGAGCTGGCGGGACACGCCGTCGATGTCGAGGGCGAGCAGCCGCTGCTCCTGCGACGTCTGCGCGGCGTGCCACTGCTCGGCCAGGAACGCCAGCTCGTTGAGCTGGGCCTGGGCGCACATGTCCTGCGTGGGCTCGCTGGTCGCCGGCTTGCGGCGCAGGAAGCCCCGCCGCTTGGGGGCGGCGTCCTCCTGGAGCTTCTGCAGGGTGTCGGTGATCTCGTGCAGCCAGACCCGGGACAGTTGGCTCGGGTTGACGCCGGGGGCGAAGTGCACGACGTGGGCGTGCTGCGCGTCCACGCCCGTCGAGAGCTCGGTCTCGCCCATGAGATCTTCGCTCAGGCCGCCGATGACCGGGCGGAAGTGGTGGGTGCCGTTGTCGGTGCGGACGACGAGCGTGCTGCCGTCGGCCGACCAGGTGATCTCCTGCACGCCCTGGCCCGGGAAGTGGTCCGGGCGTACCGCGTCGGCTCCCGCACGTACCTCGTCGGGATTCAACTGGGTGCCCGGCCGGCCTTCGGTGACGTGCCGGGTGCCCGGCACCGGCCTCGACGTGACCCTGCCGGCCCCGGACCTGCGCCCGCCCGACCTGCGGCCCCCTCGCCTGCGCGGCCTCGACGTGGTCGTGCCCGGCCGGCTCGTGGGCGGCCGGCCCGGCTCCGACGCCTGGGCCATCAGCATCAGCGAGGTGGCCTCCACCCGCAGGTCCTCGGCATCGGTGACCTCTTCGGCGCGGGCGTCCAGGGCGGCGCGCACCCGTCGCATGGTCGCGGCGCGGATGAAGCTGACGCGGCCGTCGGGCAGCAGGATGAGCAGGTCGCCGTTCGGGGCCACGGCCGAGCGGGGGAAGTCCGTGGCGAGCGCGTCCATGAGCGCGGTACGCGCCCGGACGGTCGCCGGGACGGCCGCCGGGACGGTGGCGCCGTCGGGGACGTCGGCCGACATCGTGGAGGAGTCGTTCTCCGCCTGCGGCGCGACAGGCCCCTGCTGGGCGTCCTGCTGGGGTGCGGGCTGGGGCCGGCCGTTCTCCTGAGAGACCTGCTCGGGCCGGCCGTCCTGCCGCGGCGCCGGTTCCTGCTGGTCGCCCTGCTGGTCGCCCTGCTGGTCGGCCTGCTGGTCGCCCTGCTGGTCGGTCTGTTGGTCGCCCTGTTGGTCGGTCTGCTGGGTGGTCTGCTGGTTGTCCAGTTGGTTGGTCTGCTGGGCGTCCTGCCGCGGCGCCGGTTCCTGCTGGTCGTCCTGCAGGGTGTTCCGCTGGTCGTTCTGCCGGGTGTTCTGCTCCGGCGATGTGCGGTTGTTCCGGGACTGCGCGTCGGGGGACTGCGGCGTGGTCTCGTCGGCGTCGGCGCGCGGCTCGCGGTCGTCGTCCCGCTGCTGGTCGGTCCTCGGGGGCGCCTGGCGACGCGGGTTCGCGTCCGAATCGGGGGCGGGCGTGGCGGGCGTGCCGCGCCTGACGTCGTCGTTCTGGCTGGAGGAGGGCGCGCCGGAGTGTGTCGCCCCGGCGGGGACGACGGGCCCGCCGCCCGAGGGGGCCGGGCCGCCGGGCGGCGGGTTCCCGCCCCCGGCGTTGGGGTCGCCGCCACCCGCGCGGGCGGCGTCGGTACGGGCCGCGGTGTCGTAGGCCGAGGCCAGGGCGGTGACCGGGTGGGCCAGCGCGGTGACCACGTCGGTGTTGAACGGGCTCATCGACGTGACACGCCCCGCGGCGCCGAAGTAGGCGCCCGCAAGGGCCTCGGCCGTGAACGGGTTGTCCCACTGTCCGTACACCAGGCCGTTGGCGAGGAAGCTGCCGACCGGGGAGGCGATCATGTTGGTCACGCCGGTGGACATCACGCGGCCGGGGATGCCCGGCAGAGGCCGGGTGAGAAAGGAGACGGGCCCGGCCATGCCGGTGCCGACGAGCGCGCCGCTGCCGGCGCCGATGATCGCCGCCCGGGACTTCTTCCAGTCCCATTCCTTCCTGGTGCCCATCTGGATCTGCTGGTACTGGGCGCCGGCGTCGATGAAGAACTCCTCGCCGATCTCCTCGATCAGCTCCTTGCCGATCGCGGAGCCCAGCAGCCGGGCGATGACGCCGCGTCCGGTGGCGCCGCTGAGCGCGGCGACCCGGGCCAGCTTGCCGGCGCCCACCTCCCTGGCGCCGATCATGGCGAGCCGGACCAGGATCCTGCTGATGGCCGCGCGGGCCGCGGCCGCGTACGGCCCGATGATCGCCGTCGAGGAGCCGGCCGTGAAGAAGGCGACGAAGAGCGCGATGGCGATGGCGATGACCGTGACCCAGAAGGCCACGTTGACGGACAGCTTGGAGTACTGGGTCTCGACCGCGAAGTTGTCCGACTGGCCGAAGTAGTTCTGCGACTTGCCGGCCGTGCCCGCCATGCCGGCATTGTGGCCGAACAGGTACTTGGCGCGGGAGACGAAGTCCGCGCTGGCCGGCGAGGACCAGCCGGTCGCCACGGTCCGCACGGCCGAGCCGGCGCGCGGCGCGGTGGCGATCGCCCCGGCGGCGAGCGCGTGGTAGGCATGGGCGAGCTTGGACATCCCGCTCTCGCTCGCCTCCGGCCACTTCTGACCGGCCGACAACATCGGGATCAACCAGTTGACCACCCAGTCGGGCATCGTCTCGGTCTCCCAGACCGGCTCCACGTCCCGGTCGATGCGGACCGGGGGCGAGACGGTGGACACACTCGACGAATTCTGGGAAGTCGGCCCCTGGGAGCCGGTGGCGCTGTGCGTCACGCGTCAGACCTCTCGCGCTTTGAGGTCCTGCTCCATGGCGGCGTCCACGGCGAGGGTGTTGTCGATGCTCGCGCGCAGCCTGCCGCACGCGTCCAGCATCTGCTTGGAGAGGTCGACGCACTGGTTGAGCATGCGGTTGGGGCCGTCGTCGCGGAAATGGGACTCCTTGAACGCCTGGCCCTCCATGCCGTTGCCCCAGGGGGCGGCGGCCAGCGCCTCGACGACCGCGGCGACCAGCCGCTCGGACTCCTTCTCCCAGTCCTCGGCCATGGTGGTCCATTGGGAGATGCCCGAGTCCACGACGGGCTTGATGATCTGGGTGCCGTCCCAGGGCCTCATCGGGCGCCTCCCATGCGGTCGGCCAGCCGGGCCATGACGGTCTCGAGGTCGCCGCTCAGGTGCGCCTCGAAGTCCTCGCGCGGGATCACCGGCTCGAAGATCTCGGTGACGCGCTCCTGGGCGCGCTCGGCGGCCAGCCGGGTGGTCTCGGCGATGGTGTCGGCGAGCCGGCGGGCGTCGGGGCGGCGGTAGATGCGCGGGTCGAGGTCGAGCCGGATCAGCTCGCCGCGCGAGCCGACCGTCACCGACACCAGGCCGTCCTTCGAGGTCTCGGTCACCTGGACGGCCTTGGCCTGCTCGTGCAGCTCCATGCCCACGTCCTGGATCTGGCGGAACATGTCGCGCAGCTCGTCGCCGTATGCCCGCATCCCCGCCACGTCAGGAGAATCCATGACACCCCCGCCCCAATGCTGCGTGTTTCTTACGTCACATCCACCTTTCAGGTCAGTTTCTGTCACATGAACAACAGGAGACAAGAGCTAATCTTCAAAAAGGCCCATCTTGTGGACTTATCGCCACAACTTCCTCGCGAAGCTCGGTGATCTCCGTCCGCGGGGCCCACGCCCGGTACACCCCCCGCTCGACGCGCTCCAGCCCCAGCGCGAGCGCCGCGGGCGCGGAGCCGCCCAGGTATTCGAGCAGGAGCAGGCCGTCCCGCTCGTCGTGCACCTGGAACCGCTCGCCCCGCCACGTGCACTCCGTGGTCACGAACTGCAGGGACGCGCACTCGGTGAACGGCACCGTGCGGACGTGGCAGCCGGGCTCGACCTCCTCGAAGCCGTCGGCCGGGCCGGTGGTGCGCAGGCGCACCCACAGCTCCAGGGGGTGCGGCTCGGGGCTGGCCACGTAGTCGGCGCCCTGCCAGCGGGCGCGGTAGAAGTGCCAGCTCATGCCGCCTCCTTCCGGCCGATCAGCAGCCATCGCCGCAGGTCGCCGTGGTAGAGCGCACGCCGGTGCTCGGTGCCCTGGCGGGTGAGCTCCCAGATCTCCGCGCCGTGCGGCAGGCCGACGCCGTACACCTTGTACTCGCGGATGACCTGGTCGACGTTGGGCACCAGGCCCATGCCCACGAACGGCGGCTCCTCGACCACCCACCCGGCCACCGCGTCCCGGCCCTGCTCGTCGAGCCCGCCGTACGGGGTGCGGTAGAGGTCGAGGCCGACGGGGTGCCAGCGCAGGATGTTCAGCGAGCCGCTCTCGGTCAGCATGTCGGGCTGCCCCAGCGCGTCGGCCAGCACCGTGGGCGTGGCGATGTGCGAGACGTCGAGGGCGTGGTGGCAGTAGCCGGACACGCGCGGCTCGGCCGACGCCAGCAGGTCGCCGATGTCGGCCGGGGACAGCAGCTTCTGCACCACCGGCACCCCCGACCCGGGCGCGAGCCGCAGGTCCTGGACGAGCGTGGGCACCGCCAGCCTGGCCAGCGTCCCCGGCTCCAGCAGGAACGAGGCGCCGAGGCCGGGGTTGACCGCCAGGCCCCATCGCGGGTCCGGCCAGCCGGCCGCCAGCTCGGCGGGCGAGACGATCCGGCAGTGCGTGGCCAGGCCGCCGGTCGCGGTCACCATCGCCTCGACCGAGGTGAAGGCCAGCACCCACGTCCGGCCGGAGTCCGTGGCCGTCGCCCAGGCGGGCGGCTCGGTCCCGGCCGCCGCGGCGGCGGTGATCGGCAACGCCAGGTCGGCGTCGCGGAGCAGGCCCAGGCACAGGGCGGTCTGCCCGTCCTGTGCGGCCGCCCACAACTGTTCCTCGAACGGCGTGGCCGGCAGATGATCAGTGGACGTCATCCGCCCAGTGTGCCCGCTACACCTCCAGGCGCACGCCGTAGGCGGTCAGCCAGACGTTCAGATCCAGCGCCAGCTCCAGGCCGTACCTGCTCATCGTGGTCGTCACCTTCTCGGCCGGCGCGAAGGCGGCCTCGCGGACGGCGTCGGCGTCGAGCAGTTGCAGCACCGGGGCGTCCTTGTCGGCGGCCAGCTCGCGCAGCGCGTCCCGGAGCGCCTGCTCGTAGCCCACGTCCTGGGTCACCGGGTACGGGGCCTTGACCCGGCGCGCGATCGGCTCGGGCAGCAGGCCGGCCCCGGCCGCCCGCAGCAGGCTCTTCTCCCTGCCGTCGAACGTCTTCATCGACCAGGGCGTGTTGAACACGTAGTCGACCAGCCGGTGGTCGCAGAACGGCACGCGCACCTCCAGCCCGACGGCCATGCTCATCCGGTCCTTGCGGTCGAGCAGGAAGGGCAGGAACCGGGTGAGGTGCAGGTAGCAGATCTCGCGCATGCGCCGCTCGCGGGCGTCCTGCCCGGCCACGTGGGGCACCTCGGCCAGCGCCGTACGGTAGCCGTCGGCGGTGTAGGCGTCCAGGTCGAGCTGCCGGATCAGCGACTTGTCGAGTATGTCGGTCGGCTGCTGCTCGCGCATCACCATCGCCAGCCACGGGAAGGTGTCGGCCTCGACCGTCTGCGGCAGGTGGAACCAGGCGTACCCGCCGAAGATCTCGTCGGCGGACTCGCCGGACAGCGCCACGGTCGAATGTTCGCGGATGGCGCGGAACAGCATGTAGAGGGAGGAGTTCATGTCGCCCAGGAAGCTCGGCGCGTCCCAGGCCCGGACGACCGAGGCCCGCAGCCCGGGGTCGGCCAGCTCCGCCGGCCCGAGGACGATGTCGGTGTGCTCGGAGCCGACGTGCTCGGCCAGCATCCGCACGAACGGCCGGTCGGGGTCGCCGCGGTACTCGTCGGCCTGGAAGTGCTCGGCGTAACCGGCGTAGTCCACGGCGAAGGAGCGGATCGGGCCGTGCGTCCTGGCCAGCGCGGTGACGACGCTGGAGTCGAGGCCGCCGGACAGCAGCGTGCAGAGCGGCACGTCGGAGATCAGCTGCCGGCCGACGATGTCGTCGAGCAGCTCGCGCACCGTGCGTACGGTCGTGTCGAGGTCGTCGGTGTGCTCGCGGCCCTCCAGCGACCAGTAGCGGCGCAGCCGCGCGCCCTGCCGGCCCACGCGCAGCAGGTGGCCGGGCGGCAGCTCGCACATGCCCTTGTAGACCGACCGCTGCCGGACGGTGGCCATGCTGAGGAGCTGGCGCAGGCCGTCGATGTCGACCACGGGCGGGGCCAGCGGGTTGGCCAGGATCGCCTTGGGCTCGGAGCCGAACAGCACGCCGTTGGGCAGCGGGTAGTAGAACAGGGGCTTGATGCCCATGCGGTCGCGGATCAGCACGAGCTCCTGCGCGCGCTCGTCCCAGACGGCGAAGGCGTACATGCCGTTGATCCGGTCGGCGACGCCTTCTCCCCATTCCAGGTAGCCGCGCAGCACGACCTCGGTGTCGCTTCTGGTGCGGAAGCGGTGGCCCTTGGCGGCCAGCTCCTCGCGCAGCTCGCGGAAGTTGTAGACCTCGCCGCTGTAGGTGATGACGGCCAGGCCCTCGGCCTCGATCGGCATGTGGCCGCCCTCGACGTCGATGACGGCGAGCCGGCGGTTGCCGAGCGCGGCGTGCGGTTCGAGGTGCAGGCCCTGGTCGTCGGGGCCCCGGCAGCTCATGGTCGCGGTCATGGCGAGGGCGGTGGCCCGTTCGCTGGTCAGGTCGCGGTCGAAGTCCACCCATCCGGCGATGCCGCACATGCGAGGGTCCTCTCAGACGCAGTCCTGGTGGTGCTCCCCGGCGTCGTCTGACAACTTGGCTGACGCTCTCGCAACATAACCGCGCGGAGCTGATCGGTCCATACCCGATCGAATGCCCCTGAAAGCGGTCTGGGCCCGCACCCAGAGGAGGGTGCGGGCCCAGACACGGGCTGCGTGAGGTCAGGCGGGAACGATGTTCTCGGCCTGCGGGCCCTTCTGGCCCTGCACGACGTCGAAGGCCACCTTCTGGCCCTCGGTCAGCTCACGGTAGCCACCGTTGGAGACGATGTTGGAGTAGTGGGCGAAGACGTCGGCGCCGCCGCCGTCCTGCGCGATGAAGCCGAAGCCCTTTTCCGAGTTGAACCACTTCACGGTACCGGTAGCCATAACGATCTCCTTCAGATGACGTGCAGAGACGGGATCCGCACCGTGCGGATCCCCGTGTCGCCGCGATGAGCCCATCCCGGAGATGACCGGAAAACAAAAACGCACCTGAAAGTCCAGCTAGGTCAGGTGCGCACAAAGTCTTTTATGGGTACCACAACTGCAACGGGCTTAACGTTAGCACACGGTCTCCTCCGGAGGCAAACGCGGGGCGGTTCACCGCGGGTCGCGGCGCAGCGGATGGCCGGGCGGCACCTCCACCAGGACGATGCGATGGCCGTCGGGGTCGGCGATCCACATCTCGACCAGGCCCCACGGCTCCAGGCGCGGCTCGCGCAGCACCGTGACGCCCGCCTGCCGCAGGCGCTCCTCCTCGCGCCCGACGTCGCGCACCTGCAACCAGATCGACAGCGTGCCGCCGGTCGCGGGGCCGTCGGAACGCCCGGCGACCTCGAGGAACCCCTGGCCGAGGAAGAACACCACGCCGGGATCGTCGTCGGGGCCGAACTCGCGGTAGACCGCCAGGCCGAGGGTGTCGGCGTAGAAGCGGCGGGTCCGGGCGGGGTCGGTCGGCCGCAGGAGCACGCGGCTGCTCAGCACGTCCACGTGGTCATCGTAGGCCGCGGCGGGCGCCGCGACCCGGATCCGCCGGGCACGCGTCGTGGCCCCGGAACCCGTCATGGGGTTCCGGGGCCACGCATCCTGACGTGTCTGGCGGGACTCGGCTCACGCGGGCCCGTCAGGCGTTCGGGGGCTGGTCGCCGAGCCGGCGCTGGAGGTCGGCGATCTGCCGTTCCAGGTCCGCGACCTGCCCGGACCTGTTGTCCGCGGGCGGGCTGAACTGGCCGTAGCGCACGGACCTGGTCTGGTCGCCGCGGGGCTGGTCGTAGGACGGCTGGTCGTAGGAGGGCTGCTGGTGAGGGGGCTGGTGGAAGTGGGCGTCCGGAGCCGACCCGTACGGGCTCGCGGCGTGGCCGTTCGCGCCGTACCCGCCGGGGCCGTAGCCGTCGCCGCCGTGGCCGTACGGGCTCTGGGCCTGCTGCATCGGCTGCACCGGCGGCGAGAGCTGGGCCTGGGCCGCGGGGAGCTGCTGCCACGGGGGCGGCGGCACCGCGCCGTACCCGGGCTGGGGCGAGACGATGGCCGGCTGGGGCCGCCGGCGTCCGCGCAGGACCTTCACCACGACCGCGACGAGCACCAGGAGCAGCAGCACGCCGCCGGCGATCAGCACCCACATGAGGATCGGCTTGGGCGTCTCGTCCTTGCCCGCGGAGATCGCCTGCTGGGAGTCGCTGATGTACTTGGCCACGTACGGGTGGTTCGGGAACAGCGCCTGGACCTCGCGGAACTTCGGCAGCGCGTCGGAGTAGTAGTGCCGGAAGAAGTCGTTGAGCGCCTCGTTGTACCGGGTCGTCGTGACGGCCTGGGCGGGCTTGACGTTCTTCTCGCCGAGCTTCTCCTTGATGATGCCGACCGGCAGGACGAAGCTCTCGCTCTCCGACGCCTCGCCGCCCTCGCTCACCGTGCCCGCGATCAGCATGCCGACGACCTTGCCGTCCTTGCTGAACACCGGCCCGCCGGAGTTGCCGTGGTAGGACGGCGCCTGCGTCTGGATGTAGGGCACGCCGGTCTGCGTGGTGCGCTTGGCGTTGTACGGGCCCTCGGTCAGCGCCGGCTCCAGCTTCGACTCCAGGCTGAAGAACGGCGTGTTGGTGACCAGACCGGGGAAGCCGCTGATGTAGAGCGTGTCACCGGTGCGCACGTCGGCGTCCTCGCCGAGCGGCACGGTCGGCAGGTTCTGCTGGCCGTTCACCTTGAGCAGCGCGAAGTCCTTGCCCGGGTAGCTCTCGCCCACCGACACCAGCTCCGCCGGGACCGCCTTGGCCGTCTTGTCCACCCCGCCGCCGGGCAGGCTCTGCATGACCGACAGGCTCTGCTTGAGGTTGCTGAGCTGCATGTGGCTGGAGTTGAAGGTGACGTAGATCTGCTGGGCGAGCTTGAGGATCTCCTCGTCGTTCCTGAGGTCGCCCAGGCCCTTGATGATCTCCTTGGCGTCCTGCTTGTTGAACTTGGCCAGCGCCTGCTGGGCGAAGAGCTGGCTGAGCTCGGTCTCGCCGACCTGGACGCAGTGGGCGCCGGTGACCATGTAGCCGTCGGGGGTGACCCACCAGCCGGTGCACATGCCGCCGACCTCGGCCTCGACCGTGCGCATCGGCGTGGTCGAGGACACGTAGGTGTCCACGTTGGCGGCGATCTGCTGGAAGACCCACTTGCCGATGCTGCGCTCGTCCGAGGAGATCTTGCCGGACTGAACGGCGGCGACGGCCTCCTGGACGATCTGGTTGTAGGCCGCCTCGTTGATCGTGTTGGACGGGACGGACACCGTCGCCGTGTAGGTGAAGCTGGTCAGCTGCACCGCGGGCTGCGTACGCGCCGCCAGCCAGGTGCCGACCGGGACGTCGGGCCGCTCGTCGGGGGCGCCGTCGGCGGCCGCCGGCAGCGCGGGCAGCATGACCGTCGCGACGACCGCCGCACCCGCGGCGACCCTCATCAGCCTTTTCCTGAAATATCCGCTCACAGGCGGAAATGATGAGTCAGCCCTCTTGTTCCTGGCTTGGAGCCGACTGGGAGCCCCCTCCAAGCCCTGCCCGAACCGGCCCTCCCGAGCCCCCGCGCTCGCCGCTCACGGCGGCCTCGCCACGCTCCCCGTTCGCCGCGAGCGGTTCCTCCGCCGCGCTCGCGGCGGAGGAGGGAGCGGGCGGTCAGGGCGCCGAAGGGCCGGTGATCACGGTGAGGTCGGCGTCGAAGTCGCGGTCGAGGGGGAAGACCGGCCGGACCAGGCGCTCGTACGGCAGGCGCTGCAGGTCCTGGTCGACCCCGCCCGGCGTGAGCGCCAGCAGCCAGTCGCCCGCCGCGTCGAACAACTCCGGCTCCAGGTACCCGATCTTGACCGTCACCAGGTCGACGTCGTCCACCTGGACGCCCAGCCGGGCGTAGGAGGCCAGCTCGCGGTACTGCATGCGCCGGGAGGTGACGAACACGCTCAGACCGCCCACCCGCACGCTGACGCACAACCCGCCGTCGGGGTCGTCGGCGACCGCCTCCAGCACGCCCTCGATCGGCAGCGGCCCCGGCTCGCGGGCGTCGATCCGGCCCCCGACGCGCAGGCTGACCGGCGAACCGGGCGCGAGACCGGCGACCTCGGCCACGGCCTCGGGATCGACCAGCGAGGCGTACACCGCGCGGACCGAGCCGCCGGCGATCTCGGGACGGGCCAGCATGCGTTCGAGGGCGAAGGTGACGTCGTCGGCGCCGCCCGCGCCGGGGTTGTCGCCCGAGTCGCTGATGAAGAACGGACGCCGGGCCGGGTCCTTGACCGCGATCAGCGCCTGGTCGAGGCATTCGTCCATGGAACCGGTGGGCGCGACGAAGGTGAAGGCGTCGCGCGCCGCCCAGAACTGCTCGCCCAGCTCGCGGGCGGCCGCGGCGGTGGCGGCGGCGTCGGTGCCGGTGGCGACGACCGCGCCGCGGCAGCGGGGCTCGTCGGCCCAGGCGAAGCCGATCCAGATGGCCGCGTCGATGACGCCGTCCCTGGCCTCGATCTCGGGGACGCGGGCGTACAGGCCCTTGGCCGGCTCGACGCGCGTGCTGGTCATCTCGCCCGGCAGCAGGATCGGCACGTGCACGAGGGCCTTGTGCGGACGCTGCCCGCGGCGCAGGGCCGCCACCAGGTTGCGCGCGGCGCGCTCGCGGGTCTCCCAGACGTCGACGTGCGGGGCGGTGCGGTAGCAGGTGAGCAGGTCGCAGCCGGCGAAGAACCGGTGGGAGACGTTGCCGTGCAGGTCCATGGCCGCCGAGACGAACGGCTGGCCGCCGGTCACCGAGCGGACCACCGTGATCAGGTCGCCCTCGGCGTCCTCCAGCCCGACCACGCTCATCGCGCCGTGGATGTCGAGCAGGACGCCGTCCACGGGGCCCGCGGCGGCCAGCCCGGCGGCGATCTCGGCCGCCCAGGCGTCGTAGGTCTCCCTGGCCACGGCCCCGCCGGGCAGGGCGCGGGCGTGCACGAGCGGGATCCACTCGACGTCGGCCGCCCACGGCTCGGCGAGCCAGCCGTACCGCGCCAGCAGGGCGTCACCGCGGGTGACCTCGAAGTCGGCGGCGGTGCTCAGGTGCGGGGAGAAGGTGCTGGACTCGATGTGCACGCCGCCGACGGCGACGCGGAGGGGACGGGACACGGGCGGGGGACTCCTTGCCTAGGAGGGACGGACGTCGGCCGAGGCACGCACGAGGTGCCCGAGGCCGATCAGGGCGGCGTCCGGGCCGGCGGCGCTGGCCTCGATGGACAGTGACTGGGTCATGGACGGCAGGCAGCGCTTGTAGAGCATGCTCCGGGCGGCGGCCACGTAGACGTCGAGGCTGGACAGCGCGCCGCCGATGACGACGGCGTCGGGGTTGAGGAAGTTGACCAGGCCGGACAGGGCGACCCCGAGCAGCTCGCCGGCGTGGCGCACCAGGGTCACGACGGACGGCTCGGCGTCGACGGTGGCGGCGACGACGTCGCGCGGCGTGCTGACCCGCAGGCCGCGGTCCTTGAGCTGGCGGACCAGGGCGGCGCCGCTGGCCACCGTCTCCAGGCAGCCGCGGCTGCCGCAGGAGCACTCGCGCTCGCCGCTGTCGGCCACCCGCACGTGGGTGACGTCGCCGCTGAGGCCGCGGCCGCCGCGGTAGATCTGGCCGCCGCTGACCAGGCAGCCGCCGATGCCGGTGCCGGCCTTGACGTAGATCATGTCGCCGGGGTCGCGGCCCCGGCTGACGTACTCGCCGATGGCGGCGGCCTTGGCGTCGTTGTCGACGACCGCGGGCACGCCGAAGCGCTCCCTCAGGTGGGTCTGGGCGTCGAAGCCGTTCCAGCCGGGCATCCGGGCCGGGCCGATCAGCCGGCCGTGCGGGTACTCGACCGGGCCGGGCAGCGCGAGGCCGATGCCGAGCAACGTCTGGCCGGGGGCGTTGGCCGTGCTGAGCTGCTCGTAGGCCCGCCAGATGGCGTCGAAGACCTGGCCGGGCCCTTCCGCTATGTCGGTGGCGATCTCCCGTACGGCCAGCAGCCGGCCGTCGGGCGCGCACAGCCCCACGCGCGCGTGCTGGGCGCCCAGCTCGGACACCGCGAAGGCGCCAGGGACGTCGCGCAGCCGCAGGATCCGCGGCCGCCGCCCGCCGGTGGAGCGGCCGACGCCCTCCTCCAGGATCGCGCCCTCCTCCAGCAGCCGCCGGACCACGCTGGAGACCGTGGACGGAGCCACCTGGAGGGTCTCCACGAGATCGGCGCGCGACGTCGCCGCACCGCTGGCCAGGAGGCTGAGCGCCTGCTCACGCAGGTTGGCGGGACTCGATGGCTCCGGCATGCCGCTCCTCTTTCAGGCCGGTTCCCCGGCAGGCCCGTCGTCGCAACAGAGCCCCATCATGAGGCACCGGCGACTTCGACTCTAAACCGAAACAAGTCGGCGAACAAAGCGCATTAGTTCCGTTGACTTCGTGCGGGACCATCTATACATTCTCCGCATCGAACGCACCAGGCCCCCCGGTAAGCGCAGGGCGCCGTGCGACGTCAACCGAGGAGATCCCATGGGGAGCAGATTCCACCGGCGCGGGCTCCGCGGCACCGGCGCCCTGGCGGGCGTGCTGGCCCTCGGGCTGGCGCTGACCGCGTGCAGCGGGTCCGCCGGCGGCGCGCAGAAGGGCGCCCAGAGCGGGGGCCAGAGCAAGGACGGCGTGACCGTCGCCCTCAGGACCCCGAACTGGATCCTGCCGATCTCGGCACCCGGCTTCACCCAGGGCGAGAACGTCATCTTCGGCTCCGCCCAGTACCGTCACCTGTACGAGTACCTGCTGGACGGCTCGGCGAAGTACAACATCGACCCCGGGCGCTCGATGGCCGAACCGCCCGAGGTGAGCGACGGCGGCAAGACGCTGACGATCACGCTGAAGGACAACACGTGGTCCGACGGCAAGCCCGTCACCACCCGTGACATCCAGTTCTGGTGGAATCTCGTCACCGCGAACAAGGACAAGTGGGCGTCCTACCGGGAGGGCGGCTTCCCGGACAACATCGCCGCGTTCAAGGTGAAGGACGACAAGACCTTCTCCCTGACGACCACGAAGACGTACAACACCGGGTGGTTCGTCGGCAACCAGCTCAACCGCATCGTGCCGCTGCCCCAGCACGTCTGGGACAAGGACTCGGCCACCGGCAAGGTGGGCGACCTCGACACCACCCCCGAGGGCGCCAGGAAGGTCTTCGACTTCCTCACCGCCGCGTCGAAGGACCCCAAGACGTACGCGACCAACGAGCTGTGGCAGGTCAACAGCGGCCCGTGGAAGCTGGAGAAGTACGTGCCGAACGGCGAGGTCGTCCTCACCGCCCGCGCGAACTACTCCGGCAGCGACAAGCCGAAGCTCAAGTCGGTCACGCTGCGCCCCTTCACCAGCGACGACGCCGAGTTCAACGTGCTGCGCGCCGGCCAGATCGACTACGGCTACGTGCCGCCGGCCAACCTGTCGCAGCAGAAGTACCTGGAGTCGAAGGGCTACCAGATCGCCCCCTGGTACGGCTGGTCCATCACCTACCTCCAGCTCAACTTCAACAACCCCGAGTCAGGCCCCCTGTTCAAGCAGCTCTACCTGCGCCAGGCCCTGCAGTCGCTCATCGACCAGCCGACCATCAGCAAGGCCATCTGGTCCGGCATGGCGGCCCCGACCTGTGGCCCCGTCCCGGCCAAGCCCGGCACGAACGGCTCCAGCGAAGGCTGCGCCTACCCCTTCGACCCGGCCAAGGCCAAGCAGCTCCTGGAGAGCCACGGCTGGCAGGTGACCCCCGACGGCCAGACGACCTGCCAGAAGCCGGGCACGGGCGCCGACCAGTGCGGCGAGGGCGTGAAGTCCGGCGCGAAGCTGGCCTTCACCGTCACCAGCCAGACCGGCTTCGCCGCGACGACCAAGATGTTCGCCGAGATCAAGTCGCAGATGTCCAAGCTGGGCATCCAGCTCACCATCAAGGAAGTGCCGGACTCGGTCGCGGTCACCCCGGCGTGCAAGTCCTCGGACTCCAACTGCTCGTGGGACATGTCGTTCTTCGGCTCGCAGGGCAGCTGGTACTACCCGGCCTTCCCCAGCGGTGAGCGGCTGTTCGCCACCGGCGCCCCGGTCAACCTGGGCAGCTACAGCGACCCCGAGGCCGACAAGCTCATCGAGGCCACCCAGTTCGCCGACGACGAGGCGACGCTCAAGGCGTACAACGACCGGCTGGCCCAGGACCTGCCGGTGCTCTGGATGCCGAACCCCGTGTACCAGATCTCGGCGTACCGCGCCGGGCTCCAGGGGGTCACGCAGGACCCGATGAACAACATGTTCTTCCAGGACTGGTCCTGGAAGAGCTGAGACCGTCCCCGACTCCGGCGGCCCGTGCGGGGGTCGCCGGGGTCCCTGGAACAAGGAGGGGCCTCGCGTGGCCCGGTATCTGATCACCCGCTTGGGCCAGGCCCTGATCATCGTCGTGCTGGTCACGATGATCACGTTCGTCATCCTGCATCTCCTGCCGGGCGGCGCGGCGCGGGCCACCCTCGGCAAGGATGCGACGCTGGCCCAGCTCGCGGCGTTCGACCACGAGATGGGCTACGACCGCCCCTGGGTCCAGCAGTACGTCATGTTCATCGGCCGCCTCCTGCGCGGCGACCTCGGCTACTCCTTCCAGCTCAACCAGTCGGTGGCCGAGGCCATCGGCCAGCGGCTGCCCAAGACCATGGTCTTGTCGTTGTTCTCGACGATGCTGGCCGTCGTCGTCGCCATCCCGCTCGGCGTCGTCCAGGCGATGCGGCGCAACCGGTGGCCCGACTACACGATCACCACCCTGTCGCTGCTGGCCTACGCCACGCCGATCTTCTTCATGGGTCTCATGATGATCATTCTCTTCTCGCAGGTCTGGCCGATCCTGCCGCCGGAGGCCTCGCAGGGGTTCACCCTCGGTGAGGTGCTGGCCGACCCGGCCGGGCTCGTCCTGCCCACCGTCACGCTCGCCATCGTGACCGTCGCCGTCTACTCGCGGTACGTGCGCTCCTCGATGGTCGACAACCTCAACGAGAACTACGTGCGCACCGCCCGCAGCAAGGGCCTGTCGGAGGCGCGCGTCGTCGCCCGGCACACGCTGCGCAACGGCCTGTTCCCGGTCATCACCCTGCTCGGGATGTACCTG
Source organism: Nonomuraea sp. NPDC049637 (assembly GCF_040675235.1). Lineage (NCBI taxonomy): Bacteria > Bacillati > Actinomycetota > Actinomycetes > Streptosporangiales > Streptosporangiaceae > Nonomuraea > Nonomuraea sp. NPDC049637. The sequence continues at coordinate 59,868 of NZ_JBFAOM010000032.1, forward strand.
CCCGCGCTGTTCAGCGGCGCCCTGGTCGTCGAGGCCCTGTTCAACTACCCCGGCATGGGCCAGCTGTTCTGGCAGGCGGCGCTGAAGCGGGACTTCCCGATCCTGTTCGGCGTCACGCTGATCATCGCGATCGCGACCGTGCTCGGCGCCCTGCTCGCCGACCTGCTGTACGCCGCCGTCGATCCGCGCGTCCGGCTCAGGACGGCGGCCCGCTCATGACCGCGTCCGCCGAGGCGACCGGCACGCCGGTCCCCGCCGAGGAGGCGCCCGTACGCGGCCAGTGGCGTCAGGCGCTGACCGTCTTCGCCGAGAACCGCCTCGCCCTGCTGGGCCTGATCATCTTCATCGTGCTCGGCGGCCTGTGCTTCCTCGGCCCGCTGTTCTACCGGACCGACCAGGTGCACACCGACCTCGCCTCGGTCTACCTGCCCCCCGGCACCCCGGGCCACCCGCTGGGCACCGACGGCGTCGGCTACGACCAGCTCGGCCGCCTGCTGCTCGGCGGGCAGACGTCCATCGTCGTCGGGCTGGCCGCCGGCGTGCTGGCCACGGTCGTGGGCACGATCTGGGGCGCCATCGCCGGCTTCACCAGCGGCTGGGTGGACGCGGCCATGATGCGGGTGGTCGACGCGATGATGTCGATCCCCTCGCTGTTCCTGTTCATGCTGATGGCGACCATCGTCACGCCGACCGTGCCGATGCTCATCCTCATCATCGGCGCCTTCGCCTGGCTGGGCCCGGCCCGGCTGGTCCGCGGCGAGGCGCTGACCCTGCGCTCCCGCGAGTACGTCCAGGCCATGCGGTCGATGGGCGGCACCGGCGGCCGGGCCGTACGGCGGCACATCATCCCCAACGCCATCGGCACCGTGATCGTCAACGCCACCTTCCAGGTCGCCGACGCCATCCTGTACGTCGCCTACCTGTCCTTCCTCGGCCTCGGCGTGCCGCCACCCGCGGCGAACTGGGGCGGGATGCTCTCCGACGGCCTCGCCAACACCTACAGCGGCTACTGGTGGCTGCTGTACCCGCCCGGGATCGCCATCATCCTCATCGTCCTCGCCTTCAACTTCATCGGCGACGGGCTGAGGGACGTCTTCGAGGTCCGCCTCCGGCGGCGCTAGGAGGAACGGAACATGAGCCCTTTGCTGCGCCTGCGCGACGTCAGCACCGACATCCCGCTGCGTCAGGGCGTCGTGCACGCCCTCGACCACGTCAACCTGGAGGTGCGGCAGGGCGAGACGCTCGGCATCGTCGGCGAGTCGGGCAGCGGCAAGACCATGACCGCCCTGTCGGTCATGGGCCTGCTGCCGTCCGGCGGCCGCGTCGTCGGCGGCGAGATCCTGTTCGAGGGCCGCGACCTGCTGTCCCTGCCGCCCGCGGAGATGCGCAGGATCCGCGGCGTCGAGATGGGCATGGTGTTCCAGGACCCGCTCACCTCGCTCAACCCGACCATGCGCATCGGCGCCCAGGTCGCCGAGCCGCTCCGGGTCCACCAGGGCGTCGGCAAGGCCGAGGCGCGCGAGCGGGCCGTGGAGATCCTGCGCCGGGTCGGCATGCCGCGTCCCGACAAGATCGCCGACGCCTACCCGCACCAGCTCTCCGGCGGCATGCGCCAGCGCGTGGTCATCGCCATGGCCCTGGTCTGCTCGCCCCGGCTGCTCATCGCCGACGAGCCGACCACCGCCCTCGACGTCACCACCCAGCGCCAGATCCTGGAACTCATCGACGACCTGCGCGAGGAGTTCCAGATGGCGGTCATCCTGGTCACCCACGACCTGGGCGTGATCGCCAGCCGCGCCGACCGGGTCGCCGTCATGTACGCCGGCCGCGTGGTGGAGGCCGCGACCACCGCCGAGCTGTTCCGGCAGCCGCGCCACCGCTACACCGAGGCGCTCATGGAGTCGCTCCCCGGCGCGGCCGAGCACGACGACGGCGCGCTCTACAGCATCCCCGGCCTGCCGCCGGACCTGTCCCGGCCGATGACTGGCTGCCGGTTCGCACCCCGCTGCCGCTTCGCGACCGAGGAGTGCCGCACCACCGACGTGACCCTGTCCGGCGACGAGCACCAGCACGCCTGCCTGCACCCGGTGCTCCAGCCGCGGGCGCGCGCCGAGGCCGCCGGGCCGCGGCCCGACCGGGCCGGGCCGCAGGCCGGGGCCGCGCCGATCCTGTCCGTCCGCGACCTGGTCAAGAACTACGACGGCACGGGCTCGCTGGGCCGCAAGGCGCCGCCGGTCAGCGCCGTCGCGGGGGTCGGCTTCGACGTGCGCCCCGGCGAGACGTTCGGGCTCGTGGGCGAGTCGGGCTGCGGCAAGTCGACCGTGGGCCGGCTGATCGTCGGCCTGGAGGAGCCCACCTCCGGCCAGATCGTGGTGGACGGCGCCGACATCGCCACGCTCGACCGGCGCGCCCGCCGCGCCATGCACCGGCGGGTCCAGCTCATGTTCCAGGACAGCTACGCGGCGATGAACCCGCGCATGCGCATCGACTCCATCCTGGCCGAGCCCCTGGAGATCCAGCAGGCCGGCGACCGGGCCGGCCGCCGCTCGCGCATCGGCACCCTGCTGGACCAGGTGGGCCTGCCGCGACGGGTGCTCGACCGCTACCCGCACGAGTTCTCCGGCGGCCAGCTCCAGCGCATCGGGCTGGCCAGGTCGCTGGCCCTGGAGCCGCGGCTGATCGTGTGCGACGAGCCGGTCAGCGCGCTCGACGTCTCCATCCAGGCCCAGGTGCTCAACCTCATGCGCGACCTGCAGCGCGAGCTGGGCCTGTCCTACGTGTTCATCAGCCACGACCTGTCCGTCGTGGACTACATGTCGGACCGGATCGGCGTCATGTACCTGGGCAAGCTCGTCGAGGTCGGGCCGGCCCGCGACGTCGTCAGGAAGGCCCGGCACCCGTACACGCAGGCGCTGATCGAGGCCGTGCCCTCGGCGGAGCCGGGCGTGGCGCCGCGTACCAGCGTCGCCATCAAGGGCGAGCTGCCCAGCGCGCAGAACCCGCCCTCGGGATGCCGGTTCAGGACGCGCTGCCCGCTCGCCCAGGAGATCTGCGAGACCGAGCCGCCGCTGGCGGGCGGCGAGCACCAGGTGGCCTGCCACTTCCCGCTGCGCACGGCGGAGTGAGGCCGGGGCGCGCCGGTCGCGGCCGTCAGCGGAGGGGATGGGCGCCAGGGTGCTCGTCCCACCACCGGCGGAAGGTGGGGTTGTCGTCGATGTGGTCCTCGAAGGCGGCGGCGAGCCCGCGGTAGATGGCCGCCGCCGCGTCCGCGCCGATCAGGTCCCTGCGCCAGGCCATGACCAGGTGCCCGACCTGCGGTTCGCCTGCCAGCGGAAGTACGGCGGTGCCCTCGGGCACCGGCCAGGTCGGGTCCACCAGGCGCACGCCGAGCCCGGCGGCGACCAGCGGGCGGCCGGCGCCGCTCGGGGCGTCGTAGCGCACGTCCGGCTCGAAGCCGGCGGCCCGGCAGGAGGCGCGCAGGGCGGCGAGCGAGCCGTCGTCGGCGCCGGGCGGGCTGATCCAGCGCTCGTTCCTGAGGTCGGACAGGTGCACCTCGGGCTGCTCGGCCAGCGGGTGCCCGGCGGCCATGGCCACGAAGATGGGATACCTGGGCACCAGCGTGCGGGTGACCACCGGCGGCGTGAGGGGGACGTCGAACCCCTCGATCATGCCCATGAGCGCGGCGTCGAGCTGGCCGTGGGTGAGCGCGTCGGCGAGCTGCACGCTGGACGGCTCGATGCGCAGGGAGATCGACCGGCCGGGTAACGCCTCGCCGACCCGGTCCACCACGCTGGCCACGCACGCCAGGTGGCTGCACCCGAGCCGCAGCCCGGTGACGGCCGGGTTCGCGTCGTGCAGGTCGCCGAAGAGCGAGTCGATCTCCGACAGGACGATCCGGGCGCGGGCGATGACCTGACGTCCGAGCTGGGTGGGTTCGACGCCGTTCCGGCTGCGGGTGAACAGCTCACCGCCCACCATCTCCTCGATCCTGCGGAGCTGGGTGGTGATCGCCGGTTGGGACAGCCCGAGGCGCGCGGCCGCTTTGGTCACGCTGCCGGCCTCGGCGATCGTACAGACCATTCGGAGATGCCGGAGATCCAGGTCCATAGCTCAGGATTATGTGACATGTGATGGCTCTTGGCGACGTATTGAGAACGCCCATAGGCAACACTTATGCGGCGTCGTATGACCACGCCCTCCGGACGGACCGCACACTCGTACCCGACCTCGCATCCATGCGGATACCCCCCGGAGGTTCTTGTGCGCAAGGTCCTGCACGGCTGGCGGCTGATCGTCCCCCTGGCCGCATTAGCCCTACTCCCACCGTTCGCCGCGACACCGGCGAGCGCGGCGGCCGAACCGCCACCGGCCGCCCGCCTCGCGGTCCCGGCCGACGACGCCCCGCACGTCGCCAAGTCCCGGCTCGACACCCGTGACCGGGCGCCCCAGCCCGCGGCCAAGGACGCCCTACGCCGCGACTACGACGAACCCGCCACCCGGCCGGAGCACGCCAGACCGTCGGCGCGCAAGAGCGTCGCCGCGGCCGCCGCCTGCAACGTCTCCGACTTCACCAGCCGCACCGGCAGCGCCCTGGTCCAGCAGATCAAGGCCAGCGCCACCGACTGCGTCAACACCCTGTTCAACCTGACCGGCACGGACGCCTACAACGCCTTCCGCGAGGCGCAGATGACGACCGTCGCCTACGCCCTGCGCGACAACTCGGCGAACTACCCGGGCGACAACACCACCAGCACCGCCCAGCTCGTCCTCTACCTGCGGGCCGGCTACTACGTCCACTGGTACAACTCCGGCGACGTCGGCTCGTACGGCCAGGCGCTCACCACCGCCATCCGGTCCGGCCTGGACGCCTTCTTCGGCAACTCCCGGTCCTCGACCGTCAGCGACGCCAACGGCGAGGTGCTGAGCGAGGCCGTCACCCTCATCGACAGCGCCGAGCAGAACGACCGCTACCTGTACGTGGTCAAGCGCCTGCTCGACGGCTACAACAGCTCCTACGACGCGTCGTGGTGGATGCTCAACGCGGTCAACAACGTCTACACCGTGCTGTTCCGCGGCCACCAGGTGCCCGCGTTCGTCAGCGCCGTGCAGGCCGACCGCAGCGTCCTGGACTCCCTGAACTCCTTCGCCGCCAACCACCTCAGCATGCTCGGCACCGACCGCTCCTACCTCGTCTCCAACGCCGGGCGCGAGCTGGGCCGCTTCCTGCAGCACACGACGTTGCAGGCCGTCGTCCGGCCGCTGGCCAAGAACCTGCTCGGCCGCAGCGCCATGACCGGCGCCACCGCGCCGCTGTGGGTGGGCGTGGCCGAGATGACCGACTCCTACGACAAGGCCAACTGCTCCTACTACGGCACCTGCGACCTGGCGAACCGCCTGGCGGCCAGTGTGCTGCCGATCACCCACACCTGCAGCGCCAGCATCAGGATCCGGGCCCAGGAGGTCACCGCGAGCCAGCTCGCCGCCACCTGCGCCAGCCTGGCCAACCAGGACGCCTTCTTCCACAACCTGGTCAAGGACAACGGCCCGGTCGCGAACGACAACAACACCACGCTGGAAGTGGTGGTCTTCGACTCCAGCACCGACTACCAGACCTACGCCGGCGTGATGTTCGGCATCGACACCAACAACGGGGGCATGTACCTGGAGGGCGACCCCGCCGCCGCGGGCAACCAGCCCAGGTTCATCGCCTACGAGGCCGAGTGGCTGCGCCCCGACTTCCAGATCTGGAACCTCAACCACGAGTACACCCACTACCTCGACGGCCGGTTCGACATGTACGGCGACTTCACCGCCGGGGTGAGCACGCCGACCATCTGGTGGATCGAGGGCTTCGCCGAGTACGTCTCCTACTCCTACCGCAAGGTCGTCTACGACGCGGCGATCACCGAGGCGGGCAAGCGCACGTACGCGCTGAGCACGCTGTGGAACACCACCTACGACCATGACACCACCCGCATCTACCGGTGGGGCTACCTGGCCGTCCGGTACATGTTCGAGAAGCACCCGGCCGACGTCGCGACGCTGCTCGGCTCGTACCGGACCGGCGCGTGGAGCACCGCCCGGTCGTTCCTGACCGGCACGATCGGCAGCCGCTACGACTCCGACTGGAACACCTGGCTCGCCGCCTGCGCGGCCGGGGCGTGCTCCGGTGGCGGCACCGGCAACCAGGCGCCCACCGCGAGCTTCACCTCCACGGTCAGCGGGCTGACGGCCGCCTTCACCGACACCTCCACCGACTCCGACGGCACCATCGCCGCCCGCCGCTGGGACTTCGGCGACGGCGCCACCTCCACCGCGGCCAACCCGTCGCACGCCTACGCGGCGCAGGGCACCTACACCGTCACGCTGACCGTCACCGACGACGGCGGCGCCACCGCGACGACGTCGAAGCAGGTCACGGTCTCGACCGGCGGCGGCTCGACGCCGGAGTGCACCGCCTCCGACACCCGCAAGCTCGACAGGAACTGCAAGCGCAGCAACCTGTCGGCCACCCAGGGCAACTACGCCTACCTCTACATCTACCTGCCCGCCGGGACGGCCAGGCTGACCATCACCGCCTCCGGCGGCACCGGGAACGCCGACCTCTACTACAACGCCGCCACCTGGGCCACCACCTCGGCCTACACGCAGCGCTCCACCGCGTCCGGCAACGCCGAGACGCTGGTGATCAACAACCCGCCCGCCGGTTACAACTACATCAGCCTCCACGCCGCGCAGACCTTCTCGGGCGCGAGCGTCAAGACCGAGTACTAGACCGCCCGGGCGCCGGGGGCCGGCGAACCCTCTCCCGCCGGTCCCCGGCCCGGGCCCTCTCACCTCACTGGAGTGATCCGTGACTCTCCGTAACATGCTGACCGCGGGGCTCCTGCTCGGCGTGGCGGCCTGCGGCGGCGGCAAGGCCGCCACCCCGGCGACGGCGGCCGGGGGCGGGACCCTGATGATCCTGTCCAACCAGGACTTCTCCCACCTGGACCCGGCCCGCAACTGGACGATGCCCCAGATGGACTTCGGCATCCGGCTGCTCTACCGCACCCTCACCACCTTCAAGGCGGGCAGCCACGAGATCGTCCCGGATCTGGCCACCGACCTGGGCACCGCCTCCGAGGGCGGCAAGGTGTGGACCTTCACCCTCAAGGACGGCGTCAAGTACGAGGACGGCACCCCCGTCACCGCGAAGGACGTCAAGTACAACGTGGAGCGTTCCTTCGCCCCCGAGCTGCCCGGCGGCCCCAACTACGCCCAGCTCTACCTGGCCGGCGCCGACGGCTACAAGGGCCCGCTGAAGGGCCGGCACCTGGACTCGATCGAGACCCCCGACGACCGGACCATCGTCTTCCGCCTCAAGCGGCCGGTCGCCGAGTTCTCCTCCACGGTGACGCTGCCGACGTTCGCGCCGGTGCCGGCCGCGAAGGAGACCGGCGCGCAGTACGACAACCGGCCCTTCTCCTCCGGGCCGTACAAGATCGAGCGCTACGACCGCGGCAAGGAGATGGTCCTGGTCCGCAACCCGCACTGGTCGGCGGCCACCGACCCGGTGCGCAAGGCCGCGCCCGACCGCATCGTGGTCAAGCAGGGCCTGCGGCAGGGCGTGATCGACGACCGGCTCATCGAGAGCAGGGGCGAGGACGCCACCTCGATCGCCTACACCGACGTCAGCGCCGCCAGCCTGGCCAAGATCCTGCCCCGGCCGGACGTGAAGTCCCGGCTGGTCAACGCCATGTCGGGGTGCACCGACATGATCGGCTTCAACACCTCCAAGCCGCCCTTCGACGACGTGAAGGCCCGGCAGGCGGTGCACTTCGCCCTGGACAAGCAGGCGCTCCAGACCGCCGCCGGCGGCCCGGCCATGACCTCGATCGCCACCTCCTACCTGCCGCCGGCCCTGTCGGGCGGCACGCCGCAGGACGTGTTCCACCTCCCGCCGACCGGGGACGTCGAGAAGGCCAAGGCCCTGCTGGGCGGGAAGACGCTGAACGTCCGGATGACGATCTCGACCGGCGACAAGGCGCTCGGCGAAGCCGTGCAGGCGTCGCTGAAGCGGGCGGGCGTCGAGGTCGTGCTCACGCCGGTCGATCCCTCGGTCTACTACGACACCGTCGGCGACACCGCCAAGACGCCCGACCTGTTCACCTACGGCTGGTGCCCCGACTACCCGTCCGGGGCGACGTTCCTGCCGCTGCTGTTCGACGGGCGCACGATCGTCGAGAAGGGCAACTCCGGCAACGTCTGGCAGTTCCGCGACGAGGCGGTGCAGAAGCGCATCGACGAGATCCAGGCCATGAGCGACCCGAAGGCCGCCGAAGCCGCCTGGATGGACCTCGACCGGCAGGTCATGCAGTCCTCGCCGGCGGTGCCGTACGCGTGGGACCGCAAGCCGATCCTGGTCGGCAAGGACGTCTCCGGCGCGGTGGGTCATCCGGTCTGGTCCGGGCAGCTCGACTTCGCCGTCCTGGGGGTGAGGCAGAAGTGAGGAACGGCTACCCCGGATACCGGCGGAGCCGGACATGACGGCGACGGTCGTCACGGCGAGCCCGCCCGCCCGGCTGGTCAGGAAGCGCCTGCTGGGCGGCGCCGCCACCCGGTTCGCGCTGGTCGTGGTGGCGGTCCTGGTGCTGGTCGCGCTCGCCGCGCCGCTGCTCACCAAGCTGAACGGCTGGCCGCCGGACGCCTTCGACCCCGCCGCGATCGACCAGGAGCTGGCGGGCGTGCCCAAGGGGGCCCTGGGCGGCGTCAGCGGCGAGCACTGGCTCGGCGTCGAGCCCGTCAACGGCCGCGACGTGTTCAGCCGCGTCGTGTACGGCGCCCGCGTCTCGCTGATGGTCTCCACCCTGGCGACGCTGGTGTCGGTGCTGCTCGGCACCGTGCTCGGGCTGCTGGCCGGCTACCTCGGCGGCTGGGCGGACGCGGTGATCAGCCGGACCATGGACCTGCTCATGTCGTTCCCGAGCCTGATCTTCATGATCGCCCTCATCTCCGTCATGCCCGACGGCGACCGGATGGTCCTGCTGGTGTGTGTGATGGGCGGGTTCGGCTGGCCGTACATCGGGCGGATCGTGCGCGGGCAGGCGATCTCCGTCAAGCACCGCGAGTACGTGGACGCCGCCCGGGTCGGCGGCGCGCTGAACGGCGTCATCGTCTTCCGCGAGATCATGCCCAACATCACCGCGCCGATCCTCGTGTACGCGACGCTCGCGGTGCCCGCCAACATCGGCACCGAGGCGGCGCTGTCGTTCCTCGGCGTCGGGGTGCGCCCGCCGACCGCGTCCTGGGGGCAGATGATCCAGGAGGCGATGCTCTGGTACGAGGTCGACCCGATGTACCTGCTCGTCCCCGGCGCCTGCCTGTTCCTGACCGTGCTCGCCTTCACCCTCCTCGGTGACGCCCTGCGCGACGCCATCGACCCCAAGGGGGCGGCACAGTGACGTCGTACCTGGCCAGACGGGCCCTCGCGGTGGCCGGCGTGCTGCTGGTGATCTGCGCGGTGACCTTCCTGATCTTCTACGTGCTGCCGTCCGACCCGGCGGTCCAGGCGTGCGGCAAGACCTGCACGCCCGAGCGGGTCGCCGAGGTGCGCGCGCAGATGGGGCTGGACCGGCCGCTGTGGGAGCAGTTCGGCGGCTACGTCGCGGGCATCGTCGCCGGGCGTCCCGGCTGCCACGTGCCCTGCCTCGGGTTCTCCTACCAGAACGCCCTGCCGGTCTGGGACCTGCTGATCGACCGGCTCGGCGCCAGCGCGTCCCTGGCGGCCGGCGCGGCCCTGCTGTGGCTGGCCGTGGGCGTCACGGTCGGGGTGGTCTCGGCGCTGCGCCGGGGGAGCGCCCTGGACCGGACGCTGATGATCGCCACGCTGACCAGCGCGTCCCTGCCGGTCTACTTCGTGGCGATGGTGCTGCTCCTGTTGGCGGTACGGGTGACCGGGCTGCTGCCGTACCCGGCGTACGTGCCGCTCGCCGACGACCCCGCCGCCTGGGCCGGCAACCTGATCCTGCCCTGGGTCACGCTGGCCGCGCTCTACGCCGCCATGTACGCCCGGCTCACCCGGGCGCAGATGATCGAGACGATGGCCGAGCCGTACATCAGGACGGCCCGCGCCAAGGGCCTGCACGAGCGGACGGTCGTCGCCAAGCACGGCATGCGCGCGGCCATGACCCCGGTCGTCACCGTGTTCGGCATGGACCTGGGCGGCCTGCTGGCCGGCGCGATGATCACCGAGACCGTGTACGGCCTGCCCGGCGTCGGCCGGCTCGCCTACGACGGCATCGTCAAGTCCGACCAGCCCGTGATCCTCGGCACGACGCTGCTCGCGGCCTTCTTCATCGTGCTGGCCAACCTGCTCGTGGACCTGGTCTACGCGGTCATCGACCCCAGGGTGAGGTACTCGTGATCCTTTCCGTGCGCGACCTGTCGGTGAGCTTCGGCGACGTCCGGATCGTGGACGGCGTGTCGTTCGGCGTCGAGCGGGGGCGGACCCTGGGCGTCGTCGGCGAGTCCGGGTCCGGCAAGTCCGTGACCGCGCTGTCGCTGCTGGGGCTGCACCGCCGGGCGACCGTCGCCGGGTCGATCGAGCTCGACGGGGAGGAGCTGGTCGGGGCCCCGGCCGAGCGGCTGCGCCGGCTGCGCGGCAGCGCGGTGTCGATGATCTTCCAGGATCCGCTGTCGTCGCTGCACCCCTTCTTCACCGTGGGGGAGCAGATCGCCGAGGCGTACCGGCTGCACCGCCGGGCCGGCCGGCGGGCGGCCCGCGAGCGGGCGGTCGAGATGCTGGCCGAGGTGGGCATCCCGGAGCCGCGGCGGCGCGCCGGGGAGCATCCGCACCGCTTCTCCGGCGGCATGCGGCAGCGGGCGATGATCGCGATGGCGCTGGCCTGCGAGCCGGGCGTGCTGATCGCCGACGAGCCGACGACGGCGCTCGACGTGACCGTCCAGGCGCAGATCCTCGACCTGATCGCGCGCATCCAGCGCGAGCGGGGGCTCGCGGTCGTCCTGATCACCCATGACCTGGGCGTGGTGGCGCGCATGGCCGACGACGTCCTGGTCATGTACGGCGGCCGGACCGTGGAGCACGCCCCCGCCAGGGAGATCTTCAAACGGCCGCTGCACCCGTACACGCGGGCCCTGCTGGACTCGGTGCCGGGCGCACCGCCGGACGCGCTCACCGGCACGACGGCGGCCCCGGGCCGGGCGCGGCTGCGGGCGATCGCGGGGGCGCCGCCGTCGCTGCTCGCGCCGCCGCCGGGCTGCCGCTTCCACCCGCGCTGCCCGGCCGCCCTGGACGTCTGCGCGACCACGCGCCCGCCGCTCACCGGCGACCCCCACCGGGTCGCGTGCCACCTGGAAGGAGCCGACCACTGATGCTCTCCGTGCGCGACCTGCGGATGACCTTCCCCGGACGCCGCGGGCAACGGGTCAGGGCGGTGGACGGCGTGAGCTTCGACGTGCCGGAGGGCCGGGCGCTCGGCCTGGTCGGCGAGTCGGGCTGCGGCAAGTCCACCACCGGGCGCATGATCGTGCGGCTGCTGGAGCCCACCGGCGGGACCGTCACCTTCGACGGCCACGACATCACCCATCTGGGCCCCCGGGCGCTGCTGCCGATGCGCGGCCGGCTCCAGATGATCTTCCAGGACCCGTACGCGTCGCTCAACCCGCGCCACACCGTCCGGCAGATCGTCGCCGGGCCGCGCCGGACCGTCGACCGGGACGGCGTCGTCGAGCTGCTCCGGCTCGTCGGCCTGGACGCCGAGCACGCCGACCGCTACCCCCACGAGTTCTCCGGCGGCCAGGCGCAGCGGATCGGCATCGCCCGCGCGCTCGCCTCCAAGCCCCGCCTGGTGGTCTGCGACGAGCCGGTCTCGGCGCTGGACGTGTCCATCCAGGCCCAGATCGTCAACCTGCTCGCCGACCTGCGGGCCGACCTCGGACTCGGCTACCTGTTCATCGCCCACGACCTGTCGGTGGTGCGGCACATGTGCGAGACGGTCGCCGTCATGTACCTGGGCCGGATCGTGGAGACCGGCTCGTCGGACACCGTCTACTCCGATCCCGCCCATCCCTACACGCGCACGCTCCTGTCGGCCGTGCCGGTGCCCGATCCGGAGGTGGAGGCCACGCGGGAGCGCATCGTCCTGCACGGCGACCCGCCCAGCCCGCTCGCGCCGCCGCCCGGCTGCGCCTTCCATCCCCGCTGCCCGAAGGCGCAGCCGCTGTGCCGGACCGAGCCGCCCGTGCTCACGACGGTCAGGGGAAGGCAGGTGAGCTGCCACTTCCCGGAGGAGTGAGCGGGAGGTCCCGCAAGGCGGCGACGGCCGGAGCGGTCGTCGCCGCCAGTACTTTTCCTCTCATCGTGAACCGCCGGAGCGGAGGGACGCGACAGAGAGGCATGACACCGATGAACGGGCTCCCGTGAGCGAGCACGAGACGTGGCAGGACGCCCGGCTGCTGGAGGCCGTGGCCGACGGCGACCGGCGCGCGCTGGAAGTCCTCTATGCCCGGCACGCGCCCTGGCTGCTCCTCCGGCTCACCCGCCGCTGCGCCGACCCGGCCGTGGTGGACGAGGCGGTCCAGGACACCTTCGTCGCGGTCTGGCGTACCGCGCGCAAATGGAACGGGCGGGGCGAGGTCGCGGCCTGGATCTGGGGGATCGGCGTGCGCCGCCTGCTCGACCACCTGCGCCGCCGCCCCGCGGCGGCGCTGCCCGCCCACGAGCAGGTCATGGTCTCCGCCGAGGAGCAGGTGCTGCTCGGCATCGAGTACGGCGAGCTCGGCCGGGCGCTCAACCAGCTCTCCCCGGAGCTGCGCGCCGTGGTCCAGGCGACCGTCCTGGACGGCCTGACCACCCGCGAGGCCGGACGCCTGCTCGGCATCCCGGCCGGCACGGTCAAGACCCGGATGATGCGCGCCCGCGCGCTGCTGAGGGAGGAACTGGCGTGAGCGCCTGGCACATGGACGACGGCATGGCCGCGGCGTACGCGGCGGGCGAGCTGCCCGCGACGCCCGCCGCCTCCGTCGAGGCCCACCTGCTGGCCTGCGAGCAGTGCCGGCTCCTGCTGGCCTCGCGGGTGCCGAGCGCCCGCCTGGACCGGGTCTGGGACGACATCGCCGACGCCGTGGACGCGCCCGCGCCCCGCCCGGTCGAACGGCTGCTGCGGGCCGCCGGGGTGCGCGAGCACACCGCCCGCCTGCTGGGCGCCACGACCTCGCTGCGGCTGCCGTGGCTGGCCGCGAGCGCCGTGGCGTTGTTCTTCGCCGCGCTGGCCGCGGGGGAGACGACCCGGTGGGGCCTGCTGACGTTCCTCACGCTGGCGCCGGTCGTGCCGGTGGCCGGGGTCGCCGTGGCCTTCGGGCGGGACGGCGATCCGGCGTACGAGATCGGGCTGGCCGCGCCGTACTCGACGTTCCGGCTGATGCTGATGCGGGCCGCCGCCGTGGTGGCGTCGTCGTCGGCGCTGGCGCTGGCGGCCGGGCTGACCCTGCCGGGCGGCGGCTGGGCGACGGCCGCGTGGCTGCTGCCCTCGCTGGCCCTGACCTCGCTGACCCTGGCGCTGTCCAGCCGGCACGACCCGCGGCGCTGCGCCGCCGCGGTGACCGTCCCCTGGGTGGCCGCGGTCGTCGCCACGAACGTGCGCGAACCGGACCTGGCCATGTTCGGGGCCGCCGGGCAGGCCGGCTACCTGGCCGTCATCGTGGTGTCCGTCGTGCTGCTCGCCGTCCGCCGCAGGGAGTTCTCATGATCGAGGCAGTCGGCCTGGTGAAGACCTACGGCCGCCACCGGGCCCTGGACGGGCTCACCCTCACCGTCGGCAAGGGCGTCACCGGCCTGCTCGGCCCGAACGGCGCGGGCAAGAGCACCCTCGTCCGGGTCCTCGCGACCGTCCTCGCGCCGGACGGCGGTGAGCTGCGGCTGCTCGGCCGCGACCCGGGCGCGGGCCGGCTGGAGATCCGGCGGCGGCTCGGCTACCTGCCGCAGGAGCTGGGCTTCCAGCGCGGACTCACCGCGTTCGAGTTCGTCGACTACGTGGCGGTCCTGAAGGAGATGACACACCGCCGGTCCAGGCACGACGAGGTGCGCCGGGTGATCGAGGAGGTCGGGCTCACGTCCGTGAGCGGCAGGCGCGTCCGTACGCTGTCGGGCGGCATGCGGCGGCGCCTCGGCATCGCCCAGGCCCTGCTCGGCGAGCCCGAGCTGATCCTCCTGGACGAGCCCGCCGCCGGTCTCGACCCGGAGCAGCGGCTGCGGTTCGGCGAGCTGGTCGCGCGCCTCGGCCAGCACCGCGCGGTCGTGCTGTCCACCCACCAGACGGAGGACGTCGCCGCCCTCTGCGACCGGGTGATCGTGCTCAAGGGCGGCCGGTGCGTGTTCACCGGCGCCCCCGCCGAGCTCCGGGCGCTGGCCGAGGGGCAGGTCTGGGTGTCGGCGGAGAAGGCGGGCGGCCGCTCCCGGCGGACCGGCGACGGCCTGTACCGCGGCCTCGGCCCCGTCCCCATCGACGCCCGCCCCGCCGACCCCACCCTGGAGGACGGCTACCTGCTGCTCCTCACCGGCGCGACCCCGGAGACCGGCGCGACCCCGGAGACCGGCGAGACCACGGAGGCGACGGCATGATGCGCCACGTGAGCCCTGTCGCGCCGGGCGAATCGGACGAGCTGGAGAACGGCGGGGGCCTCGCGCACCTGCTGCCCGCGCTCGCGCTGGCCGAGACCCGGCGGCTGATGCTGCACCCGCTCGCGATCACGGGCCTGGTCCTGCACCTGATCGGCCTGGCCGCCACGGAATGGGCGCCCAGGCCCGCCTACAGCGCGCTCACCAGCGACCTCGTCCTCCCGCTCGGCGTGCCGGTGTTCTTCGCCGCGACGCTCACGGCCTCGGCGACCAGGCGCGCGGGCACCGACGAGCTGCTGGCCGCCGTCCCCGCCGGGCGCGAGCTGCGCACCGCGGCCTCCTGCCTGGCCGCGCTGGGGCCGTTCCTGCTGGCCTGCGCGATGCAGGCCGTCATGGTGACGGTCTACGCGGTCGCCGGCGTCGAGCTGGAGCGTTTCCCGAGCGTCCACGAGATCGGCGCGGGGCCGTTGTGCGTGCTCGGGGCCGGCACGCTGGGGGTCGCGGTGGCCCGGTGGCTGCCGTGGCCGGGGGCGTCCGTGCTGGTGATGCTGGCGCTGATCGCCGTCAACGGGGTCGTGGAGCCGCTGCACTCGACGCTGACCATGCTGGGCTTCTACGTCGAGTTCGCGCGGTGGGGGCCGCCGCCGTACCTGGAGGCCGTGGGGTTCGTGTCCGGCTCGCCCGCCTGGCACGCCCTCTACCTGCTGGCGCTGAGCCTGGGGGCGGGGGCGCTGGCGATGACCCGCGACGCTGCTCGGCGCGGGCCCTGGCTCGGCGTCGGCGCCGTCCTGGTCGCGATCGCGGCCCTGGCCGCCACCCGGCAACTCCCGTGACCCCGCTCGCCTCGCGGCCTCCGCTCGTGCGGGTGCCTGGCGTCGGGGGCCGGGAGCGTGCGCTGCTCGTGCGGGTGCGTGGTGTGCGTGGCCGGGTGCGGGCGTTGTTGGTGCGGGTGCGTGGTGTGCGTGGCCGGGTGCGGGCGTTGCTGGTGCGGGTGCCCGGTGTGCGTGGCTGGGCGGGGGCGTTGCTGGTCCGGCGGCTGCGGCGGGCCGTCGCCTCCACCGGGCCGCAGGCCGCGCTGGCCGCCGTGGTCGAGCTGGTACGGGACGGGTTGCCGGCCGCCGGGGTGGCCGTGGAGCTGGCCGGCGTCCGGATCGCGGCCGGCGAGCCCGGGCCGATGGCCTCCGACGTGCCGCTGGTGTGGCACGGACGCGCGGTGGGCCGCCTGCTGATCACCCCGTCCGCCGACCCGCGGGCGGTCGCCGCGATCACCCCGTACGTCGCCGACGCCGCCCACAGCCTGGCCGTCACCGCGGACCTGCGCCGGGCCCGGGAACGCGTGCACGCCATCCGCGAGGAGGAACGTCGCCGCCTCCACCACGACCTGCGCGAAGGGCTCGGCCGGGCCCTGCGCGACCTGGCCGGGACGGTCGACGCCGCCGCCACCGGCCACCGCACCGACCCGGCCGCGGCCGACCGGCTCCTGCACGACCTGAGCGCCGCCATGAACACGATCAGCCAGGAGATCAGAGCCCTCCTCCAGGACCCGGGCTCGGGCCCGCGCCCGCGTCCCCGTGTGCCGTCGCCGCGGCTCGACCGGGCGCGGGCTCATTCGGGGGCGACCGGCGTGACGTAGACCTCGCGGATCTCCGGACGCCGCCGCAGCCGGTCCTCGACCGCGGCCATGGCCCGCTCGGCCCGGGGAAGGTCGGTGGCCGAGGCGAGGGTCACCCGGGCGGCCACCATGACCTGGTGGGGCCCGACGATCACCGCGATCACCTCGCGCACCCCCGTGACGTCCGGCACCTCGACGATCGCGCGGCGGATGCGGGCCAGGTCGGCGGCGTCCACGCTGGGCGCGGCGATGAGGTTCTGGTTCAGCCGCAGCAGCAGGCCCGAGACCGCGACCAGCAGGACCCCGATCAGCACGCTGCCCAGCGAGTCGAAGACCTCGTTCCCGGTCGCCTGGTGCAGCGCGAGGCCGGCCACCGCGATCGGGCCGCTGACCACGGCCGCCGCGTTGGCCAGGGTCACGGTCTTGGCCGCCGGGTCGCTGCCGGCCAGCAGCTCCGCCCACAACGACCGGCCGGTCACCGTCGCGCGCGCGCCGAGCGCCCGTACCGAGACGACCAGGGCCCACCCGTCGCTGACCGTGATCAGCACGATCACCAGGTAGCCCAGCGCGTACGAACCGCCCGAGGCCGACGGCTCGCCCAGGCCCTCCACGATCGAGGCGACGCCCCCGCCCACGAACAGCCCCACGGCGGCGAACAGCGACCAGAAGAAGATCTCCTGCCCGTAGCCGAGCGGGTGGCGCTCGTCGGCCGGACGCGCCACCCGCGCCAGTCCGATGAGCAGGAACACCTCCACCCCGAAGTCGGCCACGCTGAACATGGCCTCGGCGTACAGGATGGCCGAGCCGGTGACCGCCGCCAGGACCCCGAGGACGACGGCCTGCGCCCCCACGACCACCATCGTGACGATCACGCTGGTCCGGCTGCTGGGCTGCGCGCTCATGCCCGCACGACCCTCCGGCCGGCGGTCATCGCTTCGGTGTCACCCGTACGACGGCGCGGCCGCGGTCGAAGGAGAGGAAGCGCAGGACGACGTCGTTCAGGGTGAGCGTGGTGACGCCCCGGATGTAGCCCGAGCAGCCCCCGCCCTCGTCGAACTTGCAGGTGGACGCGCCGCCCTGCTCGCCCTGGGAGCTCATGTCCCCGGCCCCGGTGAAGTCCGCCTCCCACGTCACCTTGTCGCCCTGGACGCTCGCGACGGCGAACCGGGAGACCCCGTGACGCTGCCCGAACTTCAGCACGTCGCCCGCCCGGAGGGTGACCTCGCACCGGGCGTCCGCGCACCCGCCGACCTCCCGCCCGCCCTCGCCCGCGGCGGCACCGGGAGACGACCCGCCCGGCGCTGATCCGTCCGGCGCTGATCCGTCCGGCGCTGATCCGTCCAGCGCTGACCCGTCCGGCGGGGATTCGGACGCGGCGGAGCCGGGCGGCGCGGGCGCGGACGGCGACGTGCGCCCGGCCGTCCCGACGGGACCGGCGCATGCGGTCAGCGAGCAAGCCAGCAGGAGTACAAGCCACTTGACCATGGCAAACACCCTAGGCGCCGGGACGGACCCGGCCCCGGAGCCTCGCCCGGCGCGCCGCCGCGCGTGCTCAGCGAGTGACGCGCAAGGCCCACTCGACCGAGTCCGGGGCCTGGACCCGTACCGTCAGGGTCTTCCTGCGGCCCAGGTCGAGACGGTTCATGACGGGGCTGATCAGGTCGTCGAGGCAGGTGAAGGGCATGTTGACGCCCGGCTCCAGGATGATCTCCGCCTTGCCCTCGCCCCGGCACCGGAACAACACCCACAGCTCGTCCTTGCCGGGCGGCACGTCGCCCACGACCATGCTGCCCTTCCTCGGCCCCGCCTTGAGCACGGTGGTGGTGCCGGCCTCCACGCCCGGCAGCCGCAGGGCCGCGGGCCGGGCCGGCGGCGTGCTCGCCGGGCTCTCGGCGGGGGAGGCCGACGGGGTGGCGTCCCGCCGCTCAGCCGCCGTACCGGTCGGAGGCGCGGCCGTGCAGGCCGCCGCCAGAGAAAGGAGGCAGCAAAAGCTGAGAAAGGACGCTACCTGTCGGATCGTCATGTCGAATTCACCTTTGTTTGACGTACCAGCCGACGCGCCATGGAGTCCAGGCGGTCACGTTTTTCGGCTTTTGGGGGCACACGTGATAGACGCCGTTGGTCTTCTTGCGCCAGACGCCGTACGTGGCGGTGGTGGTTTTGCGGGCGGGAGTGGGGATGGAGATGCTGTTGCCTAACGAAGCCGTGAGACTGGCGGACAGATTCACCCCTGTGGCCACTTCGGCGCCCGCGATGAGCCGGTCGACCTTCAGGCTGCCGGACACGTTCCAGGCGACCGAGACCGTACCGGAAACGGTGGCGGTGAAGGTCGACGTCGCGGTGCGGGAGGTGCCGTTGTGGTTCGACTGCGTCGGGCCGACCGCCTTGTGACTGTTGCTGTACGTGGAGACCCGATAGCTGACGTCACCGGGACGGCAGGCCATCGCTGGCGACGAAGTGGCGGCCCTGGCACGGAAGATCTCCGTGTCGTTGTCGTAGCCGACGACCACGTCCGGGTTGCCGGGGACGGGCCGGGGGTCGTCGGCGAAGGCCGGCGCCGTGCCCAGCGTCGCGAGCGGTGCGATCAGCGCGGCTGTCGAAAGCGTGCGTTTCAACGACATTGTAGGTAGGCTCCCTCTGCATCGAATGGTGCTCCACGGGCGGGGATCGTTGGTCGCGGCACCCGTCCGTGCAGCTTGTGAGTTGTCTCCCCGGCTCTGCGCCGGGTATTGAGCGACAGTTATTCACGCCATTGAACGGCGAGCAACCTCTTGTACGGCTCAGGCTCCTGTGCTACCGGCGCTCGCATGGCTACATTCCGGCTACATTCGCCAGCTCGACGGCTCGATTGACATTGGTTTGCAACTCCATCAATCGCCCTGCCGACGGAATTGTGGCCACGCGTTTATCGGCCGTCCATAACAAAACCACACACTGTTGCCTGAATTATTGAGCAACGTCCGCATTCTTGCCGTGGATGGCTCGGCTGGAGCGCTGGTCACCGGCGAGGAGAGCGACTCGCCTATGCTTCGCTAGATGGACGTCATCCATCCCCCCAAACTCAGAGCGGGCGACGTCGTCCGCGTCGTCGCGCCGGCCTGCTCGCGGGCCATGGTCATGGAGCACGACCACACCGCGATCATCGACGCCCGCTTCGCCGAGCTCGGCCTGACGCTCACCTACGGCCGCCACGTCGACGAGCGGGACGCCTTCGACTCCAGCAGCGTCGCCTCCCGCGTCGCCGACCTGCACGACGCCTTCGCCGACCCGTCGGTGGCGGCGATCCTGACGGTCATCGGCGGCTACAACTGCAACGAGCTCCTGCCGTACCTGGACTGGGAGCTGATCCGGGCCAACCCCAAGATCCTGTGCGGCTACTCCGACATCACCGCCCTGCAGAACGCCGTCCTCGCCCGCGCCGGGCTGGTCACGTACTCAGGGCCCCACTGGTCGACGTTCGGGATGCGCGACCACTTCGAGCAGACCCTGGAGTGGTTCGCCGCCGTCCTGTTCGGTGACGCGCCGGTCGAGCTGGGGGCGTCGAAGTACTGGACCGACGACCTGTGGTTCCTCGACCAGGACGGGCGCGAGCCGATGCCCAACGAGGGCTGGTGGCCGCTGCGGCCGGGCGCCGCCGAGGGGCGCGTCGTCGGCGGCAACCTGTGCACCCTGAACCTGCTGCAGGGCACGCCGTACATGCCGTCGCTCGACGGCGCGCTGCTGATCGTGGAGGACGACCTGGAGTCCCACCCGGCGATCTTCGCCCGCAACCTCACCTCGCTGCTCCAGCTCCCGGGCGCCGAGACCGTCCGCGGCCTGGTGATCGGGCGGTTCCAGCAGGCCAGCCGGATGACCCGGCCCCTGCTTGAGCAGATCGTCGAGACGCAGCCGGGGCTGCGGGACGTTCCCGTCCTGGCCCACGTCGACGTCGGGCACACCAACCCGCTGGCCACCTTCCCGGTCGGCGGCCGGGCCCGCCTGACGGTCGGCCCGGAACCGTCGCTGACCCTCGTCAGCCACTGACCCTCGGCCGACCGGCGACCCGCCGTCGCTAGGACGCGGCGGCGGGCTCCCGGCGCGGGGCCGTGGCCTCGGCCAGGGCCTTGCGCTCGGCCTCGACCAGGGCGCGGCAGCGCGCCACCTCGGCCTCCACCTGGGCCTCGTCCCAGCCGAGCAGCCCCGCCATCAGCCGCGCCACCACCGGGGCCGCGTCGAGCGCGGCGGGGATCGCCTCGATGAGCATCCGGGTCCGGCGCGACAGGACGTCCTCGGCGTGCAGCGCGCCCTCGTGCGTGACGGCGTACACGACCTCGGCCCTGATCCACGGGCACCCCTCGACCAGCGGCTCGCCGAGCGAGCGGTCGTCGTCGACCAGGCCGAGCACCTCCATCGCGAGCGTGCCGTAGCGCTGGACGAGGTGCTCCACGACGTCGGCGTCCACGTCGTGGTCCTCGGCCAGCCGCCGTACGGACGCGCGCACCGCCGGCAGCCCGTCCGCGCCGATCAGCGGCAGCCGGTCGGTCACCGACTCCGGCACGTCGAAGCCCTCCAGCGCCGCGTCGACCACGTCCTTGGCCATGATCCGGTACGTGGTGAACTTGCCCCCGGCGATCGTGGCCAGGCCCGGCGCCGGCACGTCCACGACGTGCTCACGCGACAGCTTCGTGGTCGCCGAGCTCTCGTCGGCGGCCACCAGCGGGCGCAGGCCGACGTAGACGCCCACCACGTCGTCGCGGGTCAGCGGCCGGGCCAGCACGGCGTTGGCGTGGTCGAGGATGTAGTCGATGTCCTCGCCGGTGGCGGCCGGCTCCTCGCGGTCGCCGTCGTACTCGGTGTCGGTGGTGCCGACGATCCACCGCCGCCGCGTCCAGGGGATGATGAACAGCACGCTCTTCTCGGTCGGGATGATCATGCCGGTGGACGACGCGATGGCCTCGCCCGGCACCATGACGTGCACGCCCTTCGACATCCTGACCTTGAAACCGGCCGGCGCCGAGCCGGGCAGCCCGTTGATCGGGTCGGTCCACACGCCCGCGCACACCACCACGGCGTCGGCCCTGACGTCGAGGTCGCGGCCGGTCTCCTCGTCGTGCACGCGGGCGCCGACGACGCGCTCGCTGCCCTGGTCGCGCAGCATCTCGACGACCCGCGTCCGGGTGGCGACCACGGCGCCGTGCGCGGCGGCCGTCCTGGCCAGGGTGAGGGTGAAACGTGCGTCGTCCACCTGGGCGTCGAAGTAGATCATGCTGCCCGACACCGCGTCCGCGCGGAGGCCGGGCGCCATCCGGCGCGACTCCTTGACCGACAGGTACCGGTGCCGGGGCATCGGCCGGCGCATGCCCTCCAGCGTGTCGTACAGGGTGAGCCCGGCCCCCACGTACGGCCGCTCGATGAGCCCGTGCTGCAGCGGATACAGGAAGGTGACCGGCTTGACCAGGTGCGGGGCCAGCCGTGAGACCAGCAGGTCGCGCTCCTTCAGCGCCTCGCGGACCAGCTTGAAGTCGAACTGCTCCAGGTAGCGCAGCCCGCCGTGGATGAGCTTGCTCGACCTGCTCGACGTGCCGGCGGCCAGGTCGCGGCTCTCCACCAGCGCGACCCGCAGCCCGCGGGAGGCGGCGTCCAGCGCGGCGCCCGCGCCGGTCACGCCGCCGCCGATCACCAGCACGTCGAAGGACTGCTCCGCCAGCCGGTCGATGGCTGCCTGCCGGTTCCTGGCGTCCATCGCCCCGGTCATGTTCATGGATCCCCCGAACAACACTTTGTGCTCAAACGCTCACGATCCGTATACGTTTCCCCGATCAGGGAATGGCACACAACACCGACACCACGAAAGCGGGGACAGCGGTGGTCGAACGTGTCAAACGCCTGGAACTGGCCGGTGAGCTCATCGCCGAGTTCGCCGGCACGATGGTGCTCATCCTGTTCGGGGTGGGCGTCGTCGCCCAGGTGGTCGCGGCCGGCATCGGCGATCACGACAGCATCGCCTGGGCGTGGGGGATCGGCGTCGCGCTCGGCGTCTACGTCGCCGGCCGCATCACCGGCGCCCATCTCAACCCGGCCGTCACGCTCGCGTTCGCGGCCTTCCGCGGGTTCCCGTGGGCCAAGGTGCTGCCGTACGCGCTGGCGCAGACCGCGGGGGCGTTCGTCGGGGCGCTGCTGGTGCGCTGGAACTACACCGAGGTGCTGAACCAGGTGGACCCCGGGCACACGCTGAAGACCCAGACCGTCTTCTCCACCCTGCCCGGCAACGGCACGCTCCCGGTGGGCGCCTGGGGCGGGTTCCGCGACCAGATCATCGGCACCGCCATCCTGATGTTCGTCCTGTACGCCCTGTCCGACTCGCACAACCTCGCGCCCGGCGCCAACCTCGGTCCGGTGGTCATCGGCCTGCTCATCGTCGGCATCGGCATGGCGTGGGGCGCCGACGCCGGCTACGCGATCAACCCGGCGCGCGACTTCGGGCCGCGCCTGGCCAGCTTCCTCACCGGCTACTCCGGCGCCTGGCGCGACCAGTACGGCGGCCTGTACTTCTGGGTGCCCATCGTCGCCCCCCTGCTCGGCGGCCTGGCCGGCGCCGGGCTCTACCAGCTCATGATCGCCCGGTTCCTCCCCGAGCCCGAGCCCGACATCGAGGACGCGGGCCGCGTCTGACCCGAACGGAGGAGAACGACCATGCCCGATTTCGTGGGGGCCGTCGACCAGGGCACCACCAGCACCAGGTTCATGATCTTCAATCACAGCGGCCTGGAGGTGTGCAAGTTCCAGCTCGAGCACGAGCAGATCCTGCCCAGGGCGGGCTGGGTGGAGCACAACCCGATCGAGATCTCGACCAGGACCTCCGCGGTGATCGAGACCGCGCTCCAGCGCACCGGGCTGCACGACACCGACCTGGCCGCCGTGGGCATCACCAACCAGCGCGAGACCACGGTCGTGTGGAACCCGCGCACCGGACGCCCGTACTGCAACGCCATCGTCTGGCAGGACACCCGCAGCGCCAGGATCGCCGCGCAGCTCGAACGGGACGGCCGCGGCGAGGTCATCCGCAGGAAGACGGGCCTGCGGCCGGACGCCTACTTCTCCGGCGGCAAGATCCAGTGGATCCTGGAGAACGTCGAGGGCGTGCGCCAGGCGGCCGGGCGGGGCGAGGCGGTCTTCGGCAACACCGACACCTGGACCCTGTGGAACCTCACCGGCGGCGTCCGCGGCGGCGTGCACGTCACCGACGTGACCAACGCCAGCCGGACCATGCTGATGGACCTGGAGACGCTGGAGTGGGACGACGAGCTGCTGTCCTTCTTCGACATCCCGCGCGAGATGCTGCCGGAGATCCGCCCGTCCTCCGAGCCCGCCTCCTACGGCACGACCAGCAGGTACGGCGCGTTCGCCGGCGAGGTGCCGATCACCGGCATCCTCGGCGACCAGCAGGCGGCCACCGTCGGCCAGGTGTGCTTCGCGCCGGGCGAGGCCAAGAACACCTACGGCACCGGCAACTTCATGCTCCTCAACACCGGCACCGACCTCGTACGCTCCGAGCGCGGCCTGCTCACCACCGTCGCCTACAAGTTCGCCGGCCAGCCGGCCGTCTTCGCGCTGGAGGGCTCGATCGCGGTGACCGGGTCGGCCGTGCAGTGGCTGCGCGACCAGTTGCACATCATCCGGACCTCCGCGCAGAGCGAGGACCTGGCCCGGCAGGTGAGCGACAACGGCGGCATCTACTTCGTGCCGGCGTTCTCGGGGTTGTTCGCGCCGTACTGGCGGCCCGACGCGCGCGGCGCGATCGTCGGCCTGTCCCGCTACAACAGGGACGCCCACCTGGCCCGCGCCACGCTGGAGGCCATCTGCTACCAGAGCCGGGACGTCGTGGAGGCCATGCAGCAGGACTCCGGCGTGGTGCTGGACGTGCTCAAGGTCGACGGCGGCGTCACTGCGAACAACCTGTGCATGCAGCTCCAGTCCGACATCCTGGGCGTGCCGGTCAGCCGTCCCGTGGTGGCCGAGACGACCGCGCTGGGCGCCGCGTACGCCGCCGGGCTGGCCGTCGGCTACTGGAAGGACACCGACGAACTGCGCGCCAACTGGGCCGAGGACCGGCGCTGGAACCCGGAGTGGAGCGACGAGCAGCGCGAGAAGGGGTACGAGGGCTGGAAACGCGCGGTGAGCCGCACCCTCGACTGGGAGTCCTGACCGCCGCCGCAGGCACACGAGCCCGTCCACGAGCCGCCCTTACCGTGCGCTTACCGGGTCGGCGCCCAGAATGAGGTCTCCAGCGGAAGGAGACAGCGTGCGATTACCGTCCCATGCCGGCCGGGCCCCCGGTGGCCACGCTCCGCCCGGCAGGGCCGCGGCGCTGTTCGGGAAGCTGGGCATCCGCGCCCGGCTGACGCTCACGTACGGATCCATGCTGTTCGTCGGCGGCACGCTCCTGCTCACCGTCGCCTACCTGCTGCTGCGCGCGGTGCTCGACGGCGTCGAGTTCTCCCTGGACGTGCCGCCGGGCACCCCCGACGAGCTGGTGACGGTCTGGCGGCACCAGATCGAGATCCAGGCCGTCAAGCTGGACGAGCAGATCCTCAGTCGCATGGTCCAGCAGTCCGTGCTGATCCTGCTGGGCGTCGGCCTGTTCGCGCTCGTGTTCGGCTACCTGGTCGCCGACCGGGCGTTGCGGCCCGTCGCCAAGATGACCGCGACGGCCCGCAAGCTGTCGGAGAGCACGCTGGCCCACCAGCGCATCGACCTGCAGGGCCCGGACGACGAGCTCAAGGAGCTGGCCGACACGTTCGACTCGATGCTGACCCGGCTCAACAGCGCCTTCAACTCCCAGCGCCGCTTCGTCGCCAACGCCTCCCACCAGCTCCGCACGCCCCTGACCATCAACCGCACGGTCCTGGAGATCGCGCTCTCCGACCCGGCGGCCTCACCCGACCTCAAGGCCCTCGCCCGCACCCTGCTGGAGGTCAACGCGCGCAACGAGAAGCTCATCGAAGGGCTGCTGCTCCTGGCCAGGAGCGAACGGGAGCTGGCGCGCCGCAAGCCGCTGGACATCGACGACGTGGCGCTGACGGCGGTGGAACAGCTGACCTCCGTCGCCGACCAGCGCGGCGTGACCGTCGTCTCCCGCCTCGGCGGCACGACCATGGCGGGCGACCCCGTCCTCCTGGAACACGCCGTGGGGAACCTGGTGGACAACGCCATCAAGTACAACCTCCCGCAGGACGGGCAGGTCTGGATCAGCACGGAGGAGACGCCGGCGGGCGAGGTCGTCGTCAGGGTGGCCAACACCGGGCAACCCGTGCCGGCGTACGAGGTGGGCAGCCTGTTCGAGCCGTTCCGCCGGCTCAACGCCGACCGGGTGGACTCGGCGAACGGCTCGGGGCTCGGACTGTCGATCGTCCGCGCAGTCGTCCAGGCCCACGGCGGTGAGGTGACCGCGCGCCCGCGCGAGGGCGGCGGCCTGTCCGTGACGATCAGCCTTCCCGGCCGCTGAGGCGGCCCGGCCTCCGATCGGGCGCGGGCCGTCCTGCGGGCGGGTCGCTCACATGCCGGGCGGCGGGTACGCCTCCGGGTGCTTCTTCGGGTCGGGCATCTGGTCCCAGGACGGGTCGTCGATCACCTTGCAGGGCTTGGCCGGCCCGTCGACCAGGAAGCCGCTGAACTGCCACAGCGCCCGCGGCTTCTCGGGGCCGGAGGTCTGGTCGGCGTTCTCGGTGAACTCCAGGACGGCGGTCTGCCCCGTCTTGATGAGCTTGGGGTCGATCCGTACCTGGCCGTCGCCCATCCGGAACGTCTTCGCGTTGGGGCTGTTCTCGATCGCCTCCCTGATCCTCTTGCGGACCGCGGGGTCCTTGCTCTGGAGCTCTTCCTTGGTGAAGGACGGGCCGGCGTCGGCGGGGGCGCGGTCGGGGGCGCAGCGGGTGCCGGGCTTGAGGTAGGAGACGTCGGAGGGCACGCCGAGCGCCTTCAGGTCCTTCTCCACCTGGGCGGGGTCGCGGAACTCGTTGATCCGCAGCGTGATCGTGCCGTCGGTGTTCTTGCTGACCGCGTAGGCGGGGGCGTCCGAACCGTTGAGGAACGGCATCACGACCGCCGCGGCGGCAGCGACGGCGGCCACCGCCGCGCCGGTGAGCAGGCGCCGCCTGGTGCGCCGGCGCCGGGCCCCGTTGCGGGCCTCGATCTCGGCCTTCAGTTCCATCAGTACGTGCTCCTTGAAGTTCATCGGATTCCTTCCATGACGAAGGGAGCCATCTCCGGCACGTCCCTGAGCGCGTGGCGGGCGCGGTGCAACCTGGCCCGGGCGGCTCCCTGCCGGATGCCCAGGGCGGTGGCCGCCTCGCTGATGCTGAGCTGGTCGATGACGACCAGTTCGAGCATCGCGCGGTCACCGTCGGGCAGTCCGGCCATGGCCCGGAAGGCCCGTCTGGCCAGGTTCTCGGCGTCTATCCGCGACACCAGCTCGGCCACGTCGTCGGAGTCGAGATGCCGTCGTCCGCCGACGCGATCGGCCAGCCTCGACTCCTTGTACGCCCGCCGCCGCTCGGCCGAGAGCGTGTTGCGGGCGACGCCGTACAGCCAGGCGATCTCGCTGCCGCGTCCCGGCTGGTAGGTGTGGGCGGAGTCGAGCACCGCCATGAACACCTCCGCCACCAGGTCGGCGGCGGTGTGGGGATCATCGACCCGGCGGGCGAGGAACGAGGTGACCGCATCGACGTGGCGCCGGTAGAAGGCTTCGAAAGCGTCCGGATCTGTAGCTATATCCGGCTGTTTGCGACGCACCGGCCGTGCTCCCTTCGTCGATTACACCCCTTCTTGGTCAGTAGCCGAGAAAACGTTATGAGACCCGACAGAACAGACGCCCGGCGCCGTCTCTGACGACGCCGGGCGCGGTCTTGCTACGTTGCGCGGCATGGGCCACGGAAAGAGATCACTGAACCGGGCGGACGTCACCACGGCGCTGGCCATGACCCTCGACGCCGCGGGCGCCGCCGTCCCCTACCGACACCGTCGAGCGGCAGGCCGGTACGGTCCGCTCGTCGGCCACCTGCGCGCCCACGGCTTCGACGCCGGCCTGCTGCGCCGCGCGATGGACGCCGCAGGGGTCCCGGACGCCCGCCGGCGTCCGGTCCTGGAGGCTCTCCGGTGACGGACGCCGGGGGCTCAGGACCGCGAGAACTTCTTGAACAGGAAGAAGTAGAGCTTGATGTACTGCCCGACGAGGATGCCGTTGATGATGGTCCCCTCGCGGATGAACTGCGGGCCGCCCAGGAAGATCAGCCCGATCGCCGCGGAGACCACCAGCAGCGTGCAGTCGAAGCCGGTCTTCAGGTTGCCCCATTTGAAGCCGGTCCGCTTGAAGACCGTGTTGACGAACATGTCGACCGGCATGAGCACCAGGTTGGCCCGGATCATCAGGAACAGGCCGAACGCCAGCGTCGCGTCCGCGACCACCAGGAGGGCGAACTTGGCGGCGTAGGCGTCCAGCGCGATCCAGCTCGTCAGCATCAGGTTCAGATCGAGGAACGTGGCCAGCACCAGGGCCGGGATCAACGCCAGGAAGTTCCTGAGCTTGAAGTCCTTCGGCAGGACGAGATAGGTCAGCAGCAACATCAGCAGCTCGAGGGCGAAGTTGAACGTCCCCTGGCTGATCGAGGGAAAGACCAGGGTCATCGTCCGGGTGAGGCTGCTCTGCGGCGAGATGCCGATCCCCGCCCTGATGGCCAGGCTGACCCCCAGGGTCAGCAGGTAGATGCCGGCGCCGTAGGTGATCCAACGCCGCACCAGACTTCCGGTGTCGACGACTCCGGCCTCTTTTTCATGCTGTAGCACAGTTGCCTCCTTGACTGTTGGCTGTTCCGGCCGGAGCCTGCCGGATGACGGGGTGTCCGCTTCTCAGAGCACGGCTCAGACCATGAACCCGAAGCGGTCGAGTGAGATGAACAGGGTCAGCAGCTTGTTGACGACCGGCTCGCCCTCGTTGTGGTTGCCCAGCTTCTCCAGGGCGGCGTCGATCGACCGGGTCGCGTCCACCAGCTCGGCCAGGCTCATGTCGGCCATCACGCCGTAGATGTCGAGCGGCAGCGCGGCCTGCGCCCGGCCGTCCTCGGTCACGAGGCAGCCGCCGACGAAGGCGTCGAGCTGCCGGAGGTTGTCGCACATCTCGGCGCTGTCGCTGCCGACCACCACGAAGTAGGCGAAGGGCGCGGGCCAGAACGTCGACACGGCGCCCCGGTCGATCGAGACCCCCTTGAACAGCCCGTTGACGACGTGCCGGGCGCCGTCCGCGTAACGCTGGACGACGGAGATGCGGTTCAGCGTGACGCCGTCCACCTCGGGCACGACGGCGCCGTCCGCGAACGGCACCCAGACCTCCTGGGCGAACTTCAGGTGGCCGCGTCCGTAGACGTCGAAGAGCAGGACCTTCGCGCGGGTCCCGTCGTCGGAGATCTCGATCGGCGTGAGGTCGAGCTGTTCGGGAGCCAGGTCGGCGAGGCCGGGCCGGGGCTCCTGCACCATGACCGAATAGTCCAGATCGACGGGCTTGAGGAGCTTACGGTCCTTGGCGACCAGCTCGCCGCCCTTGAACACGTACCGCGGGTTGATCTTCGACAGGCTGTCGGTCAGCACGATGTCGGCGTAGCGCCCCGGGGCGAGGGAGCCGAAGTCGTGGTCCATGCCGAAGGAGCGCGCGGAGTACAGCGTGCCCATCTTGATCGCCTGGATCGGGTTGAGGCCCATCTCGACGGCCAGGGAGATCACCCAGTCGATGTGCCCCTTGGTCAGCACCCGGTCGACCGAGATGTTGTCGGCGCACATCTGGAAGTTCTCGGCCGGCCAGCGGCGCTTGACGATGGCGCGCAGCATCGTCTTGATCACCTCGGGGCTGCCGACGCCGAACTTGATCTGGGTCTGGAAGCCGTACCGGATGCTCTTCTCGATGTCGTCCTCGTTCCAGACATCGTGGTTGTTGTGCGCGCCGATCGCGGGCATGTAGTTCAGCAACATGTCGGGCAGCGCCGTCACACCCCAGTGGCTGTTGACGAAGCCGCCGTTGGCGCGGCCCAGGGCGGACTTGCGGAAGTCGTCCTCGTTGCCGGTCATGTAGGACAGGTGGGCCAGCTCGCCCAGCCCGATCACCGGGTCCATCTTCAGCATGGCGTCGGTGACCTCGACCGACGTCTTCTTGCCCGGCGCGAAGGCGTAGATCCGGTAGGGCAGCTTCTCGTAGTCCTTGAACAACGCCGCGGCGGCCTCGACGGCCTCGTCACCGGCCGCGCTGGCGAAGTCCAGGGTCTCGGCGAAGATGGTGGTCGTGCCGCTCGGCACGATCGCCTCCCCGAACGCCGCCGGGTGGGCCAGCTGGGCGTCGAAGTGCAGGTGCGCGTCGATCAGCCCCGGGATCGCGTAGAGGCCCTGGCCGTCGAACACCTCGCGGACCCGCACGATCGACTCGTCCGGGTTCAGCGCGATGATCCGCCCGTCGTAGACGAGGATCGAGCCCTGGAAGACGCTCTCGCTGTGCACGTCCAGCACGCTGAGGTTGCGCAGCAGCAGGTCCGCCTCCCTCTCCCCGCTCAGGATGTCGAAGACCGCCCGCACGTGGTCGTAGTGGACCGAGACCCGGTCCGTCCCACCGGCCTGGCCCGTCTTCTCCTGTTGGAGCATGATTTCCTCGCTTCATTGCTCGGCTGTTGGATTCCGCTCGCGGAACGAGACCCGAGGACGCGGCTCCGGGATGCCGGCGGCCGGTCGCGGAGTTTCATCAGAGGGCCGCCGTGGCCGTGTCGCTCGTACGCGCTGTGGCTATGAAATGGCACGGCACCGTTGCTGACAAGCAGCCGTTTTCGCACGGACTGTACTCTTTTTGCGCACGGTTCAGCCCAGGGAGGCTCGATGCTCCACTCACGCGTGCTGCACTACATCGACGAGGTGGCCCGGTACGGCTCCATCCGGGCCGCCGGAGCGCGGCTCCACGTCGCCCCGTCGGCCATCAACCGGCAGATCCTGCTCCTTGAGGAAGAGCTCGGCGAGCCCCTGTTCGAACGCCTGCCGCGCGGCATGCGGCCCACCCCGGCGGGCGAGGTCCTCCTCGCCCACGTGCGCCGGACGCTTCAGGAGTACCGCGAGGCCGTGACCGAGATCCGCGACCTGCAGTCACTGCCGAGCGGCGAGGTGGTGATCGCCACGATGACCGGCCTGGCCAGCAGCATCGTCTCCACCGCCACCGTGAACTTCCACGCCCGCCACCCCGAGGTGCGCATCTCCATCCGCGCCCTGTCCACCCACGAGATCCTCCGCGCGGTGGCCGACAGCGAGGCCGACCTGGGCCTCGGGTTCAACGTTCCGTCCTCGTCGCAGCTCGAACTGTGCTGGCAGATGGACACCCGGCTCGGCGCGGTCATCGCCCCGGCCCACCCGCTGGCTCGCCTGGAATCCATCCCCCTGGCCCAGTGCGCGGCCTACCCGCTGATCTTCGCCGACCGCTCGATGGTGATCCACGGCATCATCGCCGACACCTTCGCCGAGGCCGGTCTGAAGGTCGAGCCCGCCTTCCACACCAACTCGATCGAGACGATGAAACGCCTGGCCGCCGCGGGCGAGGCCATCGCCTTTCTCAGCAGGTTCGACATGGCCGAGGACCACCACAACGGAACCCTCGCCTTCCGCCCGGTGCGCGACCGCGCCTTCAGCAACAACATCCTCTCGCTCGTCCGCCGCGAGAAGCACGGCCCCGGCCCCGCCGCCCTGCTGTTCGCCGAAGAAATCATCCAAACCCTGGAATCCGTCGCCCACCCACCCTTCTGACGAACTCGTCAGGGGCATTCGGCGCGCATGATCTCGTCCATGAAGCGGCCGAATTCGAGGTCGTAATACACCCGCGCGATGGGCCAGACCTCCTGGAACTCCTTTATCTTCACGTCCGCCCGCATGATGCGCTGCCAGGTGAGCCATACGTCGTCCGGCATGAGCTCAGGTGGGCGACTTCGTGCCGGGGAAACCTCGCGTGCTGAGCGCCCAGGCCAGCAATTTCGGGTCCTGGCGGAGGTGCACGGTCCTGAATTCGTTCAGCCGGCCCACGAGAGTGCGGTAGTCGCCGTATTGCATCGAGCGCGTGAGAGCCTGTGACTGGCGGGACACCAGTCTTAACTGGAGAGTCGTGAGCACCAGGGCGACCACCACCCCTGAGAAGGACGCTATCTGCAACCAGTCCGACAATCGCATGACTCTCCCCTCGGCCGGTGACCGCCCTTTTCCGGCTATTAGCCGGTCAATTCAACGAATTGCATTCTCCGGCGGTTCCGTGTTCGCCGACGCGCGGAAGAAAGAGGTCAGCGTACGATCACGCCGGGGTGTGCGGCCTCGAAGGCGGCGAGTCCGTCGGCGGTCAGCCGGAGATGCAGGCCGCCCGCGACGTCCACCGTCAGGGGCTTGTCCTTGCCGTAGAACACCAGGGAGACGTCCAGCTCAAGGTAGGTGTTGTCGTGCTGCTCCTCCAGGAAGTTGCGTTCGACGATGTTGGCGTTCCGCGACGCGGCCTCGTCCGCCGTCTTCACGCTGCCGCCGACGCCGCCGAAGCCGAGGCTCCCGTCCTGCGCCCCGGCGGACCCGCCCGCCCGGACCGCCACGCCGCGGCCCTGCTCCTGGCCGTGCCCGACCGTGCTCATGGTCTGGGCGTAGACACGCTGCTTGACCAGCGCGGTGGTGATCTCGCGCGCTCCGGTGACGTCGATGCCCACCCTGCCGATTCCCGGGAGCTCGTACTCGTGCGCGAGCAACTGCTCCAGGTGGGCGCGCATGGTCCGTTCCTTGGTGGCCTCGGCGAGTGACATGCCGGCCGGGCGGGAGAGCTCGAATCCGTCGGGCCGGTCGGCCAGGGACGGCACCTCGCCCCGCAGCCTCGGCGGCACCGCGCTCAGCGGCGCCCATTCCTCGACCAGCGAGGCGGCCGAGAACGCGACCTGGCTGACGTCCCCCCTCGGCACGCCGCCGCCCAGGGTGGCGGACATGGGGTTCGGCCCGCTCGCGTCCGCCCAGCGCGGATCCGCGGCGACGACCGGCGTACGCCCCGCGACCGGCGTGCCCTGCGGCACCTCCGTGGTGAGGTGGCCCGGCACCAGGACGCCGACCTCGCCGTCCACGACCGCCCGGGACGTCTCGGTGACCCCGGCGTGCCGGTCGAACAGCCTTCCGGCGCCGTCGTGGCCGGTCATCTCGCCCACCTTGAGCAGCACGTTGCGGGCCACGTTCTGCACCGGCTCCAGAAGCGGGCGGACCGGGACGCGTTCGAGCGTGATCTCGTACCGGACCGGATGCCTGAACTCCTGCGGGGCCTCGCGCGTCTGGTAGCGGTTGATCTCCTTGGCGATCGTCCCCTGCCCGTCCACGGTGTGGGAGTCGCGGGAGTTCGCGAACCCCGCCTCGCCTCCCCTGAGCTCGCCGCCCGAGGACTCCATGTAACGCGCGATCGCCTCCGAGCCACGGTCCGTGCCCGCCTCGCGCACGCTCAGGTCGCCGCTCAGGCGCTCGTTGCGCAGCATGAGGCCGGTGTCAGGACGCTCACCGACGTGTACGCCGTCGCCGACCTCGGCCGTGACCCGGATGCCGACGCGTTCGGTGACCCGGCCGTTCTCGTCCGTGACGAACAGCCAGGAGGACACGCCGTTCCCGCGCAGCTCGCCCAGTTTGGTGCCGAGCGCGCCCTGGCCGTAGTTGCCGCGCAGGTGTTCGGCCACCGGGTGGTTGGTGAGCTCCTGGCCGGGGAGGAGGAGGCCGTCGCGGCGCAGCAGCTCCACGATCTGCGGCAGCACGCCCTCCGCGTCGAGGTGCTGGACGTAGGCGGTGTTCAGCGCCGCCTCGGGCGCCGCGTAGGCCCGCGTCGTGTCCCCGGCCGGCCTGACGGGCTCCGCGGCCTGCGGGCCGTCGAGCCCGTGCCGGCGGGCCACCTCGTCGGGCAGCACGAGGTCCACGATGTCCGCCACCCGGACGTACGTGGTCGGGCCCTGCTCGACCGTGCCTGCGCTGGTCCTGCTGGGGGTGACCTCCAGGACCAGGTCCGCGCGGTACCAGTGGGAGGTGCTGCCGTCGGAGTAGGTGACCCGGGACACGTCGCTGCTGCCCAGGTAGGAGCTCTCCACGGCACTGCGCTTGGCGGCGCCGTGCACGCCCGCCCGTGCCACGACCTTGCGCTCGGTCCCGCCGGCTTCCCCGGCTCCGTGCGCGGCCTCGCCGTCGCTCAGGGTGACGCGCAGGCCGGTCCTGGCGTGGCCGCCGACCGCGCGCCTGCCGCGTTCGCCGTCCAGCGCCCTGGAGTTGCTGCTGGAGTAGCTCTCGTGCTCCACCCCGGTCTCCGACTTGACGTGCCGCATCTCGGCCACGTGCGCCTTGACGTGCAGGTCGTGCCGCGTGCCCGCCCGGTCCGACACGGTGTAGTGCAGGCCGTCGGGATGAGACGTGATCATGGTCTCCAGGTTGATCACGTCGGTGGCGGTCTCGAACACCGGCGGCACGTCCAGCCGCTCCGCGGCCGCCGGCAACCCCGCCCACCGGTTGTAGGCCCCGGCCAGCGTGCCCGGAAGGTCGGGCATGGCCCCCATCCGGACGATGGCCGACAACTCGTCGGCGCCGGGCCGCCACAGGTCGGCGGGCCGCTCGGCGGACGACTCGACCCGTCCCAGACGCGCGACGTCCTGCGCGAGCACCGGCCGCTGCGGCAGGTGCACGTCCGGCACCAGGATCTCCGCCCTGCTGCCGTGCACCTCCCACGAGGTGTTCAGCGTCTCCGTGCCGTCCCGCGAGATCCGCATCCTGACATCGAAGGACAGATCCCGCGTGATCGTGAAGCCGCCGCTGGTCTCCGTGCGGTCGTACCTCGTGTGACCCGAGGAGAAGCCGGTGCTCTCCGACTTCGTGCCGCTGCCGGAGAGTGACAGGTTCACCGGGTCGATCTTGAGCCGTTCCCCCACGTCGGCGCGTGCGACCCCGCGCACCTCCGCGCGGCCCGTGCGGGAGGTCTCCCGCTGGCTGGTGTCGGTGCGCGAGGTGATCCGGCGTTCGTTGACCGTCAGGTCGGACGCGCCGACCTCGTGTCGGCGGCCCAGCGTGCCCTCGGCCAGGATCTCGACGGTGTAGCCGCCGATCGTCCTGTCGTACCTGATGCCGTGGAGGGCGTGCGTCAGGTCGGCTTCCAGCGCCACGACGCCGAAGCGGCTCTCGACGTCCCGCATGATCTGCCGCCTGATCGCCGGCGGGAGGTCGGGCAGCGCCCGGTCGACGGCCTGGTGGAGCTCCGCGCTGAGCAGCGTCTCCCCATGGACCCGGACGCCGCTGCCGAGCCCCGTGCCGCGACCGGCCGCCAGCGTCTCCGGCTCCAGGACGTGCGGGTCGTAGCCGCGGTTGGGGTGCTCGCCCCTGGCCGGGTACTCGCCGACCGGTTCGTTCAGCGTGAACTCCGCCCGCACGTCGTCGATCTCCCGGTGGAGGTCGGCGAGCTTGCGCTGGATGTCGTTGAACTCGCCCGGCGGCCGCAGATCGTGCCCGAAGACGTCCTGCTCCATCCGGGACGCGTCCCGCGCCGGGACGATCAGCTCGGCGTTCACCTCCACCTCGAAGGCGCCGAGCGTCTCGGTCTCGACCTGCAGCCGCATCCGGGCGTCGTACATGGTGACGTCACCGAGCCTGGTCAGGACGGTGTGGTTGCCGTGCGCCCGGTTGGCGGAGGTGACGTGGTCCGTCCCGTAGCCGACCCCGCCGACGGCCCGCGCGACGACCTCCCCGTGCTCGCCCAGCGGCAACCCGATCTTGCCGCCCGCGTGCACGCCGACGCTCGCGCCCTGCCGGTGCGACGTGCCCTCGCTCTCGCGCCGCCCCAGGTCGTCCCGGAACATCGTCTCGACCGGCGCGCGCCCGCCTCCGTCGATCGGCTCGACCCGCGTGATCTCGCCGGTGATCCGGACGGCGTCCTCCTCCGACCCCAGCAGGGACGTCTTGTACCGGATCGCCTCGGAGGAGACCCCGCTCGACAACATCGACTGGCTGCGGTTCTTCATCCCCTGCTCGCTGAGCAGGCTGGAGGTGAGATGGTCGGTGATCTTGACCACCTCGCCCGCGGGCAGCCCCGCCGCCAGCCCCCGGCGCTGCACCTCCAGCACGAGAGGCGTGACGTCCAGCCCGGTGATCGCGATCCCGTGGTCGCGGAACTTGTGCCCCGCTCCCTCCGGCACCTCGTGGCGGGGGAGCGGCGACGGGTGGTCGGTGCTCAGCAGCGGCCCTTCCCGGGTGAACTGCTTGGGGAAGGGGATGGTCAGCGAGAGGTCCGGCACCGCCGCGGTCTGCGTGACCCGCTCGCCGTCGCGGTAGACGTCGAGGACGACGTCCGCGGCGAAGTAGTCATGGGCGGGGGAGATGGCCTTGTGCCCGCTGATGACCTCGACGCCGTTCGTGTGGGTCGTCCGGGCCGTGCTGGTGACGCCCGATCGGGGCAGGGCGTTCGCCTCGGCCTCGTCCGGCGAGTGGTAGAGCCCCTTCATCAGCCCCGCGGTCCGGTCCAGCGAGGAGCCCCGCGAGGACTTGCCGTCCACGCCGTCCCCGCCGAAGGCGACCGGCTTCTCCGGGGGCAGACTCGGCTGCTCCACGTGCGTGAACTCGTTCGGCCGGAGCTTGAGGTAGATCACCTTGTCGCCGACGCCGAGCGCCACCCCCCTTTGGAGGTGGTTGGTCCAGACCTCGCGGTCGCTGCTGGCGAGCGCCTCGGCCAGCCAAAGGCGGATCACGGCCCGTTCCCGCGGGACGATCCCCGTGATCCCGGCGGTCATGGCGTGCGCCGCCGCCCGCGGGTCCACCGGCACCCTGACGTCGTGCACGGCCGTCTCGCCCAGGGCCCCCATCTCGACGACGCGAGGCGGATGGATCTCCGGCTTCGGCAGCCCCGGGTCGGCGGACGCCAGCTGGGACGTCAGACCTTGCAGCACCTCGGACGGCAGGTCGGGGCTGTGCCAGGCGGGCGACTCGACGGTCCGCTGGTTGTGGTTCACCGCCGCCAGGAGCGTGTCGGCGCCGGTCTTGGGCCCGCCGTCCGGGCCCGACAGCGGATGTCCGGACGGGGAGGACGAGTGGGGCGCGGCCGGGCCGTCGGCGCCGTGCGGCAGGGGCGAGGTCAGGTGTTGCCCGTCCGCGCCGAGCGCGCTGGACGTGATGCCCTTGGCCAGCAGGTCCCAGCTGAAGTTGCCCTGGACCAGCATGGAGCCGGCCGTCGTGATCCCGCCGGTCACGGCGAACTGCGCGGCCTGCCCGTACAACGACGAGTGCGCCGCCGCCAGCAGCTTCTCGGCCGTGGACATCTCGGCCCTGGTCAGCCCGGCCCGCAGCGTGGGCGTGGCCAGGCGGCTCAGCCCGCCCGAGACCGCCCCCATGAGCCCGCCCATGGCGGCGCCGCTCGCCGCCGAGATGACGAGCTGCCGGACGTCGATGTCGTCCCTGCGGCCCTGCACCATCTGGACGCCCTGGATGCCCAGGTCCATGCCGGCCACGATCCCGGCGAACAGCAGGATGTTGCGCCGGCACTGCCGGGCGATCTGCGCGACCGTCAGCCGGGCGAGCTGCAGCCGCGGTGGGACGAGCGCCAGACTCGCCCCGCCGGTGGCCAGGGCCGCGGCCAGCAGATACCCCAGTTGCATGATCAGCAGCCAGACGGTGACCTCGATCATGTACTTGGCGTACTGGATCTGCACGCCCACGCCGTTGAGCGCCACCGCGGCGTCCACGAGCCGCTTGACCGCGAGGGCGACCTGACCGCCCGCCACCTTGTCGACGTGGGCGGCGAAGGCGAGATGGGCCTCGCCGTCCCAGTCCTTGCCGATCCTGCGCGCGCTGCCCGGCAGGTCCGCGCCCGTGCCCTCGACGAGCCGGTGCGCGGCGATCACGCACGCGTCGGCCAGCCGGAAACAGCCGGTCTCGTCCCCTTCCGGCCAGTCCATGCCGACCACCCAGCCGACGTACGGCTTGGCGAAGTCGGGCACCAGGAACCCGTCGAACCCCATGGACGATCAGTTCCGCGTGACGGGGGGAGTGGGCTCGGCCGCCTTGTAGTTGCGGGCGCTCGCGTTCAGCCCCGAGGCGACGTTCTCCAGCTGGTCGATGTACGTCGTCAGGGCATCGAAGATGCCGCGTTCCATCTCGGGCAGCTTCTTGGCCAGCTCCGCGCCGTACTCGTCGTCGCCCAGCGTGTTCCGGTCCCGGTTGAAGGCCGCGCGGAGGTCGGCGCGCACCTGCTCCACGTTCCCCGCGACCAGCTCGTACGTCCTGGCCTCCCGGTACAGCGCCTCCCCCTGCACGTGGTAGCCGCTCACGGGGCCGGCTCCACGGGGCCGGGGAAGAACGCGTCGAGCGTGGCCCGTTCGCCGAAGACGTCCTCGTACGGCAGGCCGTCCGGCATGAGGGGGTCCAGCAGCTGCCTGCTCTGCTCGGAGACCGCGGCGGTGGCCGCATTGGCCTGCTGCATGATCGCGTCGGCCAGTTGGCTGGGGGACAGGTTGCGATAGGCCCGGGGGTTCAGCTCGACGCCGCGCAACTGACCGTGGCGGCCGACGGTCACGGTCACCATCCCGTCCGCCGACCGTGCCGTGTGCTCCAGGGCGGAGAGCTCTCCGAACGCCTCGCGTACGCGGGCCACCTGCTGGTTGATCTCGCCCGCGAGCGCGCTGACCTCCGCCTCGAACGCGTCCGCCACCTAAGCACCTTTCGCCCGCCTAATACCGCAAGGCATCATACGTCACCCTTTTTTACAGGATTCAGGGTGTCCGTATCGTTTACCTTCTGTTAACAAAGGTGTCACGAGGTGTCTGAGTTACGTCCGCCGCGTCGTACAGAGGCGAGCACAAATCCCCGGAGCTCGCCTCCTTTGCCTGCGTCCGGACAATGGCCCGATGCCGGACCCGGGCCTGGGCCCGGGGCGCGGGTCAGCCGCGCCGGCGGAGTTCTTCGTTGATCCGCAGGGCCTCGGCGAGCTGGTCTTCCAGGATGATGATGCGACACGCCGCCTCCAGCTGGGTGCCCGCGTCGACGAGTTCGCGGGCGCGGGCGGCCAGACGCAGCTGGTAGCGGGAGAAGCGGCGGTGGCCGCCTTCCGAACGCAGCGGCTCGATCAGTTTGGCCGTGCCGAGGCTGCGCAGGAACGCCGGGGTGACTCCGAGGATCTCCGCGGCCCGTCCCATGCTGTAGGCCGAGTAGTCGTCGTCGTCGAGCCGTTGCTC
This sequence comes from Nonomuraea sp. NPDC049637, assembly GCF_040675235.1. NCBI lineage: Bacteria > Bacillati > Actinomycetota > Actinomycetes > Streptosporangiales > Streptosporangiaceae > Nonomuraea > Nonomuraea sp. NPDC049637. Next base: position 98,335 of record NZ_JBFAOM010000032.1, read on the forward strand.
AGGGCTCTGGCCGGCTGCGGCCGATACGACGGACGCGGTGGACGCGGTGGCGGGGGGCGTCGGCAGGTGATGCGGCTGGTGCCGGCTGACGGTGGCGGCGGCCTGAGCCTGGTCTGTTTGATCCATGCAACCTTCCTGAATGCGAACAGGGGCCCCGGCGCCATGATGCGCCGGGGCCCGAATGAGGTTTAACACCATCGATCGGCCTGCTGGCCGATTCTCTTGTTCCGCAATTGTCAGCCCGTTGGGGCGAAATGCGGGGATCGCGTAAGCGTGACCGTAGACCACCGTCCTGTTCGTGGAACTGCGGTACCCGTGCGGCGATACGCCGGCGACGGGCGATCCTGATGGCGTCCAACACTCCTTTCCGGTTATCTCCACATCGGCACGTCGATCTCTGTGCCGACTTCGTGCAATGGCAGCGCGTCCACCGTCACGGCCCCATGTTCGATCAGCCTGGCCGCGGCAGTCCGACCTTCTGCCTCTTCCTTCTTCTGTACTGCTCTCCACGTCGTCCGGGCGGCCCCGTCGTGCTGCTCGTCCTGCGCCGCCCTCGTGGATCCGTTCCTTGCGATGTCAGAAACTCTAGCTCGCCTCAACCGGAATGTCTACAGTGACGACTGCAGATTTTCTCCTGTGGCACGTCGAACCGTCACCGGATGGCGAGACCCTCGACGGGTTCGAAGCCGGGGATCTGGACGGTGACGGTGGACACGTCCGCAGGAGGCTTGAACATCGCCCACAGCGTGTACTCCTCACCCTTGGTCACCAGGTACTCCGGGCGCGTCACGGACAGCAGGTACGGGCCCACGGTGATGTGGTGCCGGGCGTCACGCAGCGGACGGTACCGGCGGGGGCCGTCCACGAGTGCGGCGGCGCTGGTGCTGGCCTCCGCGTACACACCGCCCGAGTCGTGGGAGGAGGTCCAGGCGTTGAGCGGTGTGTCACCGTCGTTGCGCAGGGTCCACACCAGATTCACGTAACCGCCTGCGTCCCTGGTCAGCTCGTTGACGCGTACCTCGGCCTCCTCCGGCCAGGCGCCCTCGACGCCGGGCGCCTTCCCGGCCCGGGCGCGGCCGAGCACGGGCAGCGTCGTGCCCGTCGCCGCCGCGGACGGCACGGCGGCCGGTGAGCGCCTGACGGTCGCCCGTGCCTGGCCGGCGGGCGCCGCGGGTGGGCGGTCGAAGGTGATGCCGACCCGCCGGTTGGTCCTGCGGCCCTCGGCGCGATCGTTGTCGGCGATCGGATCACGAGAGCCATGGCCGTACGCGCGGAAACGCACGCCCGAGCGGGTGACCAGCTTCTTCAGGGCTGCCTGCACGCTGTCGGCGCGTCGTCGCGACAGCGGGTCGTTGACGGCGTCGGTGCCGGTGTCGTCGGTGTGGCCGTCGATGCGGACCTCGTCACCGGGGGACCGGTCGATCTGCGTGGCCACCTCCCGCAGAGCGGCGTGGGCCGCGCGCGAGAGATCGGCCCTGTTCACCGCGAACAGCACGTCGGTCGACAGCCTGACCGACACCACCCGGCCATCGTCGTCCTGGGCCGCGCCCGCCTGCTCGACCTGGTTCACGATCGACAGCGTCACCGGGTCGCCGACGCGGGCGGAGTCGGGATCCACCGGGTCCTCGCCGTCCTGCACGCGTAAGGGCGTCGGCGGCGCCTGCCCCAGAGGAACGTCCAGAAACGGCGGCGCCTGCGGGAACAGGACGTCGAGACGGGTGACGCCGGGCGGCGGCGCGGGGAAGACGGCGACCATCTCCTGCTCCTGGCCCGCCTTGACGGTCGGCCAGCCCCGGGTGCACTGGCAGTCGCCGTTGCGGTAGCCGCGCGGGAAATACCAGCGGTCGTTGCCGCTGTCGAGCAAGGAAACTCCGCCGATGGCGTTCTGGCCGAGGTTCGCGCTGTTCCACGGCACGGCCAGACTGGCGCTGAAGTAGTAGTCCTCCTTCAGGTCGTTGCGGACCCGCCAGCGGGCCACCACGGCCTGGGCCGAGACCCGGTCCAGGGCCAGCAGCCGAACGGTGATCTTGTTGCTCACCCCCAGGGTCCGGCTGCCCAACGGCCGGCCCTCGCCCCTCGGCGAGGGCTGCGACGACGCCGCGACCACGCCGGGGACGGAGGTGCGACCGGCCTGCTCGGGAGAGCGCTGGGAGGACGGGATCCCGGTGCCGCACGCACTCGCCGACACGATCGCCATCGCCAGCCCGGCCGCCGGCATCGCGCGCCTCATCCTGCATCGCCCCCGTCGCAGAAACCACTCAACCGCCCACAAGGGCAGCAACGAGACGCGACCATATCTGCCGGTTCACCGGGGGAACATCCAACCACCGGTGTAAACCTGAGGTGTAGCAGTCGAGCCGGCCAAGCCGGCCAAGCCGGCTTCCCCGGCGGCTCGGCGGGGTGCTTCAGACCAGCATGGCCACGGCCTTGACGGCCTGGTCCACCTGCTCGGGGGTGTTGACGATGGTGGTGCCGAAGCGCAGCAACGTCCCGTTGTAGGGGGTGGTGCCGGCCACCACCTTGCTCCGGCGGAGTGCGTCGACCGCCTGCAGGGGTTCCATGCCGGTGATCGAGCAGCACACCAGCCCGGCCGACAGCGCCGGGTCCATCGGGGTGGCCAGCGTGACGTGCTTGATCCCGGCGAGCCCCGCCTTCAGCCTGCCGGCCAGCTCCTGGACGCGCTGCTGCACCCGGTCGGGCCCGATCGCCTCCTGGAACGCGAACGCCGAAGGCATCGCCCACCGGTGCTCGAAGGCCTTGAACCCGCCGGGCGTGGCGAGCTCGGCCGTGGTGGGGCCGGGCGGCGTGCCGAGCTGCCAGATCTCGAACGACTTCTGCCCGAAGCCGGCGATGACCGGGGACAGGGCGTCCCAGGCGCGGCCCCACAACACGCCGGTGCCGCGTGGGCCGAACAACCACTTGTGCGTCCCGCTGGCCAGGAAGTCGCAGCCCAGGTCGGTCACCTTGTCGGCCACGGCGGCGAAGCCGTGCACGCCGTCGACGCACAGCAGGACGCGGTCGTGCTCGTCGCGCCGGGCGTTGACGTCGGCCAGCATGGCGGCGATCTGCCTGACCGGCAGGCGCACACCGGTGCCGGAGTGCACCCAGGTGATCGCCACCACCCGGGTGCGCGGGCCGAGCGCCGCCTTGATCGCGCTGACCATGCGATCGGCGGTGGCCTTGGCGGGGTCGTCGTAGAGGCGGACTTTGCGCACCCGCGCGCCGGTGCGGGCGGCGAGCAGGCGCAGGCCCTCGTGGGTGGCCAGGAAGTCGTGCTCGGTGGTCAGGACGTCCTGGCCGTCGCGGTGCTTGGCGATCTCGGCGCGTACCGGGGCGGGCGCTGGGGCCAGGGTGAAGGCGGCGAAGTGCGCGACGTCCCGGCGGAGGGCGAACTGGGCCCGGACGGAGGCCCAGTCGCGCGGGTCGAAGGAGGGCGCGGGATGCGGCGGCGACGGGGGTGTGGAGGAGGAGCAGGCTGCCGCCGCTCCGGCCAGGACGCCCACACCGAACAGGGCCCGTCTGTTCAGTTGCTGACTCACGTCTTCCGTCCTATCCCGCGCGAGGTGGCGTTGCACAGAGGAACGCCGATCCGCGAGGACCGCGCCCGTCGTCACCGAGTTCGGTTCGAACGGTCGCCCAGCAGGGCGGGGGCGTTGAGCGCACAGGCCAGCGCCGCGATCACCAGGGCGTGCACCACCTGCTCGGCGCGGAACCAGAGGGGAAAGGAGCCGGCGATCACCGCGGTGACCATCATCGTCACGCCGGCCACGGCGGTGATCCACCGCACCCGGGTGTAGGCGCCGCGCTTGCCGGCCCGCGCCTTCCTGACCATGACCAGACAGATCAGGGAGCCGGCGAGCACGCCGCCGGCCCGGTTCCAGACGGTGGAGCCGGGGTCGGCGCCGAGCGCGGCGACGGTCATGGTCAGGACGAACAGGGCGACGCCGAGACAGGCCGCGGCGTTGGCCAGCCGGACGGCCAGCGGGGAAACGGCGACGGAGACGGGGTTGGCGCGCTGGGAGGAGATCTGCATCGCGTTCATGTCTTCGACGCTAACATTACTTGCGTGCAGCAAGCAAGTATACTGACCGCATGAGACCGAGCGAGAACGACGTTCAACGGATGCTGGACTCCTTGTTGCAGCTCAGCGACGGCATCGAGCGGGCGCGCCGGCAACGTCCCGGCGCGGGCCTGCTGCGCACGCTGCAACTCCTGGCCGCCAAGGAGCCGGCGCGAACCTCCGACCTGGCCCAGGAGCTCGGCGTGCACCAGTCGTCGGTGACCCGGCAGATCCAGACGCTGATCGGGCAGGGGCTGGTGCGGGCGACCACCGACCAGAACGACCGCCGGGCCAGCCCGATCACCCTCACCGACGACGGCCGGCGGGAGCTGGCCCGGCTGGAGGCCGTCGGCCGGGAACGGTGGATGCAGTTCACCGCGGACTGGGACGCCGAGGAGGTGCGCACCCTGGAGCGGCTGGTGACCAAGCTTCGCGCCTCGATCGCCGATGTCAACGCCAGGCCCCCGCGGACCGGGCCGCAGGCGTGAGTGACTGCCGGACGTGCCCGCCGGGGGTCACCGGTGGTGGATCGACTCCACGGTGTGCAGGTGGGGGTCGAAGTGGTCGGCGAGGGCGGCGGCCTGCCGCATGTGCACCTGTGCCTGCGGGAGGTCGAGCATGGCGTGGAAGTCGTCCGCCGATCGCCACTGGGCGTAGTTGACCACCCGGACCCCGTCGGTGCTGGCGTGGATGTTGGCGGAGACGAACCCGGGCAGGTGCCGCATGACGTCTTCGGTGGCCCGCGTGAGCAGGTCGACGAGTTCGCGCTGACGGTCCGCCTGAACGGTGAAGACGTTGATCAGGGTGGCGACGGGAGCGTCGGTGGTGATCGTGGTGGACGGCATGGCCCCTCCTGGTGTCAGGTTCCTTACATGCAGCAGTATGTGTAAGGTTCCTGTCATGAGTCAAGAGGATGTCCGGGAGCGCATCGGTTACCTGGTCAAGCAGGTCGATCAGGCGTTCCGCCGGTCCTGCGAGGAGCGGCTACGACCTCTGGGGCTGTCCATATCCCAGTACGCGCTGTTGCGGGCCCTGGCCGACGCCCCCGGAGCGCCGGCCGCCGAGCTCGCCCGCCGTACCTTCGTGACCCGCCAGTCCCTGCGCGACGTGCTCGGCGGCCTCACTTCGGCCGGCCTGGTCTCCGTCGCCGAACGGCCGGACGTCGGTCGCGCGTTGCCGATCACGCTCACCGGCCCCGGCCGAGCCCTGCTGGACCAGGCCGACACGATCGTGCTCGACGTGGAGCGCCGCATGACCACCGGCTTCCCGCCCGAGGAGGTACGGCACCTGGCCGCGCTGCTGTCGGCCTGCGCCAGGAACCTGACCGGACAGCCCCCGGCCGCCGAGCCCGCGGTCAGCGAGGGAAGCTGATCTCCACGCGGCGGTTCTTGGCCCGCCCGGCGGGGTTGTCGGCGCCTTCGGGAGTGGTGTTGGGCGCCACCGGGTCAGCCGCGCCATGGCCCTGCACGGTCAACGTGATCCCGGAACCGGCCAGGAGCTTGGTCAACGCCTGCTGTACGGCCCGGGCGCGGGCCTGGGAGAGCGTCCGGTTGTAGGCGTCAGAGCCCTTGGCGTCGGTGTAGCCGTCCACGCGCACCTGCTTGCCGCGCGCCCTGGTCGTGAGCAGCCTGGCTGTCTCCGCCAGCCGGCTCCTGGCCTTGCCGGTGAGGGTGGCCTTGTCGAAGGCGAACAGCACGTCGGCCGCCACGGTGATCTTGTCACGGGCGCCGCGGGTCTCCTGGATCAGCGACTCGTCCAGGTTGGATGTGCGTTCCCCGATGTCCAGGACGTCGGCGGTGATGCCCCGCACCTCGCCGTTCAGGTCCAGGACCGGCGCGGTGGCGGGAGGAGCGGTGTTGACGGGCACCTGGACGGGCGGGCGGGGCGTCGGCGTGAGCAGCGCCACCGCGAGCAGGAGGTCAGGAAAGGGGGACATCGGCCAGCGTCCCGGCATGGGGGATGTGGACGTCCAGGGACTTCACGCCCTCCGGAGGGGCGGCGAAGGTCGCGGAGAAGACCGCCGTGTCCCCCGGGTTGAGGGACAGGTCCTTGGTCCGGCTGCACACGCAACCGCCCGCGCTGTCCAGCGCGACAAGGTGCTTCTTGGCGTTGACCGTGTCGATCAGGTAGACGCCGTCGATGGTGGGGTTCGCCTGCGGGACGGCGGAGAAGGCGTTGTGCACCAGCCAGCCGTCGCCCGCCGTCAGGGCGAGGGTGAAGGTGAGGTTCACGAACCGGTCCCGTCGTACCAGCTGGACCACGTCGATACGGAATCGCCTGCCTTCCACGCTGCCCTCCCGGCCGGCCAGCACCCGATCGGGCGGGGCGGAGGCGGACGCCGGCGCCACCGGCGCGGTCGAGGACATGGGACGTTCGCCCGACGAGGCCGGGGTGGACGAGGCAGGGCCGAACTGGCACCCCGATAACACCATGGCCAGCGTGGCACCGGAAATCAGCAAGCGGCTCTTCATGGACCCGGGAGTCTACACATACCCGACATCTGCCCCCATGGAATGCGGAAGGGGCGTGGCACAGCGGCAGACCGCGCCGGGCGGCGTCTCCGTGTCGTGCGTACGCCTTCCGGAAGCGTCACTTTTTGGCCGCGTTTACGATGTTTCAAAGGTACGTGGATACGAAAAAGGTCTTGGTTTCCTGGCGTTCGTGAATACGTGCCGACGTCCGTCTCCGCAGGAGGGGCCTCACTGAGACCAATAGCTACGACGGGCGGCGCAGATGGTCATCGAGCACGCCGGGCTGACCGCAGCCGGGCGCGCTTCCAGATCACACAGATGGGGTGATCCGCCCAGGTCATCGTGATAGGGCGCCCGGCTCTCGAATCCGGAACCTACGGATCGAAGTGAAGAGCTTTATTACGTCGCTCTGCCGTGATGTGCCGCCCCGGAAATACCCATGCCTGTCGGCCGATCGCTCTTCCTTTGACGGCCTCTCCGTCGTTCGGTATTTCCAGGCCCGATACCGATGATTCGAAGACAGGATTTCGGATGGATGTTGTCGGCGTCAGCATCTCCTCTTCGGCCGGTGAGCGAAGCAGGAGTCCCCAGAAAAAGCGGGTCAGCTCTGGTCGGATTCTGCTCTGCCGACGATGGCTGACCCAGTTCTCGGGAAGCAACACTCGTTCCCCGACCTTGAGGGCTGGTCGTCCACGCCACCGATAGGCGTACTCGCCGACCTCGACGACCTGATCGCCGTTGATCTCGTAGTCGTTCGGGTCAGGCGCAGATGGCCGGCGGGCCACCGGCAAGGCCTGCCAGGGGTGGGCGCTTCGGCGCCGGTCATGCCCTGGAGGAGTGCGTCTCCACGGCCACCCTGGTGAAGGCGAGGGCCTTGGCGGAGACGCTCGCCGTACGCCAGATCAGCGCGTACTCGAACGGCCCGACGTCGTGGAACGGGACGTAGACCAGGTTGGGCCGTGGGTAGTAGCGGGCGCCCTGGGCGGCGGCAATCGTGACGCCCTCACCCGCCGCGACGAGGGCGAGCAGTTCCTGCCAGTACTTCGTGGTGGTCGAGTGATGGATGGGCCGCCCGGCCGGCGTGCGATCAGGCAGGTGCGCGAACGCGCTCGATCGCATGTGCCTGACCGCGAGGATCTCCCCTCCGCACTAGGCCTCACCAGGCCAGACATCCCCACGGGGCGGCTTCGCGCTGCCCTGATGCGTCCCGGAAGAGGAAAAGATGACACCTCGCGACCCTCTGGAAGCCCCCGACCCTCGGAGATGGCTGGCGCTGACCCTCTTGGTGGCGTCCTTCTTCATGGTCATCGTCGACTCCCAGATCGTCATGCTGGCCCTGCCCTCCATCGAGACCGAGCTCGGCTTCTCCCCGGGCGGCGTCCAGTGGGTGATGAGCGCGTACCTGCTGAGCTTCGGCGGCCTGCTGATGTTCGGCGGGCGCACCGCCGACCTGCTCGGCGGACGCCGGATGTTCCTGTTCGGCACCGCCCTGTTCGGCCTCGCCTCAGTGCTGTGCGGCCTGGCCTGGAACGACTCGGTGCTGATCACCGCCAGGATCGTCCAGGGCGTCGCCGCCGCGATCATGACGCCGACCGCGATGGCGGTGCTCATGCACACCTTCGCCGAAGGGCCCGAGCGCAACAAGGCGCTGGGCATCTGGACCGGCGTCGGCGCCTTCGGCGCGACCGCGGCGCTGCTCATCGGCGGCCCGATCACCGACGGGCTCGGCTGGGAGTGGATCTTCTACATCAACGTCCCGGTCGTCGCGGCGGTCCTGGTCTTCGGCCCCCGTCTGCTCAAGGCGACACCGGTCCGGGAGGGCCGCCGCCGCTTCGACCCGGCGGGCGCGGTGACGATCACCGCCGCCATCGTCCTGCTGGTCTACGCCGTCTCCGAGGCGCCTCTGGCCGGCTGGGGCAGCGGCCGGACCATCGGCATGCTCGTCGGCGCCGCCGTACTGCTCGTGATCTTCACCGTGATCGAGGACCGGTCGCAGGCCCCGCTGGTGCCGCTGCGGATCTTCCGCTCGCCGACCGTGGTCGGCGGCAACGTCCTGATGCTCATCGTCGCCATGACGGTGTACGGAGGGGCGCTCATCACCTCGCTCTACGCCCAGCAGGTCCTCGGCTACAGCGCGGTGAAGTTCGGGCTCAGCACCGCCATCTACGCGGTCATGTCGATCATCGGCGCGAACGTCAGCGCCCGACTGGTCGCCAAGGTCGGCTACAAGCCCATCGCGATCGCGGGCATGACGCTGCTGGCCGGCGGCCTGCTGCTGCTGACCCGGATCGACCCCGACGGCGGCTACTGGAGCGACCTGTTCTTCGGCCTGGTCGTCTTCGGCTCCGGCATCGGCAGCACCAACGTCGCCGCCTCCATCGCCTCGCTCACCGGCGCCAAGCCCGAGGAGTCCGGCCTGGTCTCCGGCAGCAACAACGCCGTCTTCCAGATCGGAGCCGCGCTCGGCATCGCGATCGCCTCGTCGGTCGCCTTCGCCGCCACGACCGGCGCCGGCCCCGAGGGCCTGAACGACGGATTCCGGGCGGCCTTCCTGGCCACCGCGATCTTCGCGCTGGCCGGGCTCGCGACGGCGCTGCTCCTGCTGCTGCACCGGGACAAGAAGACGTCCCCGCAGGGCGCCGGCAAGCACGCGGTGTCTGCTCACCACTGACCCGATCACCACACATCACCGAGGAACACGCAATGACAGACGACAAGGTCACCGTCATCGGGCTGGGCTCGATGGGTACGGCCATCGCCGAGGCGTTCATCAGGGCAGGGCGCCCCACGACGGTGTGGAACCGTACGCCGCACAAGGCCGCACGCCTGGCCGCCAAGGGCGCGATCCACGCGGAGACGATCGAGGACGCCGTGGCCGCGAGCCCGCTGATCGTCACCTGCCTGACCACGTACGAAGACACCCGCCAGGCCCTGCAGCCGGTCGCCGCCGCCCTGCCGGGGCGCACCCTGGTCACCGGCCAGGGGCAGCTGCCTGCCGCGCCGCCGGGTCTGGGGTGATACAGCCGGCTTTCGCGGACCGGATCTGGAGTAGGCCGCGTCCCGGGCTTCGGGGCGCGGCCTCCGTTCCAGCCAGGCGACTATCCCAGGTCACGGCGGCGAAGCGCGGTCATTCCCGCAGCCGTGAGGGCGGCCGCGACCGCGATCAGCGCGATCAACGGCGTCGCTGTGAACTCCGCCACCGGCAGCCCGGGGGTCTGCGCGTACGGCGAGACCCGCAGCAGCGACGGATCGGCGTGCAGCAGTTCGACCGCGAACTCCAGCAGGAAACACAGCCCGAGCACCGTATAGGCCCCGATCGCGGCGATTCCCGGGAACAGGCCGTACAGCAGCGTCGCGACGGCGGCCAGCACCAGCACCGACGGTAGCCGCGTCAGGCTCGCGGCCAGCATCCGGGCGATCTCCCCGCCAGGATCTCCCGTGGACAGCCCGTAGACCAGGCCCATCCCGATGCCGAGCCCGGCGAGCACGACAGCCGAGCCCGCGGCGACGAGCGCCAGATGGCCGCCCGCCCAGCGCAGCCTGCCGACGGGGCCGGTCAGGACGGCGTCTGCGCGGCTGGAGGATTCCTCCGCGCGCAGGCGCAGGGTCGCCTGGATCGCGTAGATCGTGATGACCTGGCTCATCAGGTAGATCACGAAGGCGAAGAAGCCGTCGACGGGACGGCCGTCGCTTCCGAGCCGAACGATCATGCCCTGGAGAGCTTCGCTGGCATTCAGCTGCTGGGCGGAGCTCAGCGCCGCGCCGCCGAGCCCGGCGCCGAACGCGGTGAACGCCAGGGCCCAGGCCAGCAGCGTGCCCCGCTGCAGCCGCCACGCCAGCGCGAACGAGGTGCGCAGGCCAGGCGCCGCGACCGCGGGTCCGAGCCTGGGCGGCAGGATCCCCGCCGCCAGGTCCCGGCGCGCCGACATCTGGTAGGCGGCGGTCACCAGCACCACGAGCAGGCCGACGACGGGCAGGAGCGGCCAGTAGTGATCCCCTGCGAAGGGGTGCATGCGCTGGGTCCAGCCGAACGGCGACAGCCAGGCCAGCCCGGGACTCGACTGGAGGTCGGCGACCGCGCGCACCGCGTACAGGGCGCCCATCACCGTGGCGGTGAGGCCGGCGGCCGTACGGGAGCTTTCGGTCAGCTGGGCCACCAGGCCGGCGAGCGCGGCGAAGACCCAGCCGGCGGCGCCGACCGACAGGCCCATCACCAGCGAGCCCCCGGCGGGCATTCCCTGCGCGGCGAGGCCCAGCGCGATGAGCAGGGCCGTGACCAGGTTGGCGGCGAACGCCACGACCAGCGCGGCCGTCAGCGCCGCGTGCCTGCCGACCGCGGTCGAGCCGAGCAGCTCGCTACGGCCGGCCTCCTCCTCCCCGCGGGTGCTCCGGATCACCAGGAAGAGGCTCGCCAGCGAGATCAGCAGGGCGGCCTGCCCGCGGACGCGCCATGCCGCGAGCCCGGCGGGGGAGGAGTCGTAGATCGGGCCGATCATCATGAGCTGCGTCGGATCGCCGTTGGTGGTGTGCAGAAAGGCCTGGCGCGCCTCCTCGGTGGGATACGCGCCCGCGACCGAGCCGGCCACGCCGAGCACGAGCAGCGTCACGAGCCCATACCAGAGGGGCAGCCGCACCCGGTCCCGTCGCAGGATGAGCCGGATCATTCCACCGGTGCCGGTGAGGGTGTTCATCGCTGGGCCGCCGCGTGCCTACCGGCCAGGTCGCTCTCGTAGTGGCGCAGGAACATCTCCTCCAGAGTCGGCGGCTGGCTGACCAGGCTACGCACGCCTACCCGCACGAGCTCGCGCAGCAGCGGGTCCAGCGCGTCGCCGTCGACCTGGCAGCTGAGCCGGTTGCCCTGCGTCCGCAGGTCGTGCACGCCCGCCGTCCCGGCGAGCCGGGGAAGAGGGCCGTCGAGTTCGGCCGTGATCGAGGTCCTGGTGAGGTGGCGGAGCTCGGCGAGCGTTCCTGTCTCGACGGTACGGCCGTTGCGGATGATGCTCACCCGGTCACACAGCGCCTCGACCTCGGCCAGGATGTGGCTGGACAGCAGCACCGTGCGGCCCTTGCTGCGTTCTTCCTGGACGCATTCCTGGAAGACCGCCTCCATCAGCGGGTCCAGCCCGGACGTGGGCTCGTCCAGGATGAGCAGTTCGGCGTCCGAGGACAGCGCCGCGACCAGCGCGACCTTCTGTCGGTTGCCCTTGGAGTAGGCCCTTCCCTTCTTGCGTGGGTCGAGTTCGAAGGCTTCGAGCAGCTCGGCGCGGCGCTGGGGATCGAGGCCGCCCCGCATCCGGCCGAGCAGGTCGATCGCCTCGCCGCCGGACAAGGTCGGCCACAAGGTGACGTCGCCGGGCACGTAGGCCAGGCGCCGGTGCAGGGTGGTCGCGTCGCGCCACGGGTCGCCGTCCAGCAGCCGGGCCGTGCCCGAGTCCTGGCGCAGCAGGCCGAGCAGGATCCGGATGGTCGTGGACTTGCCGGCGCCGTTCGGGCCGAGGAAGCCGTGCACCTCACCGGCGCGGACCGACAGGTCCAGGCCGTCGAGCGCCCGCGTCCGCCCGAAGGTCTTGACCAGACCGGACACGGAGATCATGTTTGACATACTTTGAACAATACAGCGATTTCACGAAATACGTGAAGTGTCAGTATTCTGTAGTCTGTGGCCATCGATTGAGAGGTGTGCATGACCGACGAGGCGCGACGGTTCCTTGAGCGGTTCGCAGTGATCATGTCTGAGGTCGGCTATCCACGGATGGCGGCGCGCGTGCTTGCCGCGCTCCTCATCGCCGACGACGGACGGCTCACCGCCGCCGAGCTGGCCGATCTTCTCCAGGTGGGACCATCGGCGGTTTCGGGGGCGGTGAAGTACCTGGCGCGCGTCGGGATGGTCACCAGGGAAAGGGAGCTAGGGGAGCGACGCGACCATTACCGCGTCGATCCGACAGCCTGGTACAGGGCGGCGGCGTCGAGCGACGAGGTGTTCCGCCGCTTCGAAGAGGGAGCGAGCGACGGGGTGGAGGCGCTCGGCTTGGACACGCCCGCGGGACAACGCATGGACGAGACCCGGCGCTTCTTCGCCTTCCTGCGCCACGAAGTCCCCCAGCTCATCCACAAGTGGGACGAACTGAACGCAGGCATCCGACCCTCGTAACAACCCTGGCGGGGCCATGGGGAGGGCTGGTCAGCGGAGAACCAGGTCTGGCTCACTGAGGGCTGGCCGCCTTGCTTGACGTACCAGCGCTCCCAGCAGCAAGCCCGCCAAGAGATTCCGCCAGCTTGCGATCGGAGAGGTCCGCGATGGTGCCGAGGTAAGCACGCGTGGCCTGCGTCACCTGCTCGGTCGCCACCCCGTCCGCGCCCAGCACCCGCACGCCCGCGTCGGCCATCAGCGCCGCCAGCCGGTCGTCCGGCGTCCGCTGATCCTCCGGCAGCGCGGCCTGCAGCGTCAGGAATCCGTAGACGGTCGAGCTGACGAGCAGGTACGGCTCGCCCTCGGCCAGATCCGTGCGTACAGCGCCCAGCTCGGCCAGCCGGCCCAGGTAGACCCGGAATGCCTCGCCCAGCTCCAGCGCGCTGGTACTGCGCTGCTTCTGCCGCGCCAGCTTCCCCAGCACCGCACCGCCGGAAAGCAGGATCGCCCTCATCAACGGGCGGCCCAGCACTCCCGCGGCCAGCTGGCTGAGCAGGTCGCGCAGGGTTTGGGGGTCGCTGCGCCGTACCTCGACGAGCATGCGGACGCGTTCGCGGCGCAGCAGCGCGGAGAACAACTCATCACGCGACTTCCAGTGCAGGTAAAGGGTGCCCTTGGCGACGCCTGCCCGCCCCGCGACGTCCTCGAGCGTGGTCTTGTCGTAGCCCCAGCGCAGGATCAGCTCGGCGGCGGCGTCCAGAATCCGGTGCGCGCGCTCGAGCTGTCGCGCCGGATCCTGCAGCGGCCGCCCTCGCACCTCTTCACCTCATTTGTTTGACTAGATAAGGGTATGGCGTCATTCAATTGACTCGCCAGTCCCTTCAGGAAGACCGCGCAGCAGGTGAGAGCGTGCAGGCCGTCATCCCAGTCACGCAGGAGCGGCCCGTGCACGAGCAGCAGCCCATCCTGACCTCCGCACGAGCGGGCCATCCGCGCGCAACGCCTCTCGATCGGCTCGTCCCAGAGCTGGAACCGTGCGGCCGCCGGTGCGGCTGCACGACCTGCGGCACGGCGCCGCCTCCACGGCGTTGGCTGCGCACGTGGACCGGTGTCCTCGTCGCGGAGGGCCAGGGCGTGCGGGTCGCGGAGGAGGTCGACGGCTTGGTCGTATTCGCGGGGTTTCTTGGTGCCGATGGAGGTCTCCACCCGGTTCCACGCGGCTTCGAGGTCTTGGGCTAGCCGGTTCAGGTGGAGTTCCCTGATTGTACGGTCGTCTGGACATCTGGCACTTCGTCCGCCACAAGGAGCCTCTTCTGAGTGGGCTTGGCGATCTCATGGATGGAGGAGGCTTGTCGATGGGAAACAAGGGCGTCGCCGGCAGCCGGCCCCCTGGGCCCGTTTCCCCCTTCGCCGCAGGGGTAGGGATGTCGCGGGTCAGGATCTGATCGCACTGCGGTTGTCGTCGCTCTCGCAAGTCACGCTGATCGCGCCATCGAAGGGACCATGATGTCCAAGGCGCCGTCGACTGTCCCCTCGCCCGTGCCGACCGTCGCGGCCCCTCCGTCGTCTGATGTCCCGACCTCTGTCGACATGTTGCGACGAGGGGGCGGGCGTGCGCCGCGTTCAGATGGCAGCTCCCTCGGACGGCCGCCGGCCGCCCCCGGTGACCGGCGATGAGTAGGCGTGACCGGTGAGCGGGACGTTCGGGCCGCCGCCGGAATGCCGAGACCCGTTGCTGACCTGGGCACTGAGTACGTCCGGGCCGGGTGGTGCGGCCACGTACGATCAGAGCGCATTGCGGAAGGGCGTGAGCGCCCATGCCACCCAGCAGGGGCTGTCGTCGGCTCGGCGGGAAGATTTTGAACTGGCGGTGCACGAAGGTGTGGCCAACGTGTTCGATCACGGTGGTGGATCCGGGCGGGTCCGCCTGTGGCAGGCCGATGGCCTGCTGTGCTGCGAGATCAGCGATCATGGCCCCGGGATCCCGGCCCGCCACTACCAGCAGCGGGCATCGATGCCTGCCCGCGACCGTGACCACGGCCGCGGGCTGTGGCTGATGGCCGAGCTCAGCGACTCGCTCACGGTGACCACCGGCCCGGCCGGCACGACCGTCGTCATCGTCGTCCGTCTGCGGGACTGACTTTCCCGCCACCGAACGCGTGATCAGAGTGTGGGGTCCTCGCGGGCGGGCTGTCGGGTCCGGCCGCCTTCGTTGTCCCAACCGGCCAGGCGCTGCTCCTCCTCGGCGGCGGTGTCGGCGGGACCGTCGTGGTCTGCGGCGGTGAGGATGTCGCCGGAGCGGGTACGGCCTCGGCATCGGGTGGCCAGGTCGAGTGCCTTCTCGGCGGCTGCGGGTGTGGTGTCGGGTGGGATGACGAGCAGGTTGATGTGTTCGATCCCCGGGATGATGAGGTTGATCAGGTGGGGGTCGATGGTGCGGAACCAGCCCACTCTGACCTGGCGGCCGGGGGCGGCGATGCGATGCGGGATGTTGTGCCAGGTGTCGACGTGCAGGCCGACGCGCAGGACCCGTTGCTCCAGCCGCTGGTCGATGGCGGCGATCAGTGCGGGCAGTTCAGCGCCGGCGTCGTAGCCGGCGGGCCACCACGCGCCGTCCACCGCGCCTCGACGTGCGAGGTCGGGATCGAGGCTGAGCCGCACCTCCTCGGAGCCGGTCATGGGGAGGGCTCGCGGCGTCGTGCGGCCAGGCGCGCCGGGGTCGGCCAGCGTACGTCGCGGGCCCAGCCGAGCCGCTCCAGCAGTCGGATCAGCCGGGCGGAGAGGTCGATCTGGCCGGGCAGCACGCCGTGGCGGGCGCAGGTGGGGTCGGCGTGGTGGCCGTTGTGCCAGCTCTCGCCGAATGACAGGAGAGCTAGTGGCCAGAAGTTCGCGGCCCGGTCTCCGGCGCGGGTCATCAGCGGCCGTTCGCCGAAGACGTGGCAGATGGAGTTGATCGACCAGGTGACGTGGTGCAGCAGCGCGATCCGTACCAGAGCGCCCCAGAAGAATGCGGTCAGCGCGCCACGCCAGGTGCCGGTGACCAGCAGGCCGATCGCGGGCGGCAGCAGCAGCGAGGCTGCCACCAGCGGTCCGAACAACCGGTCCACCCGGCCGATGCCGGCGTCGTTGAGCAGGTCCTTGGCGAAACGTTTCCGATTGGTGAGGTCACGCCCGAACATCCAGCCGACATGCGCGAACAGCAGCCCCTTGGCCAGGCCGCGCACGCTGCTGCCGTAACGCCAGGGCGAGTGCGGGTCGCCGTCACGGTCGGCGAAGGCGTGATGGCGCCGGTGGTCGGCCACCCACTGGATGACCGAGCCTTGCACCGCCAGGGACCCGGCTACGGCCAGACCGATCCGCAGCCACCGCTCCGCCTTGAACGCGCCATGGGTGAGATGGCGGTGAAAGCCCACCGTGACGCCGAGCCCGGTCAGGACGTAAGCCGAGGCGGCTATCGCCACGTCGGTCCAGCTCAGCCCCCACCCCCAGGCCACCGGCACGGCGGCGGCCAGCGCCGCGAACGGCACCAGCACGAACACCCACAACGCGACCATCGCCGCGACCGGTTTACGGCCGCCGATGAGCGGTGCCGCGCCGGCCCGCTCGATGACACCTGTTCCTGGCGAAGCCATGCCGACTTCCTCCCCCGAACGGCAGCGTCCTTTCTCCCCTTGGACAGCAATTCACCTGCCCACACGCACGGAAGCCACTCCCGTGTCGATGCCAAGCTTCGGACGGGCGGGGACATCCCACCGCCAACGGATCGGGCGCGCCCGTCCCGCATGAGGCCGCCACGGCCCGGACACCACCCGCGCCCGCCTCCGAGCCCGTCAATCCTTCTGTTCGGGTTCCTTCCCGGGAGGCACCGCCTTCGCCGGCGGTTCCGGGGCCGCTCCTGCCGGGAGGGCGAGCGGGTCGTCCTTGAAGAGTTCGGGCACGGCCCGGTAGAGGATGGCGGTGATCGGCACGGCCACGACCGCGCCCGCGATCCCGGCCAGGATGCCGCCGACGGCCAGCACGATGATGATCGCCAGTGGGTGGAAGTGCAGCACCCGGCCGACGATCAGCGGCTGGAGCACGTGGTTCTCCAGTTGCTGCTCGACGATCAGGATGCCGACGAAGATCAGCGCGTAGATCGGGCCCTTCGCGCCGAGCGTGACCAGCGTCGCGACCGCGCCGGCGAAGAGGATGCCGACGATCGGGACGAAGCTGGCCAGGAAGATCAGTACGGCCAGTGCCGCCCACAGCGGTACTCCCATGACGGCCAGCACCACACCCATGAGCACGCCGTGCACCGCGGCCACCGCCACCGTGCCCTGCACGTAGTGCGACAGCGTGGTCCAGGCGGTCCGCCCGGCCCGGTCGACCCGCGGCGCCATCCGGCCGAACCCCTTGAGGAACCAGGACCAGATCTGGTCACCGTCTTTGAGCAGGAAGAACGTCACGAACAGCAGGAGCACGATCGAGGCCAGCGCCTCCACCACCACCACGGTCCCCGCCAGAACCGTCGAGGTGATCTGCTGCTGCCGCTCGGTGACCAGCTTGGCGATCTCGTCCACCCAGCCGCTGAGCTGAACGGGCTTCACGTGCAGAGGGCCGGTGTAGAGCCAGCCCTCCACCGTCTTGGCCGTCTGCCTGACCTGTGTCAGCAGGCCGGGGAACTCCTCATTTGCCCGCACGCCGATGATCCAGCCCGTCCCGCCCAGCACGGCGAGCGCGACGAGCATGGTGACCCAGGTGGCGTAGATCGCGCGCAGACCCGACTCGCGCAGCCGCCGGGTGAGCGGGAAGAGCAGCGCGGTCAGCAACAGGGCGACCGCCACCGGGAGGGCGACGATGCGCATCGTCGCCACGAAACCGAGCACGTAGTTGGCCACGATGCCGATGACGATCAGGCACGCGCACCACGCGGCCATCCTCGCCAAGGTCGCAGGCACCAACCGCAACAGGCGCTCCTGAGGTGAGTCCACGCACGGGAAACTTCCCCACCGGTCGGAAATAGGCGCACTTCCCGACTTCGGTAAAGGAAAGTTGAAGCAGAGAATTTGCGTCACGGGCCCGGCGGCCTGCGTGGTGCCGGCCTGGCTTGCGGTGAGCACCGCGGGGGTGAACGCGGTTCGCCGATCACTGCCGTGTCCGGGCCAGCGCGTCCTGTGCCTGCGCCAGAGTGGAGTGGGTGGGAAATATGCGCCCCAGCAGGCCGGTCCTGCGGAGCAGTTGCTCACATGTACCGTGCAGGCCGATCAAGACCAGCGCGCCGCCGTCATGGTCGACCTGCCTCCATGCCCGGACCAGGCTGCTCAGTCCGGAGGAGTCGCAGAACTCCACCCCGGACATGTCCATGATCACTAACGGTGGGTTCTGCTGCCGGCACACCTTGACCACTTCGTGTTCCAGGTGCGTGGCAGTGTTCAGATCCAGCGCGCCGTGGACGGCCACCACCTGGCCCGGAGGCGCCGCGCGCACGCTGAGCCGCAAGGGCGGCGGGTCGTTCGACATCGGTTGCGAAGGCATCGACGCCTCCTCTCGGGGGCCCTCTGCCCCGCGCCCGCTCTCTGATGTGTCGCGACGCCCGTCCTGTCACCGGCGCGGTTCGGTACGGCCGGTCGTCATGGCTTCTCCTCGGCAGTGGGTACGCGCAGGAGCAGCAGGGCGGTGTCGTCGCTGTGGTGGTCCCCGGCATACTCGCTCAGGGCGGTCGCGATGCGCTCCAGCGTCTGCTCGGCGTTCAAGCCGTCGTTCAGCCGGCCGGCACAGCGGGCCAGGCGCAGGCGTCCGGGTTCGGTCAGCGGCGCGTTACGGCATGAGGGCCCTTCTGGTCGGCGTGTAGATGTCGCAATCCACACCGAACCGAAGGCCCTCACCCCTTTAGAAGATCATTTTTCGCGTGTCGCCTCGTACCTGACCTCTGTGGTCAGTACAGCTAGTGGTCGCTGATCAGGGCGTTCAAGGCGGCTGCCTTGTCCGCTTCGGTCGGCAGGCCGTAGCGGCGGGTGGTGTCCAACGAGCCGTGGCCGAGGAGGTCGGCGACCAGGACGGGGTCTGTGCCGTGGCGGATGAGCTGGGTGGCGAAGGTGTGGCGCAGGACGTGCGAGCTGAAGGGCTCGGTGGGGTCCTCGCCCAGACCGACGGCGTCGCCGAGGCCGGTGATGATGTCGCGGGCTGCGCGGTCGCTCAGGCGACCGCCGCGCTGGTTGAGGAACAGCGCGGGGTGGGTGCCGGCTCCCTTCCAGCCGGCGCGGGTTGCCAGCCAGTCGGTCAGGGCCTGGCGCAGGTCGGGGTGGACGGGCAGCAGGCGGATCTTGCCACTGTCGCGGCCCTGTCCGCGGATGCGTAGTTCGCCCGTGCGGGCTGAGAGGCGCACGTCGGCCAGGTCGAGGCCGACGACTTCGGAGATGCGCAGTCCGGCGTAGTAGGGCAGCAGGGCGACGGCTTTGTCGCGCGGGGAGGCGGTGAGCTGGACGTGGCGGACGTAGCGGCGGGCGCGCCGGGCGTCCAGGACTCGGGGGGCGGTGCGCCGGGAGTCGCGTTCGCGCTGGGGCTGGGGCTTGCCGAGGCCGCGGCGGGCGTAGAAGTCGTCGATGGCCGACAGGTAGGCGTCGATGGTGTTGGGAGCGCGGCGGCCGTCCTTGAGGTGGCGGCGGAAGTCGCGTACCGCGCCGGCGGCCGCGACCGCATCGGTGAGCGGATCGCCGTCCAGGGCGTCGGCGTCGGCTTGGACGGCCAGCCAGTCCAGGTAGCCGCGCAGCCGGGAGGTGTACTTGGTCTTGGTGGAGTCGGCCAGCGGGGCGCGCTCAAGTGCGGCGGTGTAGTCGGCCAGGACGGCGGCATAGGGAGCGGGGAGCGGGACGGCCCGCGACCGCCGCGGGTTTCCGGAAGCGACTCCGGCCGGCTCCGTGATTCCCGAGGGCGAGTTTCCGGAAGTCATCCACAGAGTCTACTTCCGGAATTATGTGATTCCGGAAGTAGGAGGTAGACTGAAGGTACCGAGGACTTCTCGAGCGTTGGCACTCAGGTCTGCGTCGCCCCCGGCGAACCACCACAGGCCCCTTCGGAGGGGCCCGGATAGGTCAGCGACCATGACGCCGACACTTCTTTCTCAGCCCGCACCGCTCAGCCCCACTTCGTCTGCGATGCCTCGGGTCGATTCCGCGCTTCGGCTCAGTCTCCACCCGGTGCCGAATCGTCGATCGGTGGTGGATGGGGCCTGGTGGCCCTACTCCAGTGACACCGCCGCGGAGTTGCCCGGTCTCATCTCCGCCGTCGACCGACTGCTTGATCGGGTCACGCTCCGCGTCGGCGTGCATTGCGATGCGTGGCAGAACATCCCGCGCCGCATCCCGGCCCGCGGTCGGCAGGTCCGCGTCGGCTGGTTCCGCCACACCGACCCGCGCATGATCACTCTCAGCTTCGCGTCCGGCGAGCCGGTCGTCCTGCTGATCATCCCGTCAGGAACCGCCGCGGGCGTCGCCGAGGCCGTGCTCAAGCTCACCGCCCAGGACACCGCCGGCTTGACGGCCGACGCCATTCTCACTCTGGCGCACCTGCCGGCGGGCCCCGGTCCGCGTGCGTCGGCCGGCTCAGCCCGCTGGGAGAACGAGGGCGGGTCGGTCAACGGGCACAAGGCGGCCTCGTTCACGGCACGGCCGATCCTGGCGTGACCCGCGTGCCGCCTGCCGGCCGGATTGAGCGGTCCAGGCATCGCCCGTTGTCCGGCGGCGGGCCGATCTCCGGCCGGCAGGCATCTCATCGCGTTCCAGCCTCTCCACAGGAGACTTCCATGACCGTCATCGACACCGCCCCACTCGGCGAGGCGAGCGCCTCGGCGCAGACCCTCGTGCACCTGGCGGGGGACATCGACATCTTCACCACGGCTCAGCTGCGCAGGCGGCTGATCGACGCTCTCGCCCACAGCACCGGCCTGCTCGTCGTGGACCTGTCCCAGGTGACCTTCTGCGGCGCCGGCGGGCTGGGCGTGCTGGTCGGCGCTCAAGGCCGGGCCCGGTCACGGGGCATCACGCTCGCCCTGACCGGCGTTCCGCCGCGTATGGCCCGGTTGCTGCACATCACCGGCCTGGGCCACCGATTCCCGATCATCGCATGACCGGCATACCACTCACCTTCGAGCTCACCCCGACCGGCTATGACGGCAGTTCGCCGTTCCCTCGGCCTGCGACACCGGCGCGGGCCGGTATCACCCCGGTGACACTGACCGCCGCAATCGTGATCGCGCCGTTCCTCGCGCTGGGCGCCGGCATCTGGCTGGCGTGGGGAGTCGGTGTCAGCCTCACCGACCTGCTCCTGGCCGTCGTCTTCTACGTCGTGACCGGGCTGGGGGTGACGGTCGGCTTCCACCGCCTGCTGACCCACCGCTCCTTCACCGCCCGTCCGTGGCTCCGCGCCGTCCTGGCCGTGGCCGGGTCGATGAGCTTCCAGGGCAACCTGATCGACTGGGTGGCCGTCCACCGCCGCCACCACGCCTTCACCGACCGGCCCGGCGACCCGCACTCCCCCTACCGGTACGGCACCGGTCTCGGCGGACGACTGCGCGGCCTGGCCCACGCCCACCTGGGCCGGCTGTTCTCCAGCGAACCCACCTCGGCCACGACGTATGCTCCCGATCTGCTGCGCAACGACCCGGCCATGCTGCGGATCTCCCGCGCCTACCCCGCCTTGTGCGCCGCCTCCCTCCTCCTGCCGTTCGCGGCGGGCTGGGCGATCAGCGGCAGCCTCTACGGCGGGCTGACCGCGTTCATCTGGGCCGGCCTGATCCGTATCGCCCTGCTGCAGCACGTGACCTGGAGCGTCAACTCCCTGTGCCACATGATCGGTGAGCGGCCGCACAAAGCCCGCCGTCATGACCGCGCCACCGACCTGTGGTCGCTGGCCCTGCTGTCCTTCGGAGAAAGCTGGCACAACGGCCACCACAGTGAGCCCAGTTGCGCCCGGCACGGCCGCAGCGGCCGCCAGATCGATCCCTCAGCCGCACTCATCAGCCTGTTCGAACGCCTGAACTGGGCCAGCGATGTGCACTGGCAACCCCCCGACGTCCTCGGCCACCATCGCACGGTGGCCGGCAAGCACACGCTGCGCACCAGCACCCCGCGCCAGGGCTGAACCAAGAGGCGTTAGCCCTGGTCAGCACGTTGAGGGAGAAGCTCGTACAGCTGGGAAGAAGAACTAGGGCATGGGAAGGACCTCCAGGGAAGGCATCGCGGTGACCGGTGATGGCGAGCAGCTGCTGGGCGGCTTGCTGAGCGCCAGCCAACTCTCCTCGCTGGAGGATCTGCCAGCCCTGGTCGCCGAGTACGGACGGTCGGCGGGCTTCTCCCAGACCATGATCTACGTAGCCGACCTGCAGCAGCAGGTATTGGTCCCGCTGACCGGGCAGCGTGACGTGTTCGGCGAACCGCTCGAACCGATCCGGATCGACGCCACCCTCGCAGGACGCGCCTTCCGCAACATGGAGATCGTCGAGGCCCGGCACGTGCTGGACCCCGCCGCGCCCGAGACCGCGCCGACGTCGCCGGCGGGCGACGGGCCGCAGCGCCTGTGGGTGCCGTTGCTGAACGACACCGAGAGGGTCGGCGTCCTGGGAGTGACCGTGGCGCAGGGGTCGGAGAGCATGGGGTTGCTGGCCGGCCGGCTGGCCTCGCTCGTCTCGCTGCTGGTGATCAGCAAACGCCCGCACAGCGACTCCTATGCGCGCCTGGTACGCGCTCGGCCGATGACGCTGTCGGCCGAGGTGTTGTGGAACCTGCTCCCACCGCGCGCATTCGCCGATGACAACGTGGTGGTCAGCGCCGCGCTGGAACCCGCCTACGAGGTGGGCGGCGACGCCTACGACTACGCGATCGACAGCGGCACACTGCGCGTGTCGATCTTCGACGCGATGGGACACGACACCGCGGCCGGCCTGACCGCCACCATCGCCATGGGGGCCGGTCGCACCAGCCGCCGCCAAGGCAAGGACCTGCCCGCGACGAGCGAGGCGATCGACGCGTCGATCGACGAGCAGTTCATCGACCGCTTCGCCACAGGCGTCCTGGCCGATCTGGACCTGCGGACCGGTTGGCTGAGCTGGGTCAACCGAGGGCACCATCCGCCCTTGGTGATCCGCAAAAGCCAGCAGGTCGCGACCCTGGACAGCGTGCCCGATCCGCCGATGGGCATCTGCCTGAGCCTGTCCACCGGATTGCTGCGCTACCAGTTGGAACCCGGGGACCGGCTGCTCTTCTACACCGACGGCGTCATCGAGGCTGAGAGCCCGGACGGGCAACCCTTCGGGCTGGAGCGCTTCATCGACTTCATCGTCCGTCACGAGGCCGACGGCACGTCCGCCCCGGAAACACTCCGCCGGCTGATCCACAGCATCCTGCAGCACCAGCACGGCCGGCTCCAAGACGACGCCACCGTGCTGATGGTCGAGTGGCGCACCGGGCGGCAACAGCAACTCGTCCTGGGAAAGATCGCGGTGCCGGGACCGTAGGACGCAACAGCATGGGCGCCGAGCCGGGCGCATGCCGACGATCAGGTGGCCAGGTCGACATCGGTGAGGCCGACGTCCTTCAGGAGCGGGTCGTACGGATCGCGCCGGCGGTGCAGGCCGTCGGCGGCCTACCAGAGTCACATGCCGCCGCCCGAGCAAGCCATCTGGTCACCAGTCTGTCCGTGCCCGCCTGAAGCCTCTAGAAGCGAAAGTGCTGGATGGCGGTGCCCTTGCGGGAGATGGAGGTGCTCCAGGCCGTCAGGAAGCTGGCCAGGCGGGTCGTCCACGGGTAGTCGGCGACCTCGGGCTCGCGGCCCAGCAGGATCTCGCGTACCAGCTTCAGGCGGGGTTCCAGGCGCTCGATGTCCTGCGGGGTGTCGAAGCCGGGAGACCTCAGGAAGGGGACGACGGACTGGGTGCCGGCGTACTTCCTGGCCGCCCAGACGTGGAACCTCGTGTAGCCGTTGAAGCAGATCTCGCCTGCGGGGAAGTGGCGGATGAGTCGGTCGAGGAGGGTGGCCAGTTCCTCCTTGGACAGGAACCCGATCAGGCCGTCGGCGACGATCACGGCGGGGCGGTCGGCGGGGATTTCGCTGATCCATCGGGGGTCGTTGAGGTCGGAGCCGATGGTGTGGAGGTGGGGACGCTCGGGGAGCAGTAATTGCCTGGCCTTGGCCACGCCGGGCAGGTCGACGTCGTACCACTCGACGGTGGTGGGCGGGTCGACGCGGTAGACGCGGGGGTCGAGTCCGGCGCCCAGGTCGAGCCCGACGGCGTCGGGGTTCCTGCCGATGAACTGCCGAACGATGTTGTCCATGACCAGGGAGCGGTGGGCGATGCCCACGACGGGGCTGGCGGAGAGCTTGAACTGCCCGGCGTCGTAGTCGAGTTTCCTGACGATGTCGTAGGCGGTCTTGTCGCCCAGGATCGGGTGTTTGGCCTGGTAGTCGAGCGCTTTGCCCGCCAGGGTGAGCCAAAGGGTGTTCTCCAGCGGCGTGAGGTCGGGGAGGGTGATGGCCATCGTGTCAGTCCCTTTTCTGTGGTGACTCGTCCAGGGCGGCCCGGGCTGCCTTCAGCGCGGTGTCGTCGGTGAACAGCCCGTGGGTGTAGAGCTCCAGCGTGGGCAGCGCGAGGCGGCGCAGCACGTCGGGCCCGAACTGCTCGTGGCCCAGTGCCCGCGCCAGGGGTGGCGGCATGGTCAGCGTGGCCACGCTGTTGAGCACGGTCAGCACCGCCAGCGCCCGCACGTCGGAGGACGGCCGCATCGAGCCGTCGGCGATCCC
>NZ_JBFAOM010000033.1:0-119496 GCF_040675235.1 Nonomuraea sp. NPDC049637
CGTGGGCGACCGGTGACGTCCCAGAGCAGCAGCCGGCCGCCGTGGTCGCCGGTGGCCAGGACGCGTCCGTCCGGGCTGAGCGCGGCGACCGCGAGGCCGCGCACCGGCAGCCGGACGTGCCGGGCCGGGCGGTAGGGGTCGCGGATGTCCCACACGGTCACGGCCATGCCGCGTTCGACGGTGGCCAGGCGGCGGCCGTCGCCGCTCAGCGCCGGATCGGCGGCTGCTGGAACGTTCCAGCGCGACAGCAGCACGCGGTGTCGGGGGTCGCGGACGTCCCACAGCGCGCCGCCGCGCGGGCCGGTCGTGGCCATCAGCGTCCGGTCCCGGCTCAGGACCAGCCCGGTCACCGGGTCGGGCACGCGGACCGGGTGGCGCCACTGGTAGAAGGCGCCGGCCGCCGAACCGGTGGCCAGCGCCTGGCCGTCGGCGGTGAAGGCCAGGCCGAGCACGCGGTCGGGGTGCGGGAACGAGGCGACCTCGGCGCGTCCGGCCACGTTCCACAACCGGACCGCGCGGCCGGCCACGTTCCACAGCCGGACCGCGCGGTCGTCGCCGGCGGCGGCCAGGACGGTGCCGTCCGGGCTGAAGGCCAGGGCGCCGGCGGGGTCGCCGTACCGGACGGGCCGGTCGCAGCGGCGGGCGCGCAGGAGGCAGAGCCAGGTGCCGCGGGCGGGCGCCGACCAGGCCAGCGCGCCGCCGTCGGGGCTGATCGCGAGCGCGGCGGGGCCGTCCTGGAGGCCGGTCGCGATCGTGTCCGCAGGGGAGGCGGGCCGCGCCGGGTCCCACAGGCGCACGCTGCCGTCGTCGTGGCCGGTGACCACCGTGTCGTCGCCGACGGCGAAGCGGGTGACCTGGGCGGAGGTCCGTACCGGGGGCAGGGCGACCGGGCGGCCGGCGAGCCGCCAACGCCGGACGCCGTGCGCGGCGGCGGCGAGCACCGTGCGGCCGTCCGGCGTGAACGCCGCCGTCACAGCGCCGGGCAGGGCGGCGACGTGCCGGGGGCGGGCGGGGTCCACGACGTTCCACACCTCGACGCCGTGCCGGGTGGCCGCGAGCAGGACCCGGTCCCCGCCGGACGGGCGGAAGGCGAGCGCCCCGACCGGCCCGGCGGCGCGCGGCAGGGTGGCCAGCGGGGTGCGGCGGCGCGTGTCGGTGGCGTCCCACAGCTCGACCACGCCGTTGTCGGCGCCGGTGGCGAGCAGGGCGTGGTCCTGGCTGTAGGCGATCGCCCGCAGCCGGTCGCCGGCCGAGCGCAGGCGGGTGGCGTACGGCTCGGCGGTGTCGAGCAGCGTGCCGCGGGTGCCCGGGGTGTCGGCCAGGCCCTGGGCGGCCACCGCCACCTGCATCGCGAGCGCCGGGTCCGTGGCCCGCAGCGCCCGCGCCTGGACGGCGGCCCGCTCGGCGAGCGCGGTGACACGGGCGGCGCTCGCCCGGCCGCTCTTCTGCCACGCCAGCCCCGCGCCCGCCCCGGCGACCACCACCAGCACCACCAGCGCCACGACCAGCGCCCGCACCCTCCGCCCGACCGGACATCCCCTGGCGCCCACACCGGCGCCGGAAGCACGAGCCGCGCGCCCTCCGCCGAGGGAGGGCGCCGCGGCCTCCGAATCAGGAAAGGACCCAACGGGCCCCTCCGGAAGAGGGACTTCCTCCAGGTCGGGGGAGAGAAGCCCGGGTTTCTCCGGGTCGGGGGAGAGGAGGCCGGGTTTCTCCGGGGCGGGAGGTGGGGGAGCGGGCGCGGGGCCGGGGGGTGGTGCGGTGGCGTGCCGGTAGGCGGCGTGGGTGAGCGTGTCGCCGTCGCGGTGGTGCCAGAGGGCGCGCATCGCGCGGGACAGGCGCGGCAGCGCGTCGGCCGCCGCCGGGCCGTCGTCGCGGACGCCCAGGTCGTGCAGGATCGTCTCGGCCAGGCCCGGCTCCAGGGACAGCCCGGCGACCCGGGCCGGTTCGGTGATCGCGCGGCGCAGCTCGTCGCCGGTCATCGGCCCGAGCGGCAGCGACCGCGTCCGCAGCGCCTCGACCAGCGGCGGAAACCCCAGGCACCGCTCGTAGCAGCCGGCCCGCATCCCGATCACGACCGGCAGCCCGCCCGCCGCGAGCCCGCACAGCTCCTCGACGTACGCCCTGCGCCCGGACCCCGCCCGAGCCGTGAACAACTCCTCGAACCGGTCGACCACCAGCAGCGCGCACTGCTCCACCGGCCGCCCCCCGCCCCGGACCGGCGAGCCGGGCGTCCGCCACAACACCCCGGCGCGACCCGCCGGAGCCCCCGCCGGCGAACCCGCCAGGACGGCCGGCACCACCCCGGCGGCCAGCACCGACGTCTTGCCCGCCCCCGCCGCCCCGGCCAGCATCACGGGACGGGCGGCGCGCGGCTCCGCGAGCAGCCCCACCAGCTCGGACACGACCCGTTCGCGGCCGAAGAACCACCTGGCGTCCCCGGTCGTGAACGGACCCGGCGGCCAGGGGCACGGATCCCGCGCGCACCGGTCCCGCTCGCTCCCCAGCCCCGCGCCGAACCCGTCGTCCATCCCGCTCCCGTCACTCCGCGAAGTCGATCGGGGACTCAGGGTACGCGGACCCGCCAGGCGGCGTACGCCGGTCGGGAAGGCGGCATCGCGCGAGATCGGCGCGATGCCGGGGACGGTCAGCGCTTGCGGCCGACGCCCGCGTAGTAGACGGCCTCGCGGTCGGCGTACAGCGTCCCGGGGACGGGACGCCAGCGCGGCAGCGGCACCACGCCCGGCTCCAGCAGCTCCAGCCCGTCGAAGAAGCTCGTGACCTCCTCAAGGCTGCGCAGCGTCATGGGCGCCCCGCCGCTCTCGTTCCAGTGGCGGACGCCCTCTTCGAGCTGCCTGCCGACCACGCCGTGGGAGATGGCGAGATGGCTGCCCGGCGCCATCGGCTCCAGCAGCTCGGCGATGATCGAGCGGGCCTGGCCGGTGTCGGGGAGGAAGTCCACGACGCCGAGCAGCGTCAGCCCGATCGGCCGGTCGAAGTCGAGGTGCTCGGCGGCGGCGGCCAGGATCTTGCCGGGCTCGCGCAGGTCGGCGTCGACGAAGGTGGTCGTCCCCGCGGGGGCGGCCCGCAGCAGTGCCCGCGCGTGGGCCAGGACCATGGGGTCGTTGTCGACGTACACGACGTGGCTGTCCGGGGCGACCGCCTGGGCGACCTGGTGGGTGTTGTCCGCCGTGGGGATGCCGGTGCCGATGTCCAGGAACTGCCGGATGCCCGCCTCCCCGGCCATGTACCGCACCGCGCGGCCGAGGAACTCCCTGTTCGTACGGGCCAGCACCGGCAGGTCGGGCACGGCGGCGAGGATCTGCTCGCTCACCATCCGGTCGATCTCGTAGTTGTCCTTGCCGCCCAGCCACAGGTCGTAGATGCGGGCGGGGCTCGGAACATCGGTGTTCAGCGAACGTTCGCTCATCGCGACGCCTTCCGGACGAAAGGGGCTACGGGGGAGATCGTAGCCCCAAGATCCCCCAAGCGGGCCACGTCCGGGCTCGCCGTCCGTCACCGGTCTGGAGGGCGGCTCACAGAAGGCGGCGCTGGACGGCGTCGGCGATGGCCGTGGTGACGATCCACTCGACGACGGCGGCGTCGGGCGGGTCGTCCTCGCGGCCGGCGAACAGCAGGTGGGCGCTGCCGATCAGGGTGAGCGCGAGGGCGTCGACGTCGGCGTCGACCGCGATGCGGCCCATCTCGCGCTCGGCGGTCAGGTAGGCGGCGATCATGGTCGTGGCCTCGCCGAGGAGCGGGAGGCCCGTGGACCCGGCCTGGCGCAGGCGGGCGCGCAGGCCGTCGCGGGAGATGACGAGGCCGACGACGGCCACGGCGACCGAGCCGAACAGCTCCAGCAGCGCGAGGGTGAGGTTCCCCGCGACGGTGCCGGTGCCGGCGACGGCCATGAGGGCGGCGGACTGGGCCTCGACGCGGCGGATGCGGTCGGTCACCAGCTCGGCGAGGAAGGCGTCGAAGTCGGCGAAGTGGCGGTGGAGCACGCCCTTGGCGCAGCCCGCCTCGGTGGTGACCGCCCGGCTGGTCAGGGCGTTGGGCCCGTCGCGCAGCAGGATGCGCTCGGCGGCGTCGAAGAGCTGTTCGCGCACGTCGCGGAGGGCTATGCCGGTGGGCACCGGGCCGGTCTCCTTCCTTGGTGAATCCCGTTCAGAGTAGACGAGTGGGCACGTGCCCATTAGAGTGGGCGCATGCCCACTAACACCTCGGGGAACGAACCGCACCTGCACCGGCGGATGGCCGAGTCCTTCGGCGCCGACGCCGACCGCTACGACCGCACCCGCCCCCGCTACCCCGACGAGATGGTGACCCGCATCGTCGAGGCGAGCCCCGGCCCCGACGTGCTCGACGTCGGCATCGGCACCGGCATCGCGGCCCGCCAGTTCCAGGCGGCCGGCTGCCGGGTGTCCGGCGTGGACGTGGACCCGCGCATGGCCGACCTGGCCCGGCGCGACGGCATCGAGGTGGACGTGTCCGCCTTCGAGTCCTGGGACCCGGCCGGGCGCACGTTCGACGCGGTCGTCGCCGGCCAGACCTGGCACTGGATCGACCCGGTCGCGGGCGCGGCCAAGGCGGCCCAGGTGCTGCGGCCCGGAGGCAGGCTGGCGCTGTTCTGGAACGTCTTCCAGACGCCGGACGCCCTGGCCGAGCCGTTCGCCGAGGTCTACCGCCGGGTGCTGCCCGACCTGCCGGCGCTCGGCCAGGCCGGCCCGGCCGTGGGCATGTACACGTCGCTGCTCGACAAGATCGCCGACGGCGTCCGGGCGGCGGGCGCGTTCGGCGAGCCCGAGCGCTGGGATTACGCGTGGGAGCGCCGCTACACCCGCGACGAGTGGCTGGCGCAGGTGCCGACGCACGGTCCGGTCACCGGGTTGCCGCCGGAGCGACGCCGCGAGCTGCTGGCCGGCATCGGGGCCGCGATCGACGCGGTGGGCGGCGCCTTCACCGTCCACTACGACGTCCTGGTGCTCACCGCCGTCCGGCGGGCTGAGTAGCCGTTACTCATGCGGTCATGGGAACGCGCGCGGACGATCCTCCTCAGAGCGACACTCCAGGAGGAACCACCGTGAGCGTCACACATGGCATGAATACCGGGCGGAAAGGGCCGACGCGGTGGCGCGGGCGGCTCTCGTTCGCCGCGATCGGCGTGCTGGTCGCCGCCCTGATACCGGCGCTGGCCACGCCGGCGTCGGCGGCGGTCCCCGGCTTCTCGCTGACCTTCTCCATCGACTATCTCCGCCAGATCGAGGACCCGGACAGCGGAGGCGTCGGCGACGGCGACTACTACCCGAAGGTCAGGATCGCCGACGGCCCGCTCGAAACGGGCCCGCGCATCGAGGACGACGAGTTCGAGCCCCTCGGCCTGCCCGAGGCGCCCAACGGCTGGGTCTTCACCAAGTCCGACCTGCCCGGCGACCAGCCGACGGTGAACATCACCGTCGCCCTCTGGGACTATGACGGCGGCCTCAACACCAACGACGACCGCATGGACATCAGCCCCCAGAACGACGACCTCGACCTCGACCTCGTCTACGACGTGCGCTCGGGCACACTGTCGGGCGACGGCGTGCAGTTCGGCACGCCGTGCGTCGACTCCCAGGGGCGGCAGAAGGGCCAGACGTGCGCCGAGGGCGACGGCGACCACGGCTTCCCCAGGGACAACGACGGCAGAAAGACCAGGATCGGCTTCACCGTCTCCACCGTGATGCCCGACACCGACCACGACGGCATCCCCGACCTCGTCGAGCTGTCCGGGATCCGCGACCGGAACGGCGGGGTCCTCGCCGACCTCCCGGCGCTCGGCGCGGACCCCTGCCGCAAGACGATCGTGCTGCAGGCCGACTACATGGCCGACACCAGGCACTCCCACCGGCCCAAGCCGGACGCGATCACCCTGGTCAGGAACGCCTTCGACGCCGCGCCGGTCAAGGCGGAGAACCCGTGCCCTTACCCGGGGACGCACCGGGACGGCGTCGACTTCGTCTACCTCCAGGGCACGCAACTGCCCGAGCAGCCTGCCATGGGCCTGGCCGACGACAGCGACTTCCGCGACGCGCGCACCGCCGACTTCCCCGCCGAGCTGGCCCGGTACGCGCACTACACGATCTTCGCCCACGACCTCGTCGTCACCACCGCGACCGGCAGCTCGACGTCGCCGGGCACGTCGGGGCAGTGCTGCGAGCCCACCAGGGACAACAACAAGGACTTCATCGTCACCTTCGGCTCGTGGCGGACGATGTGCGTGGCCGACTTCGGCGTGGACTACGGTGGCGACGGCCGGCTCCAGACCACCCCGGCGGGCGACGACGTGGTGATCGGCACCCAGATCCACGTGGGCCCGGACCGTACGTGCGACACCACCAGCGCGGACCCGACCGACCGGCAGGTGCTCACCGTCGGCACCGGCCGGGACGACGCCGAGGTCGGCACCGTCCAGGACCAGGCCGGGACCATCATGCACGAGCTCGGGCACGCCCTGGGCCTGCGGCACGGCGGCGACGTCAACGACCAGTGGAAGCCCAACTACCTCAGCGTCATGAACTACTTCTTCCAGTCGGGCATCCCCACGGGCCCGCCGCCGCTGCTGGTCAACCAGCTCAGGGACTGGAAGATCGGCGCGGTCCGGGTCGGCTACTCCAGCGGCGGCCTGCCCCCGCTCACCGAGGGCACGCTGAACGAGTCCGCCGGCATCGGTGACGGCACCGACCACACCTTCTGGTGGACCGACAACCTCGCCAACCCCGCCAGCACGTTCCGGCCGCTGCGCTCGGCCGCCGGCAACGCGCCGATCAACTGGAACGACAACACCGCCCCCGGCACCGGCGCCCCGCTCATCGACACGGGGACGGTGAACGTGGACGTCAACGCCAGCGGCGGCAGCACGACCCTGCGCGACCACGACGACTGGGCCGCCGTCAAGTACCGGGCCGCGCTCTCACCCGACGCCAAGGGCTCGGCCTGCAGCAGCTTCCCCGTCTCCGC
Source organism: Nonomuraea sp. NPDC049637 (assembly GCF_040675235.1). Lineage (NCBI taxonomy): Bacteria > Bacillati > Actinomycetota > Actinomycetes > Streptosporangiales > Streptosporangiaceae > Nonomuraea > Nonomuraea sp. NPDC049637. The sequence continues at coordinate 7,000 of NZ_JBFAOM010000033.1, forward strand.
GCCCACCTGCAGCGGCTCGGGCGGCGAGCCGGACAAGGAGCTCGGCTTCGCCGCCGTCGTACGGCAGGAGATGTCGTTCTTCAACCTCTACGACCCTGACATCGTCACCGCCAAGAGCGTCGACAAGCCCGACGCCGAACCCGGCGACACCCTCACCTACCAGGTGAAGCTGGACAACGTCGGCACCGGCCCGGCGGCGTCCGTCGGCGTCACCGACACCCCGCCCACCGGGCCGGCCCAGGCCCGCCAGATTCCCTACCTGGGCGCCGGGCGGTCCACGACCGAGACGTTCACGTACCAGGTGCCGTGCGACACGGCCGACACGGCCGTCCTGACCAACACGGCCACCGCCACCGCGACGGACACCGCCGGCGGCCCCGAGGCCGAGACGGGCAACAACACCGCCAAGGCCGCCACCACCGTGCACGCGCCGCGGCTCACCCTGACCAAGACCGCACCGGCCACGGTGAACGCCGGAGAGGCGATGACCGTCGGGCTGCGGGCGGCCAACGTCGGCAGCGGCAGGGCCACCGGCGTCGTCCTCACCGACACGCTGCCCAAGGAGGTCTACTACAGCAAGGCGCTGGACCGCGGCACCGGCCCCCGGCCCGGCACGGTCACCCGCAACCCGGACGGCACCACCACCCTGACCTGGACGCTCGGCCCCCTCGACCCCGGCGCGGACGTGTCCGTGGGGTTCACGGCCCGGCCCGGCCTGCTGTTCACGAAGGGCGCCGAGCTGCCCGACACGGCGGCCGCCGCGTACCGCAACGCCAACGGCTGCGTCTACGAGCCGGCCACGGCGTCCGCCACGACGACCGTCACCGAGGTCGCCCCCACCCGCGACCCGCGCTCGCACGGCTACTGGAAGACCCACCAGGAGGCGCGCACCGCCGAGTTCCTGGCCCGCGTCCAGGCCACCGACCAGCGCTTCGACAGCCAGGGGGACGGCGAGCTGGCCGACGCCGAGGCCGTCGCCGCGCTGTCGGCCGGCGGCCCGCAACCGGGGCCGGCCCGGTTCCAGCTCCTGGCCACGCTGCTCGACCTGGCGGCCAGGCAGATCAACGCGAGCACCCGGCTCGACTCGCCGCTCGTCCGGCGGCTCGGGGTGCGCACGGTCGGCGAGGCGGTCAGGTACGCCTTCGCCACCCTCGCCCTGCCGCCCGGCGGCGCGGCGGCCGGGCGCTACTCCGACACCACCTCGATGCTCGACGAGATCGTGAACAACCGGAGCGAGGTCTACTGACCCCGCCATGAGGGCCCAGTCATCAGGGCCCAGTCATGAGGACGCCGCGGTCGGCTCAGGCCGGTTGCGGCGTCCGCGGCTCGGCCCGCGCGGGGGCGTAGAGGCCGAGGCGGCGCAGGGCCGGCGCGGTCATCATGGTGGTGATCAGGGCCATCAGCACGAGCACCGTGAACGTGCCGGGCGCGATCAGCCCCATGCCGAGCCCGGTGCTGAGCACGACGATCTCGGTGACGCCCCGGGCGTTCATCAGCACGCCGAGCCCGAGCGCCAGGCGCCCCGGCATGCCGCCCGCCCAGGCGATCACCCCGGCCGCGCCCAGCTTGCCCAGCACGGCGGCCACCAGCAGCACCGCCCCGCCCAGCAGCACCACCGGATGGCCGAACGCCAGGTGCACGTCGGTGCGCAGCCCGATCGAGGCGAAGAACACCGGCAGCAACATCGCGCGGTTGAGCGAGCCGAGACGTTCGGGCACCGCGCAGAGCACGGGGGCCTCGCGCGGGAAGGCCACCCCGGCCAGCAGGGCGCCGAAGATGGCGTGCACGCCGATGGCGTCGGTCGCCGCCGCCAGGGCGAAGATCAGGCCCAGGACCAGCGCGAGCGCGGCCGGAGCGGGCAGCCGGCGGGCGGCGTGCCGGGCCGCCAGCGCGGCGAGCGCGGGGCGTACGACGAGGGTCACGGCGAGGACCAGGGCGGCGGCCAGCCCGAGCGAGGTCAGCACGCCGGCCGGGGAACCGGCGTGCGCGAGGGCGATCACCGCGGCCAGCGCGCACCAGGCCAGCACGTCGGCCAGCCCCGCGCACAGGATCGCCAGCGAGCCCAGCCGGGTGACGGTCAGCCCGGCCTCCTGGAGGATCCTGGCCAGCACGGGGAACGCGGTGACGCTCAACGCCGTCCCGGCGAACAGGACGAACGCCGTGCCCGACGCCGACGGCCCGGCGAGCGCGCCGGCGAACGGGACCGCCGCGACCGCCCCCAGGGCGAACGGCACGGCCGTCATCGCCAGCGCGGCGACCCCCACGACCACGCGCTGCCGGCCGAGGGCGGCCGGGTCGAACTCCCGGCCCACCGTGAACATGAAGATCGCCAGCCCGGCCTGGGCCAGCAGTTCGAGCTGCGGCGCGACCCAGCCCGGCAGGATCAGCGCGGACACCCCCGGCGCCAGCGAGCCCAGCGCGGACGGCCCGAGCAGCAGCCCGGCCACCATCTGCCCCACCACGGACGGCTGCCCCGCCCGGCGCGCCAGGACGCCGCCCAGCGAGGCCAGCCCGCCGATGACCGCCACCGCGAGGAACAGCCGCAGGATCGACTGGACGGGCGGCATCCCGGCGGGCGCGACCGGCGCGGCCGGCGCCGCCGGATGCCCCGGCTGCTGCGCGCCCGGCCCGAACACCAGCACCATCGACACGCCCGCCACGGCGATCAGCAGCAGCGCGACCGCCAGGCCCCGGGCCGGGGCGGGCAGCAGGGCCTGTTCGGTGTCGTCGAGCGGGTCGTGTCCGCGCATGGTCGCACCTTCCTGCGTACTCCGCGACGGGCTCCCGGCCCGTTCGCCGGGTCAGTCGGCGGCTGGGAGCGGCCGGGCCGCCCGCCGGCCGATCAGCAGCAGGGCGCCGACGGCGGCGACGATGCCGACGGCTATGACGGGGATCAGGGCCTGGTAGCCGATCTCGCCGGCCACCAGGCCGAACAGCGGGGGGCCGAGGAGGGAGCCGAGGCTGCCGGCCTGGGCGATGACGCCGTTGCCGACGTCGGCGTGGTCGAGGCGCTCCAGGACCAGGGGGAGCGCGGCGAAGACGAGGGCGCCGAGGAAGCCGTTCTCCATGGAGATGACGCCCGCGCCGGTGAGCGCGCCCCCGGCGGAGCCGCCGGCGTACAGGATCCAGGCGGCCGGCACGACGAGGAGGCCCGACAGGGCCAGCACGCCGACCCGTACGCCCCTGCGCAGCAGGACGCCCACCGCCAGCCCGCCGGCCACGCCGAGCAGCGAGATCACCGAGGTGAGCGCGCCCGCGCCGGCGGCCGAGCGGCCGTACTGCTCGATGAGCAGCGTGGGCAGCAGCACGATCACCGGGATGGTCACCAGCGCCGTCAGGCAGAAGGCCGCCGCCAGCACGCCCGGCCAGGCCAGCGCCCGCGCCCGCGGCACGGGCCCGGCCGCCTGCGCCGCGCCGCCGCGCGGCAGCCGCGCCCACGTGACCACGGCGATCAGCAGCGTCAGCCCGGCGATCAGGCCGGTCCAGCCGCGCCACCCCAGCGCGTCGCCGGCCGCGCCGCCGGCCAGCGTGCTGGCCCCCAGCCCGACCGGGACGAACGTCGCCCAGACCGACAGGGCGGTGCCCCGGTCGCGCTCGTGGGCCAGGCGCAGGATCAGCGCCGGGCAGGAGATGGTGACCAGGACGTAGCCGACGCCCTCGACGCCGCGGGCGACGAGCAGCCAGGCGAAGTCGTTCGCCGCCATGCTCGCCGCACCCGCGGCCGCGATCAGGACCAGCCCGGTGACCAGCGACCGCCCGGTGCCGAACCGGCGGACGAGATAGCCCGCCGGCAGGCCGACCGCGGCCCCGACGCCGACCACCGCCGAGATCACCCAGCCCAGCTCCGACAGGGTCAGCCCGAGCTGGGCCGCCATCGCGGGCCCGACCGAGGAGAACTTGCCGAGGCTCATCGCGCCGACCACCCCGCCGACGTAGACGAGCAGGATCGTCAGCCAGGGGGAGCGCCGGGGGGACGCCTCCGTGATCTTTGCCGCCGGCCGGGGGTCCATGAGTCTCCTTCGCACTGCGCTCCGCGGGTCAGGCTTCCCACGTCCGATCTTCGCCATGCCGGCGGCGCCGATCAACCCGCTTCCCCGGTGGCGAAGATGCCGATGCCCGACTCGGTGACGTTGACCGCCCCGGCCGACAGCAGTGCGTCGATCGTCTCGGGCACCTCCCGTCTGGGCAGGACGCCCTGGAGCACGACCATGGTCCCGTCCGCGAGGTCGGCGCCCGCGCGCCACGACTGGCCCGGCATCGCGGGCACCACCTCGGCCAGCCGGTCGGCGGGGGCGCGCACGGTCAGCAGCACGTGGGCCGGGCCCACCCAGGCGGCGCGCAGCAGCAGGGCGACGTTCCTGATCACGCCGCGCCTGGCCGGGTCGGCGTAGGCGGCCGGGTTGGCGACGAGCTGCGCGCCGCAGGTCCGGACGGTCTCGATGACGCGCAGGTCGTTCTGGCGCAGCGAGTGGCCGGTCTCCACGACGTCCATCATGGCGTCGGCCAGCTCGGGGATCTTGGCCTCGGTCGCGCCGTAGGAGACGATCACCTCGGCCCGCCGTCCCGCCTCGCGGAAGAAGCGGCGGCCGATGTTCGGGTACTCGGTGGCCACCCTGACGCCGTCGTCGAGGTCGGCGGCGCTGCGGGCGGGGTGGCCGGACGGCACCGCGAGCACCAGCCGCCACGGCCGCTCGGTGTTCCTGGAGTAGTCGAACGACTCCACCACCTCGACCTCGGCCCCGGTCTCCTCCACCCAGTCGGCGCCGGTCAGCCCGAGGTCGAAGGTGCCGTCACCGACCACCAGGGGGATCTCGCGCGGCTTGTAGAAGGCCACGTGCGACACGCCCGAGTGGTCCACCGTGCCGCGGTAGGAGCGCTCCGAGCGCCGCCGTACGGGCAGCCCCGCGGTCGCGAACAGCTCCAGGGCCCGCCGCTCCAGCGAGCCCTTCGGCAGGGCGAGCGAGATCATGGTTCCTCCTGACGGGCGCGAGGGGGCGGGCGGGGGCGTGGGGGTCACACGTGCAGCAGCCGGTCGATGCCGACGACGGGCGGCTCGGGCAGGCACGACGGCCGCACCTCGATCTCGCCCACCACGAGGTCGTCCGGCCAGGAGTCGACGATGGTGGCCACGCAGCGGGCCACCGACCGGGTGCTCATCTTGTGCGGCGAGCCGTCGCCGTCGAGGTTGGCGATGGCGCCGGGCGAGACCAGGCAGGCGCGCACCCCGTTGCGGCGCTCCTCCAGCAGCAGCGTCTCGACCAGCGCCTTCAGCCCGGCCTTGGTGGCGCTGTAGGCGGCCCCGCCCTCGAAGTACCGCGTCCCGGCGTGGCTGCCCATGGCGACGAACATCCCGCCGGCGGCCCGCAACGCCGGCAGGACGGCTTTGAGCAGGTGGAAGCAGGCGCTCAGGTTGATCGCGATCAGCCGCTCCCAGTCCTCCGCGCGCAGGTCGGCGATCGGGTCGAGCACCCGGTCCACCGCGTTGGACACGCAGACGTCGAGCCGGCCGGCCGCGCCGAGCACCTGGGCGGTCGCCTCCGCGATCTGCGCCGGGTCCGCCAGGTCGCACCTGTGCTCGCCGAGCCAGTCCTCGCCCGCGAGCGAGCGGTTCAGGGAGTAGACGCGGTAGCCGCGCTCGCGCAGCTCCTCGGCGATGGCCCGCCCGCTGCCCCGGTTGCTGCCGGTGACCAGCGCGACGGGGGTCTCATGTGATGACATCGAGGACGCGGCTCCACTGGTTCACGATCTCCTCGCCCGCCACGCCGTCCCGGAACAGGTCCTTGTCCAGCGGGGAGCCGTCCTGGTGGCGCAGGCGCATGCAGTCCTGGGAGATCTCGGAGATGACGGTCAGCCCGCCGTCGGCGGTCCGGCCGAAGATGAGGCAGAAGTCCCACACCTCCAGCGGGCGCAGCCAGGACCGCAGCACGTCGTTGACCGCGAGGGACAACTCGCGCATCTCCTCCACCGGCAGGTCGAGCGCCCGCAGGTAGTCCTCGCCGATCGGCTGGTCCTCGGGGTCGGTCCGGTAGTCGAACTTCACGACCGGGCGCGGCAGCGGGGCGCCGTCCTCGAACAGGCCGGGGTACTTGCGGGTGGTCGATCCGGTGGCCCGGTTCTTCACGATCACCTCGAACGGCGGCGCCGGGCAGTAGTCGGCCACGTACGAGTCGGCCGAGACCCGTTCCCGGAACGCGCACGGCACGCCGGCGTCGGCCAGCCGGGCCGCCGCCCTTTCGTAGAAATCGAGCCGGAGCGGCCCGGTGCGCTCGACGATTTCATCACGGTGGTACGTGAAACTGCGCAGGCTGGGGATTATCTGCACCAGGCACCGCCCCTCGGGCAGCAGCCACAGACGCTTACTGCGCCCGACGATATCCGGCTCTCCCCGGCCGGCCGGAGTTCCCGGAGCTGATCCGTTATCCACGCCGCCTCCATCCGCCGACAATGGCCCACACAACTTGATATTGCGGGCACCTCGCTGTCAAGGCGGCGTGACCCTGGAAAAAGGTGCACTTGACGGGGCTCTCGCGGTCTTGATATGTCGTCCGTCCGTGCCTGGAGCACTGGAAGAAAGAGTACTTGACGGGGCCCGGCGACCGGACGGTACTGTCTTCAGAAATTGAAATTCCCGAGCCTAATTAGAATCCCAATGGGGGGAGGATCGTTGTCGGAATATGAGCGCATAGCTCACTCGAAGATCACCCGTAAGTTCAGGTCCGCGGGGCAGCAGCTCTTGTTCTCGCGGGGGCGGCGGGGCGAGGTGTCCGACGCGAACGGCGTGCCGTACATCGATTTCGTCATGGGTTATGGCCCAGTGATAATCGGTCACGCGGACGCCCAGTTCAACGAAATTCTCTGCGGTTATCTCGGCAATGGGGTCATGCTGCCGGGCTACACCACGTTCCACCAGGAATACCTCGACCGGCTGCTCGGCGAGCGGCCCGGCGACCGCGGCGCGTTCTTCAAGACCGCCTCCGAGGCGGTCACCGCCGCCTTCCGGCTGGCCGCGATGCGCACCGGCCGGCTCGGCATCATCCGCAGCGGCTACGTCGGCTGGCACGACTCCCAGATCGCCGACTCGCTCAAGTGGCACGAGCCGCTGCACTCCCCGCTGCGGGAGAAGCTGCGCTACACCGACGGCATGCGCGGCGTCGGCGAGTCCGAGCCGGTGGCCAACTGGGTGGACCTGCGCCTGGAATCGCTCGCCGAGCTGCTGGAACGGCACCGCGGCCGGCTGGGCTGCTTCGTCTTCGACGCCTACCTGGCCTCCTTCACCACGGCCGACGTGCTGCGCCAGGCCGTGGCCATGTGCCGCGAGGCCGGCCTGCTCACCGTCTTCGACGAGACCAAGACCGGCGGCCGGATCTCGGCCCTCGGCTACGACCACGACAACGCCCTCGGCTCCGACCTGATCGTGATCGGCAAGGCGCTGGCCAACGGCGCCCCGCTGAGCATCCTGGCCGGCGACGCCGACCTGCTCGCGCTGGCCGAGAAGGCCCGGCTGAGCGGCACCTTCTCCAAGGAGATGATCGCCGTCTACGCGGCCCTGGCCACCCGCGACATCCTGGAGAAGCCCGTCGGCGACTCGCCGGACGGCTGGACCGAGCTCGGCCGGATCGGCACGCAGGTGGCCGCCGCCTTCACCGCGGCCGCCGCGGACGCCGGGGTCGAGGCCCTGGTGGGCGCCCGCCCGGTGCTCGGCGGCGGCATGTTCGAGCTCGTCTACCACGACGTGGGGCTGCTGGGCGACAAGGAGCGTCGCGAGGCGCTGCTGGCCGAGCTGGCCGGGGTCGGCATCCTGCTGCTCGAAGGGCACCCGTCCTTCGTGTGCCTGGCCCACCGCGACATCGTCTGGGACGACCTGCGCGACCGGGTGCGGCAGGCGTTCGAGGCGTGGAGCGCGTCCGCGGGGGCCGGCCGTGGCTGACCTCCTGCGCCTCGCCCTGGTCGGCTGCGGCCGCCAGATGCAGCAGAACCTGTTCCCGTTCCTGCAACGCATCCGCGGCCACCAGGTCGTGGCCTGCGTCGACCCCGACCTGTCGCTGGCCGCCGACGTGCAGTCGCTGGCCGGCGGCGCGACCTGCGTCTCCTCGGTGGACGAGCTCGACCTGGAGATGGTGGACGCCGCCGTGCTGGCCGTCCCGCCGGAGCCGTCCTACCTGCTGGTCCGGCAGCTCGCCGAGCGCGGGGTGGACTGCTTCGTCGAGAAGCCGGCCGGGCCGTCCACGCCCGCGCTCCAGGACCTGGAGCACGTGGTGCGCCGCAGCGGGCGGCACGTCCAGGTGGGCTTCAACTTCCGCTACGCCGAGACCCTGCAGCGGCTGCACGAGCTGAGCGAGGGGATCCGGGCCACGCCGTGCTCGGTGACCATCGACTTCTACAGCCGCCACCCGTCCGCGCCGCAGTGGGGGGTGGACACCACCCTGGAGGCGTGGATCCGGCACAACGGGGTGCACGCCCTCGACCTGGCCCGCTGGTTCGTGCCGTCGCCGGTCGTCCAGGTGGACGCGCACGCCATCGCCAGTGACGCCGACCGGTTCCAGATCAACCTGTTCCTGCGGCACCACGACGGCTCGCTGTCCACGCTGCGCATGGGCAACCACGTCAAGCGGTTCATGGTGGGCGTCACCGTCCAGGGCATGGACGGCAGCCGGTACTGCGCGCCGTCGCTGGAACGGGTGACGCTCGAACTGTCCGACGGCGTGCCGTACGGCCAGGAGCTGCACGCCACCCGCAACCTGGACCACGGCTGGGGGCGCAGCGGCTTCGGGCCCGAGTTGCAGGCGTTCGTGGACGCCTGCGCGCAGCGGTCGGCCGAGCCCCAGACGGGCGGCCGTCCCGCGGTCAAGGGGGTGCCGTCGGTCTCCGACGCGCTGGCCGCCTCCGCCCTGTGCGACCGGGTGATGGCCGAGCTCAACACCGCCGCGACGAACGGCTTCGGCCTGCTGACCGGGTCCGTCCGGGCCTCGGCCTAGGCCGGGCCGCCGACGAGGAGGGGGAGGAATGACCGAGCGGGCGCGACCGGCCGCGGGCGGGCGGCCGGTCGCGTCGCGCGGGGTGGGCCGGTGGATCGCCGGTCACCTGCGCCGGCACCGGCTGTCGCTGCTGCTGTTCACCGGGGCCGCCGCGGCGGCGAGCCTGTGCTCCACGCTCGTCCCCGTGCAGATCGGCGCGGCGTTCGCCGAGGCCACCGGCCCGCGCCACGACCTCGGCGCGGTCGGGGCGGCGGCGCTGGCGGCCGCGCTGCTGGCGGCCGGCCGGTTCGTCGCCGACCTGCTGTCGAACGGCTCGATGGAGGTCGTCGCCCAGCGCGTCAAACGGGACGTGCGCGACGAGCTGTACCGCAGCCTGCTGACCAAGCGCATGGCCTTCCACGACCAGCAGCGCATCGGCGACATCCTGGCCCGCGCCATCAACGACGCCAGGCTCGTCGACTACATGCTCAGCCCCGGGGCGGCCACCGCCGCCAACGGCGTGCTGGCCCTGCTGGTGCCGATCCTGTTCATCGCCTCGCTGGACCCGCGGCTGCTGCTGGCCCCCGGCGTGCTGGTCCTGGTGTTCGCCTACGCGCTGCGCTACCACCTGCGCCGGCTCTACCCGCTGGTCATGCGCACCCGCGAGACCTTCGCCGACCTCAACGAACGCTTCTCCACCACGCTGTCGGGCATCGCCACCGTCAAGGCCGCCACGCAGGAGGACTTCGAGCGGCACGCCCTGGAATCGGCCGCCGGCGCCTACCGGGACGCCTTCGTCCGGCGCGGCCGGGCGCAGGCGGTCTACCTGCCCGCGCTGAGCTTCGCCCTGGCCATGGTGACCGGCTCCCTGCACTCCCTCTACCTCTACTCGCAGGGCGAGCTGGCGCTGTCCCAGGTGGTGACCTACCTCGGCTGGCTGCTGCTGTTCGCGCAGCCCGTCACCATGTCCGAGCAGGCCGTGCCGGTCATCCAGGAGGGCTTCGCGGCCGCCGCGCGCATGCGGCAGATCATCGACGGCGCCCCCGGCGAGCGCGAGGACACCCGCGGCAGCACGGCCGCCGTCGAGGGCACGATCACCTTCGACCGGGTGTCGCTGCGCCACGAGGGCCGCGACATCCTGCGCGAGGTCTCCTTCCACCTGCCCGCGGGCCGCACGCTCGCCGTCGTCGGCCCCACCGGCAGCGGCAAGAGCATGCTGATCAAACTGGTCAACCGCATGTACGACGCCACCGAGGGCCGGGTGCTGATCGACGGGCGGGACGTGCGCGAGTGGGAGCCCGGCGCGCTGCGCCGCCAGATCGGCCACGTGGACCAGGAGATCTTCCTGTTCTCCAAGAGCGTGCTGGACAACATCGCCTTCGGCGCCCCGCACGCCGCCGGGTACGAGGACGTCCTGCGCGTCGCCAAGCAGGCGTGCGCGGACGAGTTCGTCCAGGGCATGGCCGACGGCTACGCCACCGTGCTCAACGAGGGCGGCACGACGCTGTCCGGCGGGCAGCGGCAGCGGCTGGCCATCGCCAGGGCCCTGCTGACCGAGCCGCGCATCCTCACCCTCGACGACGCGACCAGCGCCGTGGACGCCCGTACCGAATCGGCGATCACCGAGGCGATCGAGCGCGCGACGGCGGGCCGCACGACGGTGCTGGTCTCGCACCGCCCCGGCCAGATCCGCCGCGCCGACCTCATCCTGCTGCTGGACGGCGGCCGGGTCGTCGACCAGGGCTCGCACGACGAACTGATGGCGCGCTGCGCGCTCTACCGGGAGATCTACAGTGGCTGACGCCCAGAAGCGGCGGCGCCCGTGAGCGACCTGTTCGCGGGCCTGCACGCCGACGCCTACGACCGCGTGTACGGCAACCGCCGCCTGCTGGCCCGCATCCTGCGGCAGTTGCGCGCCCACCGCGCCGGCATGATCGGTTCGGCGCTGCTCGTCGCGGGCTCGGTGCTGCTGACCGCCTCCGTGCCGATCGTCGTCTCCCGCCTGATCGACCAGGCCGGCGGCGGCAGCGGCCCCGGCCTGCTGCTGTGCCTGTTCGTGGTGGCGGCGGCGGTGCTGGCCTGGGCGATGAACTGGGCCCGCCAGGCGATCACCGCGCGGCTGGTGGGCGGCATGGTCTACCGGCTGCAGTGCGAGGCCGCCGACGCCGCGCTCGCCAAGGACGTCGCCTTCTACGACGAGAACTCGGTCGGCAAGGTGCTCAGCCGGGTCACCGGCGACACCGAGGGCTTCGGCTCGGTGCTCACCCTCACCCTGAACCTGATCAGCCAGCTCTTCCTGGTGGTGCTGCTCGGCGGCGTGGTGTTCTGGATCGACCCCGGCCTCGGCCTGGTCATCCTGGCGGCGCTGCCGTTCCTGCTGGGCACCGCCCTGGCCTTCCGCCGGGTGGCCCGCACGGCGGCGGCCGCCACGCGGCGGGTGATGGCCAAGGTCAACGCCAACGTGCACGAGACCATGCTGGGCATCGCGGTCGCCAAGAGCTTCGGCCGCGAGCGGGCCGTCCACGAGGACTTCGACGAGGTCAACCGGCTGTCGTACCGCGTCTACGTCCGGCAGGGCCTCATCTACGCGGTCATCCTGCCGGTCCTGACGCTGCTGGCGGGCCTGGCCACGGCGGTCGTGCTGTACCAGGGCGGGCGCTTCGCGGCGATCGGCAGGCTCTCGGCGGGCGAGTGGTACTTCGCCCTCCAGGCGCTCGGCATGCTCTGGCAGCCGGTCACCCAGGCAGCCTCGTTCTGGAGCCTGTTCCAGCAGGGGCTGGCCGCCGCCGAGCGGGTGTTCGCGCTGATCGACAGCGACCACGCCGTCGTCCAGAGCGGGAACGCGCCGGTGACCGCGCTGACCGGCGCGATCGAGGCGCGCGGCCTGCACTTCCGGTACGGCTCCGGCGCCGCCGTGTTCCGCGACTTCGACGTGCGCCTCGCGGCCCGCGAGACGGTGGCGGTCGTCGGGCACACCGGCGGCGGCAAGTCCACGCTGGCCAAGCTGATCGCCCGCGCCTACGACTTCCAGGGCGGCGAGCTGCTGGTCGACGGCCGCGACATCCGCGCCCTCGACCTGCGGGCCTACCGGCGGCGGGTGGGCGTCGTCCCGCAGCACCCGTTCATCTTCGCCGGCACGCTCGCCGAGAACATCGCCTACGGCCGCCCCGGCGCCGGCCGCGACGACGTCGTACGGGCCGTCGAGCGGATCGGCCGCCGCGTGTGGGACCGCAGCATGCCGATGTCCCTGGACGACCGCCTGGCCGCCGGCGGGCAGGGCGTGTCGGTCGGGCAGCGGCAGCTCATCGCCCTGGCCAGGATGTTCGTCCGCGAGCCGGACATCCTGCTGCTGGACGAGCCGACCGCCAGCGTCGACCCGCTGACCGAGCGCGGCATCCAGGACGCGCTGGCCCGGCTGTGCGCCGGGCGCACGGTCGTGGTGATCGCCCACCGGCTGTCCACCATCCGGCGCGCCGACCGCGTCCTCGTGCTGCACGACGGCGAGATCGCCGAGCAGGGCCGGTTCGACGAGCTGCTGCGCCGCGACGGCCCGTTCGCGGCGCTCTACGCCACCTACTACGCGCACCAGGAGACCGCATGACCTGCGCCCCCCACCCGGCGGAGTTCGAGCCGATCCAGCGGGAGGCGTCCGCCACGGGCGTGCGCTGCGTGGTCGGCGCCGTGCTGTTCAACCCGCTCGGCGAGGTGTTCCTGCAACGGCGGTCGGCCCACGTGCGGCTCTTCCCCGGCTGCTGGGACATCGTCGGCGGGCACGTCGAGCGGGGCGAGACGCTGTGCGCGGCGCTGGCCAGGGAGATCGAGGAGGAGACCGGCTGGCGGCTGCTGCGGGTGGGCGGCCTGGTGGACGTCTTCGACTGGACCGGCGGCGACGGCCGCCTGCGACGCGAGATCGACGTGCTGGCCACGGTCGAGGGCGACCTGACCCGGCCGGCGATCGAGCACGACAAGTTCGACGAGGCCCGCTGGCTGGACGGCGACGCCCTGCGCCGCCTGGCCGCCGAGTCGCCCGGCTCGGGCATGGTCGAGCTGGCCCTGCGCGCGCTGGCCATGCGGCCGGTCTAGGGCTCCGGCTTGCGTACCGCCTCCAGGGCCTGTCGCAGGGTGAACCGGCCGGCGTACAGCGCCTTGCCCACGACCACGCCCTCGACGCCCAGCGGGGTCAGGGAGGAGACGGCGCGCAGGTCGTCCAGGCTGGAGACGCCGCCGGAGGCCACGACGGGCCGCTCGGTGGCGGCGCAGACGTCGCGCAGCAGCTTCAGGTTGGGGCCGCCGAGGGTGCCGTCCCTGGCGATGTCGGTGACGACGTACCGGGCGCAGCCGGCCGCGTCGAGGCGGGCCAGGGTCTCGTACAGCTCGCCGGCGTCGCGGGTCCAGCCGTGGCTGCGCACGGTGGTGCCCCAGACGTCCAGCTCGACGGCCACCCGGTCGCCGTGCCGGGCGATGACCTGCGCCACCCACGCCGGACGTTCCAGCGCGCCGGTGCCGAGCACCACCCGGCCGCAGCCGGTGGCCAGCGCCGCCGCCAGGCTCGCGTCGTCGCGCACGCCGCCGCACAGCTCGACCGGGATGTCCAGGGCGCCGACGACCTCGGCGATCCGCGCCCGGTTGGAGCCGGTGCCGAAGGCGGCGTCGAGGTCCACCAGGTGCACCCAGTCGGCGCCCGCGTCCTGCCAGGCCAGCGCCGCGTCGAGCGGGTCGCCGTACCAGGTCTCGGACCCGGACTCGCCGCGCAGCAGGCGGACGGCCCGGCCGCCGCGCACGTCGACGGCGGGTAGGAGGGTCAGGCATGTGGACACTCGTCGTTTCCTCTCCCGTGAACCCCCCTTTTCCATCATCGCGAACACCGGTCAGGAATCGAAGTCAACCTTCGGCCACCACCATGGTTCACTTGCCGCCGCCCGGCCGGACGGGGACGCTTGCCGGTGCGCGCCGCACGCCCAGCCGCCGGGGGCCGGTCCCCCTGTTCCGAGGAGGACTGCATGGTCTCGCTCGCGCTGCCCAAGGGCACGTTCCTGGAGCGTCCCGTCCTCGACCTGTTCGCCACGGCCGGGCTGGAGGTGCGCCGGCCGTCCGAGCGCAGCTACCGGGCGAGCATCGCCTACGACGGCGGCGTCGAGGTGGCCTTCCACAAGCCGCGCGAGATCCCGCTCGCCGTGGAGCGAGGCGTCTTCGACTTCGGCGTGACCGGCACCGACTGGATCGAGGAGACCGGCGCGAAGGTCGAGCTGGTCGAGGCGAGCGGGTGCGTGCCGCCCTGGCGGCTGGTGCTCGCCGTCCCCTCCGGGCATCCGGCCGTGGACGCCGCCGGCCTGCCCGCCGGGGCCCGGATCGCGACCGGCTTCCCGAAGATCTCCCGGCAGTTCTTCCAGAGCGTGCCGCTGCCGGTGCGGATCGTCCCGTCGTTCGGCGCCACGGAGGCCAAGGTGCCCGAGCTGGCCGACGCCGTCATCGAGACCGACGGCCCCGGCTCCGCCCTGGACGAGCACGACCTGCGGGTCGTCGCCACCTTGCGCACCTGCTTCCCGCAGGTCGTCGCGAGCCCCGCCGCCTGGCGGGACGCCCGCAGACGCGCCGCGATCCAGCGGGTCGCGCGGCTGCTGACCTCGGTCGACGGGGGAGCGGCCCACGTGCTGCTGACCGTGCGCACCACCACGCGCGACCTGCCGCGGGTGGCCGGGTCGATGCCGCAGCGGTCCTGGCGGGCCGGCACCGGCCTGACGGAGAGCCTGGTGGTCGTGCAGGGGCTGGCGGCCCGGCGCGGCCTGGCCGAGACCATCGGCGGCATCATGGCCGCCGGGGCGCTCGACGTCATCGAGTCGCGCGTCGGGAAGGACGTCACGCCGTGAGCCGCCGGATGATCGTGTGCGACCTCGACGGGACGCTCCTGGACTCCCGCGGCCAGGTCTCCGAGCGCACCAGGACCGCCGTGCGCCGCGCCCGCGCCGCCGGGCACGTGTTCGTCATCGCGACCGCGCGGCCGGTCCGCGACACCCGCCCGGTGGCCGCGGCCCTGGACCACGCGGCCGTCGCCGTCTGCGGCAACGGCTCGATCACCTTCGACTTCGGCAGCGAGGAGGTGGTCGACTACCGCCCGCTGGACCGGCAGCCGCTCGCCGCGACGCTGGCGCTGCTGCGCGACCGGTTCCCCGGCGTGCGCCTGGGCGCCGAGTGCCGCCTCGAACTGCTCCTGGAGGACGCCTTCCACCTGCCCGAGCCGCTGGCCCGCGACGCGCGCCGGGTGCCCCGCCTGGAGCACGAGATCGACCGGCACGACGTCGGCAAGCTCATGGTCCAGCTCGAAGGCGCCGCCCGCCAGTACTACGAGACCGTGCGCGGCCTGCTGACCGGCTGCGAGGTCACCATCTCGGCCGACGTGTTCTGCGAGGTCATGCGGTCCGGCGTGACCAAGGCCGCGGCCCTGGAGTCGATGGCGTCCCGGCTCGGCATCGGCAGCGCGGACGTGATCGCCTTCGGCGACATGCCGAACGACCTGCCCATGCTGACCTGGGCCGGAACCGCGGTTGCGGTGGCCAACGCCCATCCCGCCGTGCTCGGCGCGGTGGGCGAGGTGACCGCCTCCAACGACGAGGACGGGGTGGCCGCGTGGCTCGAACGGCACGCCACGGCCGATTTCTCAGAGAAGTATTGACGCTTGTCTGACGACTATTCATGATGGTCGCTGGAGCCGGGAACGCACCGGCCAGGATCGGCCTGCGGAGGCAGGCCGCCAGGGCCCGCGCCGGGCGCGGGCGTCCCGTCTGAGAGGTGCCCCAGTGCCCCGATTAGCCGTTGCCCCTGTGCTCGTCCGTGTCCTCGCACTCTTCGCGGCGCTGTGCTCGCTCGCCGCCTGCACCGCCGTCAGCCCCGCCGCCGAGAAGAAGGGCGCCACCTCGGTCGGCGTGGCCTTCAGCCGCGGCGGGCGCGGCGACAGATCCTTCAACGACTCGGTGGGGGCCGGCGTCGACCGCGCGAAGGCCGAGCTGGGCGTCTCGGCCAAGGAGCTCAGCCCCAACGCCGCCGGGTCCGACCTGGAGGAGATCCTGCGGCTGCTGGCCCAGACCGGTCACAACCCGGTGCTGGCCGTCGGCTTCTTCTACGCCCAGCCGCTGGCGAAGGTCGCCCCCGCCTTCCCCCGCACCCAGTTCGTCATCATCGACGACGCCACCGTGAAGCTGCCCAACGTCACCAACGTGGTGTTCCGCGAGGAGCAGGCCAGCTACCTGGTCGGCGCGGCGGCCGCGCTCAAGTCCGCCAGCGGGAAGATCGGCTTCGTCGGCGGGGTGCAGACGCCGCCGCAGGAGAAGTTCCTCGCCGGGTACGCGGCCGGCGCCCGCGCGGTGAAACCCGGCATCCAGCTGTCCAGCGTGTTCATGTCCCAGCCGCCCGACTTCAGCGGCTTCTCCGCCCCCGACAAGGCCCAGGAGGCGGCCCGCGGCATGTACGACGGCGGCGCCGACGTCGTCTACCACGCCGCCGGGGCGTCCGGGCTCGGCGTCTTCCAGGCGGCCAAGGCGGCCGGCAAGTGGGCGATCGGCGTCGACGTCGACCAGCGCAAGACGGTCGATCCCGGGCTCGCCGGGGTGATCCTGACCAGCGCCACCAAGCAGCTCGACGTCGCGGTGCTGAGCATCGTCCGGGACGCGGTGGCGGGGCGGCCGATCGCCGGGGTGCGCGAGTTCGGGCTCAAGGAGGGCGGCGTCGGCTACGCCACCAGCGGCGGCGAGCTCGCCGACATCCAGCCGCGGCTGGAGGAGCTGCGCAAACGGATCGTCTCGGGTGAGATCAAGGTGCCCGCCAGGCCGGCGGAGAGCCGGTGAGCCGGGCGCGGGCGGCGGGCCGGGAGGCGCTGGGCGTGCTCGCCGTCCCGGCGCTCGCGCTGCTGATCGCGCTCACGGTCGCCACCGCGCTGCTGGCCGCGGTGGGGGCCGCGCCGGGGCGGACGTACCTGACGATGCTGGAGTTCGGGGTCCGGCCGGACTCGCTCGTCTCGGCGGTGAACCGGGCGGCCGTCTACTTCTTCGCCGCCCTCGCCGTGGCCGTCACCTTCCGGATGAAGCTGTTCAACATCGGGGTCGAGGGCCAGTACCACGTGGCCGCGCTGTTCGCGGCGGTCGCCGGGGCGGCCGTGCGGCTGCCCGGCCCGCTGCACCTGGCGTTCGTCTGCCTGGTCGCGGTGCTGGCCGGAGCGCTGTGGGCGGGGATCGCCGCGGTGCTCAAGGTGTGGCGCGGGGTCTCCGAGGTGCTGTCCACGCTGCTGCTGAACTACGTCGCCACCGCCGTCGTCGCCTACCTGCTGGCCGAGGTCTTCGCCGCCGGCAGCACCTCGGGCTCGACCCGGGAGCTGCCGCCGTCGGCCCGGCTGCCGCAGCTCACGCTGCCGTCGGGCGACCAGCTCGGCTCGGCCACGCTGGGCGCGGTCGTGCTGGGGGTGGCGGTGCACGTGCTGCTCACCCGCAGCCGCTACGGCTACGAGCTGAGGGCCGGCGGCCTGAACCCGGTGGCGGCGCGCGTCCAGGGCATCGACCCGCGCCGGATGATCCTCGTCACGATGCTGCTCTCCGGCGGCCTGGCGGGCCTGGCCGGGCTGCCCGACCTGCTGGGCCAGACCTACCGCTACGGCATGGACTTCCCCTCCGGCGCGGGCTTCACCGGGATCGCCGTGGCCCTGCTCGGCCGCAACACGCCCGCGGGCATCGCGCTGGCCGCGCTGCTCTTCGGGTTCCTGGAACGGTCGGCGCTGATCCTCGACATCGAGGGCATCCCCAAGGAAATCGTCACGATCATGCAGGGCGTCATCGTGCTCAGCGTCGTGGTGGCCTACGAGGTGGCGCGGCGGATGGAACGCCGGCGGGCCGAGCGGCTCGTACGGGAGCAGGCGTCCCCGGCGCTGGAACCGACCGCATGAGCGCGGGACGGTACCGGTGGTGGCGGGCCGCGCTCGTCCTGCTGCTGGCGATGTCGGTGGTCAGGGTGTTCACCGGCGCCGACGAGCTCACCGGGTCGGGCGTCGTCGGGGCGGCGCTGCGGCTGGCGGTCCCGATCGGGCTCGCCGGGCTGAGCGGCCTGTGGAGCGAGCGGGCGGGCGTCGCCAACCTCGGCATCGAGGGCATGATGATCATCGGCACCGTCTGCGGGGCCTGGGCCGGGTACGGGTTCGGCGTCTGGGCCGGGGTGCTGGCCGGCACGCTCGGCGGGGTCGCGGCCGGGCTGCTGCACGCGGTCGTCACCGTCACCTTCGGGGTCGACCAGGTGGTGTGCGGCATCGCGATCAACATCCTGGCGGTGGGCGTGGCCCGGTTCATGTCGGTCATCGCCTTCAGCGGCCTGCCGGGGGCGGGGGCCACTCAGTCGCCGCCGGTGAGCGGGTCGATCGGCACGGTCAGCGTGCCCGTCCTGGCGGGCGGCGGGGGCACGGCCGACCTGCTCGGCGCCCTGGAACGCGGCCGGTTCTTCCTGGTGTCCGACCTCGCCGGGATCGTGCGGGGCTTCCTGCACGAGGTCTCGCTGCTCACCGTGGTCGCCGTCGCGCTGGTCCCGCTGACCTTCGTGCTGCTGTGGCGTACCGCGTTCGGGCTGCGGCTGCGGTCGGCGGGCGAGCACCCGGCGGCGGCGGACTCGCTCGGGGTCCCGGTGCTGCGGATGCGGTACTACGGCGTGCTGGTCTCCGGCGGGCTGGCCGGGCTCGGCGGGGCCTACCTGGTCACCGTCTCCTCGACCGTCTACCGCGAGGGCCAGACCGGCGGCCGGGGCTTCATCGGGCTGGCCGCCATGATCTTCGGCAACTGGCGGCCGTCCGGCACGGCGGCGGGGGCGCTGCTGTTCGGTTACGCCGACGCGCTGCAACTGCGCCAGGCGAGCGCGGTGCACGTGCTGCTGCTGCTCGGGGCCGTGCTGGCCTGGGTCGCGGCGGTCGCGCTCGTCCGCACGCGGCTGCGCGCGGCCGCGACGCTGGCGTTGCTCGGCGCCGCCGCCTTCGCGGTCTTCCAGGGCACCGACTCGGTGCCCACCCAGCTCGTGTACGCCACGCCGTACCTCACCACGCTGCTGGTGCTGGTCACGGTCGCCCAACGGCTCCGCATGCCGGCCTACGTCGGCATCCCCTACCGGCGAGGAGACGCGTGATGGCCGTCGACCGGGAACCCCGCCTCATGGGGTACGCCGACCGCTGGTCCGCGGCGCCCGGCGAGCGGCTGGCCGTGCACGCCTCCGGCCCGGACGGCGACGCCGACGCCGCGCTCGTGGACCTCGTCCGGGACAGCGACCTGACCCCGGCCGTGCCGGTGACGGTCGCGCCGCGGCCCCTGCGGCCCGGCTCCCGGCTGGAGGCGGCCTCGGTGCCGACGCCCGCCAGGGGCGGCCTCGCCCTCTGGATCCGGCCGAAGCGGCTCGGGCCGCGCCAGGTCGTGGCCCGGCTGGGCGCCGCAGGATGGCGGCTGCTGCTCGCGCTCGACGAGGAGGGCCGGCCCGAGGCGACCGTGCTGACGCCGTCGGGGAGCATGGGCTGCCGGCTGCGCTCGGCCGTCCCGGCGGGGGAGTGGTCGCTGCTGGCCGTGGCGTGGGAGGCGGCGCCGCTGATGACCGTGCTGCATCTGAACGACTTCCGCACCACGGGCGTGAGCGCCGGGCGGGCCCGCCTGCCGCTGCCGTCCCCGTCGGGCGAGCTGCGGATCGGGGCAGGCGACGAGCATCCGTACGCGGGCCGGATCGCCCTGCCCATGCTGACCGACGGCCCGCTCGCCATGCCCGGCCGTGTTCCGCTGACCGACCTGACCACCGGTCCCGAACTGGTCAAACACCTCGGCCCGGAGCTGCTGGCCCTGTGGGACCCGTCCGCCGGTCCGGGCGCGCCCGTCGTCCCGGACGTCAGCGGCAACGGGCGCCACGCGAACGCCGTCAACCGGCCGCTGGCCGGGCTCCTCGGGCCGGGCGGCGGCGCCCGAACCGCGCTCCAGGTCAGCCCGGAGGACCTCGACGACGCCCGCTGGCCGGTGACCTGCGAGCTGACCGTCCCGCGGGACGCCGGCTCCACCGTGCTCGGCGTCCGCCTGCGGACCCGGGGACAGTCGTGCGTGCTGCCGGTGGTGCTGCGCCCGGACGCGACGCGCAGGAACCCGGTCGCGGTCGTCCTGCCCACCTTCACCTACCTCGCCTACGCCAACCACCGGCAGTCCAGCGAGGCCGAGTACTTCGGCGACTACCGGCAGGTCACCGACCGCGTGATCACGCTCTCCCCGGTGGACGCCTACCTCAACGAGCACCGCGAGCTCGGCCTGTCCCTGTACGACCAGCGGCGCGAGGGCGGCCACGTCACCCACTCCTCCAGACGCCGCCCGGTGCTCAACCTCACCCCGGACTACCGCTGGTGGATGACCGGCGCGCCGCGCCACTTCGCCGCCGACCTGCTGCTGCTGCGCTGGCTGCGCTCGGCGGGCTTCGCCTTCGACGTGCTGGCCGACGAGGACGTGCACGAAGGCGGCGCCGACCTGCTGTCCGCCTACCGCGTCGTCCTGACCGGCAGCCACCCCGAGTACGTCACCGCCCCCGAACGCGCGGCCTTCGGCGCGTACGTGTCCGGCGGCGGCCGGCTCATGTACCTGGGCGGCAACGGGTTCTACTGGGTGACCGGCGTCGACCCCCGGCACCCGCACGCCATCGAGGTCCGCCGCGGCCACGTCGGCGACTGGTGGGACGACGAGCCCGGCGAGGACGTGCTGACCTCCACCGGCGAGCCCGGCGGCCTCTGGCGGCACCGCGGCCTGGCGCCGCAGGAGCTGCTCGGCGTCGGCTTCGCCGCCCAGGGCTGGGGGCCCGCCCCCGGTTACACCCGCCTGCCCGACAGCCGCCGGGAGGAGGCGTCCTGGGTGTTCGAGGGCGTCGGGACCGACCCGGTGGGCTGCTGCGGCCTCGCGCTCGGCGGTGCGGCGGGGGACGAGATCGACCGGGCCGCGCCCGAGCTCGGCACCCCGCCGGACACCCTGGTGCTCGCGACCTCCGCGGGCGGCCACAGCCACCACTACCGGCCCCCCACCGAGGAGGCCGGGTCGGGCGCGGGGGCCGTACGCGCCGACATGACCCTGCGACTGCTCGGATCCGGCGGCGCGGTGTTCGCCGCCGGATCCGTCAACTGGGTGACCAGCCTCGCCTGCTGTGACGGTGACATCAGGCGAATCACCCGAAACGTCCTGTCCCGATTCCTGCAACCCGCAGCTTGTGAGGAGGAGTGACGTGACCACCGCGAGCGCGAGGCACCTCGACTACCCCTATCCCCGCACGTCGGCCGAGCTGACCGACGAGATGTTGTCCATGCCGGCCGAGGAACTGGCGGCCATCGCCCGCCACCCGCTGACCGTCTACCCCGACACCACCGAGCTCTACTACCGGCTGGCCCGGGAGATGGCCGACGAGTTACGCGCCCGCAACATGCGCGGCGAGCCCACCCGCTGGATCCTGCCCGTGGGCCCGAAGGCGCAGTACCCGATCCTGGCGCGCATCTGCAACGAGGAGCGCATCAGCTGGGCCGACGTCTTCGCCTTCCACATGGACGAGTTCCTCGACTGGCAGGGCCGGCCGGTGGACCCCTCCCATCCCTTCAGCTTCCGCGGCTACTGCGACCGCAACCTCTACCAGCTCCTCGACCCCGACCTGCGGCCCCATCCCGGCAACGTCGTCTTCCCCGACGTGTTCGACCCCGACGCGTTCGGCGAGCGCCTGCGCGCCGAGGGCGGCGCCGACACCTGCTACGCGGGCTTCGGCTACCGGGGGCACCTGGCCTTCAACGAGCCGCCGTCCACGCGCTGGCACCAGTACACCGCCGCGGAGTTCGCCGCCTCGACCACGCGCGTCGTCCCCCTGCTCGACGACACGATCGTGGCCCACTCCCACCGGGTGACCGGCGGCTACACGCAGGCGATCCCGCGGATGGCGATCACCGTCGGCATGTCGGAGATCCTCTCCGCCCGCCGGCTGCACCTGATCACCGACGGGGGCGCCTGGAAGCGGTACATCGTCCGGGTGCTGCTGCTCACCACCGAGCCGGACGTGCTGCTCCCGGTGACCTTCGCGCACCACCACCCCGACGTGCGGGTGACCGTCGACGCCGACAGCATCGCGCCCTGCGCCCTGGGGCTGGGCTCGTGACCGTCGTCGCGGTCGGGGCCTACATCGTCGACCTCTACATGTTCGGCGACCACCTGCCGGAGCCGGGCGAGAGCGTCAACGCCGCCGACTACGCCACCGCGCACGGCGGCAAGGCCGCGAACGTGGCCGTCGCCGCGGCCCGGCTGGGCGCGGCCGCCCGCTTCGTCGGCTGCCTCGGTGACGACGCCGCCCGGCCGGTGGCGCTGGCCGAGCTGCGCGCCGAGGGCATCGAGGTGGGCGAGTGCACCACGGCCGTCGGCGTCGCGACCGGGCGCAGCTTCGTCTACGTCGACGCGGGCGGCGGGCAGATGGTGATGACCTGGCCGGGGGCCGCCGACCTGCTGCCGCCCGCCCAGGCGGCCGCCGTCGCCGCCGGCCTGCCCGCCGGGGCCGTGCTCGTGCTGCAGGGGGAGATCCCGCTGGAGATCTCGTACGCCGCCGCGACGGCGGCCCCGCCGGGCGTGCGCGTCCTGCTCAATCCGAGCCCGGCGGGACCGTTCCTGGAGAGCACCGGGAAGGAGCTGCTGGCCCGCGCCGACGTGCTGGTGCTCAACGAGGGCGAGCTGACCGCGCTGGCCGGCGACACCCCCGGCGACCTGGACGACCTGCGCGGCCGGACGAGGGGACGCACCGTCGTCGTCACCCGCGGCGAGCACGGCGCCGAGATCGCCGACGACGGCGGCACTATGCTGATCGGCGTCCCCAGCGTGCGCGTTGTGGACACCACCGGCGCGGGTGACGCCTTCACCGGCGCCCTGGCGGCCGCCCTCTGCGCCGGCACGGGCCTGGAGCGCGGCGTCCGGCTCGCCTGCCAGGTGGCGACCGTCTCGGTCACGCGCCGGTTCTGTGCCCCCAGCTACCCATCGGCCGCCGAGCTCGGCATCGCCCCGCTCCGCGGTCCGTCCGTGCAGGAGAGACCCGCGTGACACGACGTCATCCCACCCTGGCCATCCAGATCCGTGACCGGCTGCACGCCCTGATCGTCGAGCAGGGGCTGCGCCCCGGTGACAGGCTGCCGTCGGAGAACGAGCTCATGACCCTGTTCGACGTCGGGCGCACCAGCATCAGAGAGGCGTTCAAGCTCCTGGAGCAGGAAGGGCTCATCCAGGCCAGGCACGGCGACGGCCGCTACCTCACCTCGCAGCCCAGCCTGGACCGGCCGCTGACCCGCCTCGAAGGCGTCACCGAGATGCTGGCCAGCCGCGGGTTCACCGCCGACAACACCGTCCTCGACGTCGTGGCCACCGAGCCGGACCGCCACCAGCGCGAGCTGCTGCAACTGCCGCCCGGCGAGGCCATCGTCCGGCTGGAACGCCTGCGCCGGCACCGGGACGACGCGCTGCTGTACTCCATCGACCTGTTCCCGCGCTCGCTCATCGGCCGCCCCATGGACGAGGTGGACTGGACCGGCTCGCTGTTCCAGCTCCTCACCGAGCACGGCCACACCATCGCCTACGCCGTCGCCCAGGTCCGGGCGGTGACCCTCAGCCACGCCCAGGCCGAGCGCATCGGCACCCACGAGGACGGCGGCGCCTGGCTGCTGCTCCTCCAGACCCACCACGACAGCGCCGGACGGCCGGTGCTGTATTCGCAGGACTACCACAGGGGCACCGACTTCTCCTTCCACCTGGTGAGACGCCGCGACTGAGTGAGCCGCCGCCGCGTACCGACCGACCGCCGTTCGCCGACGCAGAGAGGATCATGCGATGAGTGCCATCACGCTGGAGGCCGCCCAGCCGATCCCGGCCTCCCCTTCCAGCCTCCGGGCGAGGTGCTCCAGGCTGTCCGTCTTCTGGCTCGCCGAGGACGAGGTCTCCTTCTACGGGCTCCCGCCGCTGCTGATGAAGGTGCCGAACGTGGCCGGGGTCGCGGTCGTGCGCAGCTGCGCGGAGGCCCGGCTGCTGCTGGCCGGCGAGGACTTCGACGTCGCGGTGATCCCGCTCGCCGTGCTGCCGGACGTGCTCGGCGGACGCCCCCGCCGGGCCCGCCCGCAGATCCTGGCCATGGTGCGTCAGGGGGAGGAGCCGGCCCCCTGCGTCGCCCAGCGCTACGGGCTGGCCGGTCGCCTGCCGTGGGAGGAGATCAATGTCGCCGGCTTGTCGGGCATGTTCGATCGGCTGCTGCGCGGCGACGCGCCCGTCCCGTCCAGGGGCGGCCCCGACCTGCTCGGCCGCCTGACCGAGCGCGAGCACATGGTGCTGGCGCTGCTGCTGCGCGGCATGAGCAACCACCAGATCGCCCGCTCGATGGGCATCTCCATCCACGGCGTCAAGCGCCACATCTCCAACCTGCTCGTCAAGTTCAACTGCTCCAACCGCACCGAGGTCGCCCTGGTCGCCCAGCGTCTCGGCCTCGACCCCGCCGTCCGCAACCCGCGCCACCTGAGCAGCACCGGCACGTAGCACGTACGACGAACCATCCCCGAACGGTCATCGAGAAACGGAGTGACAATGGACGTCCCTCTCATGGAACTCAGCGGCCGCGCCCCCGTCGTCAGGCTGCATGACATCGAGGCCGACATGGCCGCCGCCACCGAAGCCATCAGGTCGCAGCTGACCGGATGGGGCTTCATGGCCGCGGAGGTGCCCGGCATCGGCGAGCGCGTCGAGGCCATGATGAACGAGTTCGCCGCGGCCTGCCGGGCGACCGGGCCGAGCCTGTCCGACTACGCCTACGACGTCGTCCCGCAGCTCGCCGTCGGCGGCACGCACGGGTTCTTCCCGTACAACTCGGAGATCCCGCGCCTGGCCAACGGCGTGCCCGACCCGAAGGAGTTCATCCACGTCAGCGGCGCCATGATCGGCGACCAGCCGCCCGGGGCGGGTGACGTGCTGCGGGCCTTCCCGGAGTTCGGCGCCCGCGCCGCCGAGGTGTTCGACATCGCCTTCCGGCTGATCTCGCTCTTCGGCGAGGTCGTCCGGGGCATGATGCCGCCCGGCACGCCCGAGCTGGACCTCTCGCACGACGCGACGAACCTGCGGGTGATCCACTACCGGGACGTCGGCGACCGCGAGGTGCTGGCCCACGAGCACTCCGGCATCCAGATGCTCGGCCTCCAGCTTCCCCCGTCCGACCAGGGCCTGCAGTACGTGCTGCACGACGGCACCTGGGTCGAGCCGGTGATCGCCGGGACCGACGTCGTGCTGTGCAACATCGGCCGGATGCTCACCAGCGCCTCCGACGGGCGGTTCCGGCCGTCCACGCACCGGGTGCACACCAAGCCGATGCCCGCCGGCTACGAGCGCCTGTCGTCGGTGCTCTTCGCCTACCCGCAGCACAAGGCCCGCCAGTGGAAGATGGTGGACGGCGAGCTGATGTCGCTGAACGCCACCTGGGGCGACTTCATCGACAGCCGCTTCCAGGGCCTCGGCAAGCAGTCCTGACCGCCCGGCCTCCTGGCGGCCGGGCAGGCCGTCAGGAGGCGATCAGGAGGCGCTGGCCCGGACGGCCGCGCGGATCACGTCGGCGA
The DNA here is from genome assembly GCF_040675235.1 of Nonomuraea sp. NPDC049637. Taxonomy (NCBI): domain Bacteria; kingdom Bacillati; phylum Actinomycetota; class Actinomycetes; order Streptosporangiales; family Streptosporangiaceae; genus Nonomuraea; species Nonomuraea sp. NPDC049637. The sequence continues at coordinate 32,581 of NZ_JBFAOM010000033.1, forward strand.
CCTCCTTCGGCCGCGACACCGCGACCGCGTGCGAGGCGCCGGCGAGCTCCACGGCGGTCGCGCCGGCCCGCTCGGCCCCGAACCGCTGCACGTCGGGGTTGATGGCCTGGTCGGCGTCGGCGATGACGGCCCACGACGGCCTGGTCCGCCAGGCCGCCGTGGCCGCCGTCTCGGTGAACGCCCCGGCCGCCAGGGGCCGCTGCGCCACCGCGAGGACCCGGGTGACCTCGGCCGGCACGTCGGCGGCGAAGACCTGGGGGAAGGCGTCGGCGGCGATGGTGAACTCGACGGCGGCGCCGCCGTCCGCCAGCGGGTAGGCGGCCTGCCGCAGGCTCGCGCCGAGCGGCGGCTCGGGGAAGCGTCCCTGGAGCTCGCCCAGGCTCTCGCCCTCCTCCAGGACGTACGCGGCGACGTAGACGAGGCCGACGACATTGTCCGCCGCGCCGGCCACGGTGATGATCGCGCCGCCGTACGAGTGGCCTGCCAGCACGACCGGGCCGTCGATCTGGGCCACCACGGAGGCGACGTACGCCGCGTCCGAGGCCAGGCCGCGCAGCGGGTTCGGCGGGGCCACCACGGGGACGCCGTCCCGCTGCAGCTCGGCGATGACGCCGGACCAGCTGGCCGCGTCGGCGAACGCGCCGTGCACGAGGACGACCGTCGGGGTGGTGCTCTCCGTCATGGAAAAACTCCTTCTCGGGGCGAAAGGGACCGGTCGGCCCCGGTGGCGATCCAACAGCCGGGCCGCTCGCGCGCACGAGGCGGAAACGTACTTCTGCCTGTGGTTCCGCCTCGTCTATCCCCAGGCCGGTCGCTTGGATGGGGAACGGCCCCCCTGCTTCCCACCCCTTCCTTCCTGGAGCGATCATGATCAAGCCCGTCCTGGAACCCGCCGCTCAGGCGTTCGCCGAGGCCACCGCCGAGCCGCCGTACCTCTTCCAGCTCCCGCCGGAGGAGGGCCGCAAGGCCGTGAACGAGGTGCAGTCCGGCCCGGTCGAGCTGCCCGCCGTGGACGAGGAGTGGGTGACGGTCCCCGGCGGCCCCACCGGCGAGGTCAGGGCCCGCATCGTGCGGCCCGCCGGCAGCACCGGCGCCCTGCCGGTGATCATCTACATCCACGGCGCCGGCTGGGTCTTCGGCAACGCCCACACCCACGACCGGCTGGTCCGCGAGCTGGCGACCGGTGCCGGCGCCGCCGTGGTCTTCCCCGAGTACGACCTGTCGCCCGAGCACCGCTACCCCGTGGCCATCGAGCAGAACTGGACGGTCGCCCGCTGGATCGTCACCGACGGCGCAGCCAAGGGCCTGGACGCCACGCGCGTCGCGGTGGCCGGCGACTCCGTGGGCGGCAACATGACCGCCGCGCTGACCATCATGGCCAAGCGGCGCGGCGGGCTGTCGCTGCGTGGGCAGGTGCTGTTCTACCCGGTGACCGACGCGTCCTTCGACACCGAGTCCTACCGGCAGTTCGCCGAGGGCTACTTCCTGCGCCGGGACGGCATGCAGTGGTTCTGGGACCAGTACACGACCTCGGAGGCCGAGCGCGCCGAGATCACCGCCTCCCCGCTGCGGGCCACCGTCGAGGAACTGGCCGGCCTGCCGCCGGCGCTGGTCATCACCGGCGAGGCGGACGTGCTGCGCGACGAGGGCGAGGCGTACGCCGCCAAGCTGCGCGCGGCCGGGGTGCCGGTGACCGCCGTCCGCTACCAGGGCATCATCCACGACTTCGTCATGCTCAACGCGCTGCGCGGCACGTACGCGGCCGGGTCGGCGATCGAGCTGGCCGCCGGCACGCTGCGCCGGGCCCTGCACGAGAGCTGACCTCCCGCGCCATGCCCTCCGCCTACGACCTCGACCAGGTGCGGCACGCCAACGCCACCGGGCGGGTCCCGGTCGTCTTCGTCCACGACCCGTGGTTGCTGGCCGAGAGCTGGGAGCCCTGGGCCGAGGTGTTCGGGCAGGCGGGGTTCGTCCCCGTCGTCCCTTCCTGGCCCGAGGACGGCGAGTTCGCCGGGCCTGCCGCAGGGCACTTCGCCGGGCTGATCGGCGGGCTGGCGCGCCGGCCGGCCCTGGTCGGCCACGCCGCCGGCGGCCTGGTCGCGCAGATCCTGGCCGGGCGCGGGCTGGCCTGCGCCTGCGTGGCGATCAGCCCGGCGCCGTTCCGCGGGGCGCTCACGTACGGGCGCTTCCGGCACGCCGTGGCCAACGCCGTCGGCGAGGAGGAGGCCAGGCGGCTGTACGAGACGTACGCCGTCCAGGCGGCGCAGGCGGCCGACCCGTGGGGCCTCGACGGCGCCGCGCCGGACCGGGGGCCGCTGCTGCTGGTCGCCGGCGAGCTGGACCGCACGGTCCCGTGGGCCGCCGCGCACGCCTCCTACCTGTGGCAGGCGCGCAACCGGCACCATCTGACCGAGATCGTCGAGCTGCCGGGGCGCGGGCACTCGATGACCGTGGACAGCGGCTGGCGCGAGGTCTGCGGCACCGCCCTGACCTTCATCGAACGGTTCGTGGACCCCTGACCGGCCCGCTCAGCGGGCGCCTTCCGGGGTCGTCACCGTGGTCCCGGCCAGGGCCAGGCGGGTGAGTTCTGCGGTCACGCGGGCCGCCCGGACGGCGTCGGCGGAGGCTTCGTACAGCTCCAGGGCCTCCTGGAACGCCTCGCGGGCCTCCTCCCGCCGTCCCAGCTCGACCAGCGCCCGGCCCAGGTGCGTCAGGGTCTGGGCCGTGGCCCGGTTGATCGGGCGTTTGCGCAGCTCGACCAGGGCCTCGCGGTAGTGGTCGGCGGCCTCCTGCCAGCGGCCGAGCGCGAAGTAGCCGTCGCTCAGCAGGTCCAGCGCCGTCCCGACGGCGTGGGCGACGATGACCGGCGTGCCGCCGAACGCCGGGTCGCGCAGCCGTTCCAGCAGCTCCAGCCCGTGCCGTACGGCCTCCTCGATGCGGCCCAGCCGGCGCAGGCCGTTGCCGACGCTGAGCATGGCCTGGGCGTACCCCTCGGGGTCGCCGGCCTGCCGGAAGCACTCCGCCGCCCGCCGCGCGTGCGCCAGGCCGGTCTCCGTGGCGCGCCGCTCGTCGCGTCCCCACAGCGCCCAGGTGGCGTAGGTCAGGGCCCAGCCCTGCTGGCGCACGTCCCCGACCTCGCGGGCCAGCTCCAGCGCGCGCAGCGCGGTCCGCTCGCCCTCGTCGTGGCGGCCCTGGCAGTACGTGCGCGCCCAGGACAGGTAGTTGAGATGAACCGCCTCCTGCGCACGGTCGCCCGCTTCGCGGGCCGCGCCGGACGACAGCTCGAACACCTCGGGCCAGTGCCCCCAGTGCATCCACAGGTCGGAGAACCAGTGCATGGCCTCGGCCACCTCGACGACCCGCGCGTGCTCGCCGGCGCGGGCCGCCTGCCGCAGCGCGGCCAGCCACGCCGTGCCCTCGGCCTGGAGCCATTCCTGCGCCTGCCGCGCGCTGTCCAGCTCGACCAGCGAGCTCCACCCGGACGGCGGCGCGCCGTAGCCCGGCTCGAACCAGCGCCCGGCGACGGTCGCGACCTCCAGCAGCCAGTCGTCCATCCGCCGCCGCGCCTGCCGCTGGGCCGTCATGGGCTCCTCGTCGGACAGCCGGGCGCGGGCGAACAGCCGTACCAGGTCGTGGAAGCGGTAGCGGCCGGGGTACGGCGACTGCAGCAGCCCGAGATCGACCAGTTCCTCCAGGGCGTCCTCGGCCTCGTCCGGGCCGAGCTCGGCGAGGACGGCCGTCATCGGCACCCCGAAGTCCGGCGCGGCGGCCAGCGCCAGCCGCCGGAAGCCGCGCCGCGCGGGCGCCGAGAGCTGCCGGTACGACAGCGCGAAGGCCGCCGCCACCGACAGGTCGCCGGCGGCCAGCGACTCCACCCGGCGTCCCTCGTCGCCGAGGCGGGCGGCCAGGTGCCCGGCGGTCCAGCCGGGCCTGCTCTGCAGCCGGTTCCCGGCGATGCGCAGCGCCAGCGGCAGGTTCCCGCACAGGTCGGCCACCCGCGCGACCCCGTCCGGGTCGGCGTCGGCGCGCTCGGCGCCGACGATCGCGCGCAGCAGCGCGGCCGACTCCCCGGCCGCCAGGTGCGCCAGCGGCACCTGGTGCACGCCCTCCAGCCCGGCCAGCGGGCGGCGGCCGGTGACCAGCGTCATCGCCGGGCCCTCGGCGGGCAGCAGCGGGCGCACCTGGGCCTCGTGCGCGGCGTTGTCCAGGACGACCAGGCAGCGCCGGCCGCGCAGCAGGGCGCGGTACTGGCCGGCGCGGTCCTCCTCGTCGGCCGGGATGCGCCGCTCGGCCACGCCCAGGGCGTTGAGCAGCCGGGACAGCGCCGTGCCGGGGTCCAGCGGGACCGGGTCCATGCCGCGCAGGTCCAGGTAGAAGCGGCCGTCGGGGAAGAGGTCGGCCAGGTGGGCGGTGGCGCGTACGGCGAGGGCGGTCTTGCCGATGCCGGCGGCTCCGGAGACGGCGGCGACGACGGCGGGCGCGTCCTCGGCGGTGCGGTCGGTCGTGCGGGCGGCCAGGTCGCGCAGCAGGCGCAGCTCACGTTCGCGGCCGGTGAAGTCGCCCACGCCGCGGGGCGGCTCGCAGGCGCCCGGCGCGGCGTCCTGGCGGGGGCGGCCGGCGCGGGCGGCGTCGGACAGCGCCGTGCGCCGCGGCTCGTCCAGCCGCAGCGCCTCGGCCAGGGCCTCGACGGTGCGCCGCTGCGGGCCCCGGCTGGCCCCCCGCTCCATGTCGCCGATGGCGCGCACGCTGACGCCGGAGGCGTGGGAGAGCTCCTCGATGGTCAGCCCGGCGGCGTGTCTCAGGCTCCGCAGCATCGTGCCGAACGACTCCGCCACCCGTCCCCCTCAGCATCGTGAGCGGCGAAACCCCCGAAACGCCGCATGTCAACCTTATCTGCCGGAAAACGGGCTGAGGTGCTGGTCGATGGAGGTGTACGTCACGGTCCGGACATGCTCGCAGTACGCTCGTCGGTCCACCTGATGTGACGTGTCGTGACAATGACCGGACGGACCCGGAAAACTCATCGTCGTGGCGTGTCCATCCGGGCGGGTCCCGTTCGTGGTGAAGGCGTACGGCGGCCCCGCCGTACGCCGACCGTGAAGGGGAACACCGTGAAGTACATGCTGCTGATCAACGCCGGCACCTCCGACGAGCAGGAGCCGGGCGACTTCCAGGAGTGGATGGCCTACGACAAGTCCGTCCGGGAGGCGGGCATCCTGGTCTCCGGCGAGTCGCTGGCCGACCTGGTGACCGCCACCACCGTACGGGTGAGCGCCGACGGCACGCCCACCGTCACCGACGGCCCGTACGCCGAGACGCGCGAGGTCCTGGGCGGCTTCTACGTGATCGACGTGCCGGACCTCGACGCCGCCCTCGACTGGGCCGTGCGCTGCCCGGGTGCGCGCGGCGGCGGCTCGGTGGTGGTGCGCCCGGTCGCCGACTTCGATGCGTGAGATCGAGGCCGTCTTCCGTGAGGAGCGCGGCCGGCTGCTGGCCGCGCTCGTCCGCCGCTTCGGCGACCTCGACCTCGCCGAGGAGGTCACCTCCGACGCCGTCGAGGCGGCGCTGAGGCACTGGCCCGCCGAGGGCGTGCCGCCCAACCCGGGCGCGTGGCTGATGACCACCGCGCGGCGCAAGGCGGTCGACCGGCTCAGACGCGAGCAGGCGCTCGCCACCCGGCTGGCCGTCCTGGCGGCGGAGGCCGAGCGGGCCGCTCCGGAAGCGCCCCCCGGCGAGGACGGCGGCCTGCCCGACGAACGGCTGCGGCTCTTCTTCACCTGCGCCCACCCCGCGCTGCCGGCCGAGGACCGCGGGGCGCTGACGTTGCGCTGCCTGGCCGGCCTGACCACCCCCGAGGTGGCGCGGGCCTACCTGGTGCCGGCCCAGACGATGGCCAAGCGCATCGTCCGGGCCAAGAAGAAGATCAGGCAGGCCCGCGTCCCGTTCCGCGTGCCGGAGGCCCACGAGCTGCCGGAACGGGTGCCCGGCGTGCTCCAGGTGATCTATTCGATCTTCACCGAGGGCTACGCGGCCAGCTCCGGGCCCTTCCTCCAGCGGCTCGACCTGGCCGAGGAGGCGATCAGGCTGGCCCGGATCCTGCACCGGCTGCTGCCCGCCGAGCGGGAGGTCGCCGGGCTGCTGGCGCTGCTGCTGCTGGTGCACGCGCGGCGCGCCGCCCGTACCGGGCCCGAGGGGGAGCCGGTGCTGCTCGGCGAGCAGGACCGCGGCCTCTGGGACCGGGCCATGATCGAGGAGGGCTCGGCGCTGGTGGTGACCGCGCTCAGCGGCGGCCCGCCCGGCCCGTACGGCGTCCAGGCCGCGATCGCGGCGCTGCACGACGAGGCCCCGGACCTGGCCACGACCGACTGGCCGCAGGTCGTGGCCCTGTACGACGTGCTGCTCGCGCTCGACCCCTCCCCGGTGGTGGCGCTGAACAGGGCGGCGGCCGTGGCCATGCGCGACGGGCCCGAGGCCGGGCTGGCGCTGCTGGAGGAGCCGGCCGGGGCCCGGCGGCTGCGCGACTACCACCCGTACCTGCTGGCCCGCGCCGACCTGCTGCACCGGCTCGGCCGGCTGCCCGAGGCCGCCGAGGCGTACCGCGCCGCGCTCCGGACGGCCGGGAGCGAGCCCGAGCGCGCCCACGTCCGCCGCCGCCTGGCCGCGCTGGAGGAGGCCGGGCACGAGGTTTGAGCACCGCCCTGACCAGGGAGAACTGCTGCGATGGGTGGAGCAGACGGTGACCGCTACCTGCCGATCGCCGAGCACGGCCTCATCGGCGATCTGCGCAGCGTGGCCCTGGTCGGCACCGACGGCACCATCGACTGGTACTGCTGCCCGGCCTTCGACTCGCCCAGCGTGTTCGCCGCGATCCTCGACGCCGACCGCGGCGGGGCGTTCGAGCTGGCCACCGACGTGCCGGCGCGCACCAAGCAATTCTACTTCCCCGACACCAACGTGCTCATCACCCGCTTCTTCACCGAGAGCGGGGTGGGCGAGATCCAGGACTTCATGCCGATCATCGGCGAGCAGGGCGGCAGCGGCCGGCAGCGGCTGATCCGCCGGGTGCTCTGCGTGCGCGGCTCGCTGCCGTTCCACGCGCGGGTGGCCCCCCGCTTCGGCTACGGGGCCCAGCCGCACGTCGTGCGCGAGGCCGACGGCCTGACCGTCTTCGAGTCCGCCGACCTGACGCTCGCGCTGAGCGCCACCGTGCCGGTCGAGTGCGACGGCAGGGACGTGCGGGCGTGCTTCACCCTCGTGGAGGGCGAGTCGGAGGTCTTCGCGCTGGACCGGGTCGAGGCCGAGATCCCGCCCCGCGGCTGCCCGCACGTCGAGGCGGAGGAGGAGCTGACCGCCACGGTCGCGTTCTGGCGCAAGTGGCTGTCGGCCTCCCGCTACCGGGGCAGGTGGCGGGAGATGGTCCACCGCTCGGCCCTGACGCTCAAGCTGCTGACGTACGCGCCGACCGGCGCGATCGTCGCCGCCCCGACCACCAGCCTGCCCGAGCTGATCGGCGGCGAGCGCAACTGGGACTACCGCTACCTCTGGGTCCGCGACGCCGCCTTCTGCGTCTACGCCCTGCTCCGGCTGGGCTTCACCGGCGAGGCCGAGGCGTTCATGTCGTTCCTTACCCGGCACGTCAGCCTGTGCCCCGCCGGCCCCAACGGCCCCCTCCAGATCATGTACGGCATCGACGGCCGTACCGACCTGCCCGAACGGCAGCTCGACCACCTGGAGGGCTACCGCGGCTCGGCCCCGGTACGCGTCGGCAACGCCGCCGCCGGCCAGCTCCAGCTCGACATCTACGGCGCCCTGCTCGACTCCGTCTACCTCTACGACAAATGGGGCAAGCCCATCTCCAGCGACCACTGGGACGCCGTCTGCGCCCTGGTCGACTGGGTCTGCGACAACTGGGACCAGCCCGACGAGGGCGTCTGGGAGACCAGGGGCGGGCGCAAGAAGTTCCTGTACTCCCGGCTGATGTGCTGGGTCGCCATCGAACGCGCCATGCGCATGGCCGCCCGCCGCGGCCTGCCCGCCGACATCCCCCACTGGCGCGGGGCGCGCGACGATCTCTACCGGCAGATCATGGCCCACGGCTGGTCCGACGTGCGGCAGGCGTTCGTCCAGCACGAGGACGGCGACGTGCTCGACGCGGCGCTGCTGATGATGCCGCTGGCCAAGTTCGTCTCGCCCACCGACCCGAAGTGGCTGTCCACGCTCGACGCGCTCACCGCCGACCTGGTGTCCGACTCGCTGGTCTACCGCTACGACCCGGACGCCAGCCCCGACGGCCTGCGCGGCCAGGAGGGCACGTTCTCCATCTGCTCCTTCTGGTACGTCGAGGCGCTGGTCCGCGCCGGCCGGGTGGAGGAGGCCCGCCTGGCCTTCGAGAAGATGCTGACCTACGCCAACCACCTCGGCCTGTACGCCGAGGAGATCGGCCGTACGGGCGAGCAGCAGGGCAACTTCCCGCAGGCGTTCACCCACCTGGCCCTGATCAGCGCCGCCTTCAATCTCGACCGCGCCCTCGGCTGACCGCGGGGATCCCAAGGCGTGACCCGGGGGGTATCGGGGGAGCCGCCGGAAGCTCATGATCGGTGTCACCCCCCGACCCGATGGGACATCTCATGCTGCGACCGATCCTTGCGGCACTGGCCCTCCTCGTGGCCGTGCTCGTCCCGTTACCGCCCGCCGCCGCCACCCCGCCCGCCGCCGCCACCCCGCCCGTCGCCGCCACCCCGCCCGTCGCCGCGACCCCGGGCGCCGGCTGGTCCCCGTGCCCGGAGGATCCGGCCGCCCAGTGCGCCCGGCTCACCCTGCCGGTCGACTGGGCCCGTCCCGGCGGTCCGGCGTTCGACCTGGCCGTGGCGCGGCGTCCGGCCACCGATCCCGCCGCCCGGATCGGCTCCCTGGTGATCAATCCGGGCGGCCCCGGCAACTCGGGCGTGGACGCCGTCCTGCGCGACGACCTGCGGCTCAGCCCGGAGCTGACGGCCCGCTTCGACGTGGTCGGCTTCGACCCGCGCGGCGTCGCCCGCAGCCATCCGGTGCTCTGCTCGCTGCCGCTGGCCCGGCAGGCCCCCGACCCGCTGACACGCGACCAGGCGGGCTTCGACCGGCGGCTGGCGTACAACGCCCGCTACCGGCAGGACTGCCGGGCCCGTACCGGGCCGCTCTACGACCACGTGGACAGCGCGTCCGTCGTCCGCGACCTGGAGGCGCTGCGGGCGGCGCTCGGCGAGGAACGCCTCACCTTCTACGGCATCTCCTACGGCACCCTCATCGGCCAGCTCTACGCCGAACGTTTCCCCGGGCGGGTCCGCGCGCTGGCCCTGGACAGCAACATGGACCACAGCCTCGGCACCGCCGAGATGCTCGACACCGACACCTGGACCACCCAGGACTCCTTCGACGCGTTCGTCTCGTGGTGCGCGACGGCCCCCGCCTGCGTGCTGCGCGGACGTGACGTGCGGGCGCTGCTGGGAGACCTGCTGGCCCGGGCCGGACGCGGCAAGCTGCGCCTGCCCGACGGCCCGCTCACCCCGTCGACGCTGCTCTACCTGACGTTCAGCACCTTCTACGCCCCCGACTGGGCCGGCCTGGCCACGTTCCTGCGCGACCTCGACGCCGGCTCCGGCGCCGTGCCGCCGCTCGCGCCGCCCGGCCCTGACCAGGAGGTGTTCAACGACGTCACGCAGGTGATCTGCCAGGACTACCTGCTCCCCGTACGCGACCAGCGGGCCTTCGAGCGGCACCTGCGGCGGCTGGCGGCCATCGCGCCCGACATGCGGATGAGCCCGATCTCGGTCTCGCTCACCGTCGCCTGCCTGGGCCAGCCCACGCCGATCCCCGACCCGCAACACCGGCTGCGCGTCTCGGGCACGCCGCCGCTGCTGCTCGTCAACGGCCTGCACGACCCGGCGACCGGCTACCCGTGGGCGCTGAGCACCGCCCGCCAGATCGGCCGGGAGGCCCGCCTGCTGACGTACGACGGCTGGGGCCACGGCGCCTACGGCCGCAGCCCCTGCCTGACCGGGGCCGTGGACCGTTACCTGACCACGCTGGCCCTGCCCGCCCCCGGCGCCCACTGCCCGGCGGTGCCGCCCGCCCGGGGCCTCACCGCCGGGCCTCGCCGTCCGGCCGGGCCGGTGCCGGGTCTGCCGGGCTGGACCTGGCGCTCCTGAACGTTCAGGACTCGCCGGACAGCACGGCCGTCCCCAGGGACGCGCTGGAGATCACCCTCGCCGCGGTCGTCGTGGACGAACCGGAGCCCAGTTCGGTCAGGGCGGCCCGGTCGAGGGCGTGCACGGTGAACTGGTAGGTGTTGACCGACCAGGGGGAGCACGGCCCCTGGTAGCCGTACAGGCTGGCGCTGCCGCGGTAGTAGATCTGCCGGGCCCCGGCGGGGGCCGCGGGACGGTAGGCGTGCTCGACGTTCTGCGGCAGCGAGGTCACGTCCGCCGGGATGTCGTAGATCACCCAGTGGATGAGGTTGTTGTTGTCGAGGTCCCGCATCACCAGGGCGTAGCCGCGGGTCCCGGCCGGGCCGCCGCTCCAGGTCAGGGGCGGTGACTCGTTGCGCCGGCCGGGGTCGGTCTGGCCGCCGCTGGTGCACTCGTGCACCTTCGGGATGATCCCGCCCTGGGGGAAGGCGGTGCTGGTGAGGGTGAAGGCCGTGGCGTTCGCCGGCGTCGCGGCGGTCGTCGTGACGGCAGCGGCGGCAGTGGCGGCAGTGGCGGCAGTGGCGGTCGTCGCGGCGAGCAGGGCGTGCAGCACGATTCGTCTGACGGTCACAAAGGGCTCCTGAGGGGGGTTCGGTGCGCCGTTCGTTCGCGTCTGCTGTTCGTGGGGTGTGCCCGCAGTGTAGGCACCGCGAGGCCGCCCGCGCCACCACCGCGAACGGCACACCTCCATGGAACCCGTCCGTCATGAACCGATATCAGGCTGAGTGGTGCGGTTTCTTCGTGATGCTGCTGGGAAGCAATGGCCCTGTCAGGCCGGGGGCACTCCTCCCCCACGAGGGGTGGCGACACCCGGCGCGGCAGAACGGGAGTGTGAAGCGTGGAAGTCACCGGCATCATCTCCGCCCTCATCATCGGGCTCGTCATCGGCGTCCTCGGCCGGCTGGTCGTGCCGGGCCGTCAGAGCATCCCCATCTGGCTCACCATCGTGATCGGCATCGTCGCCGCCCTCATCGGCACCGCGATCGCCGCCGCGGTCGGCGTCGCGGACACCCGCGGCATCGACTGGATCGAACTGGTCATCCAGGTGGTCCTCGCCGGTCTGGGGGTGGCCCTGGCGGCGGGCCTCTACGGCAGACGCAGCGTCCGGTAGAGCGGAACGCGCCGGGATCCCGGAGAGCGGCGAACGCGCCGCACTCCGGGATCCCGCCGTTCCCGCCCCCTGCGCGGCAGACGTTTTCGGCATGGCCGGAACCGGGGCCGGACGGAGATCGTTGTGCGGGTCGGCTGCACACATTCGATCTTCGACAGGGAGAACAAGCCGTGGTCTTCAAACGCATGCTGGGTGCCTTCGGCGTCGGCGCGCCCTCGGTGGACACCGTTCTGGCGACACCGCGCGTCCAGCCGGGCGGCACGCTGTCCGGCGAGGTGCGGCTCAAGGGCGGCGACTTCGACGCCGAGATCGAGCACGTCACCCTCGGCCTGGTCGCCCGCGTGGAGTTCGAGCACGGCGACGGCGAGCACGCGGGGGCCGGGGAGTTCTCCCGCGTCCAGGTGTCGGGGCCGTTCGTGCTGCGCCAGGGCGAGGAGCGCACCATCCCGTTCCAGGTCGGCGTGCCGTGGGAGGCGCCGATCAGCCAGATCGGCGGGCAGCCGCTGCACGGCATGGCGCTGGGCGTGCGCACCGAGCTCGCCATCGCCAAGGCGGTCGACAAGGGTGACCTCGACGAGGTCGCGGTCGAGCCGCTGGCCTCCCAGCTGCGCATCCTGGAGGCGCTGCTGCAGCTCGGCTTCGCGTTCAAGTCCGCCGACCTGGAGGCCGGCCGCCTGTACGGCGTGCGCCAGGAGCTGCCGTTCTACCAGGAGATCGAGTTCTACCCGGCCGGCCGGTACGCCGGCGTGCTCGGCGAGCTCGAAGTGACCTTCGTGGCCGACCCGGCGGGGCTGGAGGTGGTCCTGGAGGCCGACAAGCGGGCCGGCCGCTACTCCGGCGACGCGATCGGCCGCTTCACCGTCAGCCACGCCGACGCCCTGCAGACGGACTGGGCCGCCGAGCTCGACCGCTGGCTGTCCGGCCTGGCCGCGCACGCCCACGCGGGCTTCGGCCACGGCGACCACCACGCGTACGGCGACCACCACGGTCACCATGGTTATGGTCATCACGAGCAGCACCACGGCGGGCCGGGCTGGGGCGCGGTGGCCGCGGCCGGCGCCGCCGGCGTGGTGGGCGGCCTGGTGGCGGGCGAGATCGTCGAAGAGATCTTCGAGGGCGACGAGGACGAGGGCGGCGACGGCGACTGGTGACGCTCGACCGGTGATCCGCCCGTCACGGGCGGGTCACCCCGGTTCCGCCGTGCCGGGAAGCGAAGCCTGGACCGCGAAGCGAAGCCTGGACCGCGAAGCGAAGCCGGCATCGCCGGGGCAGGGCCTGTGTCGCGGAGCAAAGTGGCAGAAAAAGGAGCTTCTACTCCTTTCCACTCTTAACGTATAGCGCACCGGGGGGCTTGCGGCAAGACCCCCGTCGTGGCGCAGAATCGTCCGCCGAGGCCAGAAGCCTTGCCACGCGAAGACCGACCTCGTTGCGGAGCCACATACATGAATCCCCTGACCACCGGCGTGTTCGACCTGCCCGGCAACCTCGCCGCCAAGGCCGACCCGGCGCTGATCGCCGTCGACGAGCGACACTTCGCGGCCCTCGCCGAGAGCCTGGAGCAGTCGATCGCCGACCTGTCCGCCCGCCTCGACGCCGAACGCATGGCCCCCGGGGGCAAGGGCCGGCAGGCGCTCGACCGCGACCTGGAGATCCACCGCCTGTCCGCCCGCCTGCGGACGCTGCGCCGGTTCGGCCTGGACCTGTGCCTCGGCCACATGGTCACCGCCGACCACCCCGAACCGGTGTACATCGGACGGCTCGGCCTCACCGACAAGGACGGCCGCCGCCTGCTGCTCGACTGGCGTTCGCCCGCGGCCGAGCCGTTCTTCGGCGCCACCCACGCCAACCCCATGGGCCTGGCCAGCCGCCGCCGGTACCGCTGGACCCGCGGCCGGATCAGCGACTACTGGGACGAGGTGTTCACCCCCGACGGCTTCGACGGCCACGCCGCGCTCGACGACCAGTCCGCCTTCATCGCCAGCCTCGGCGGCAACCGTTCGCCCAGGATGCGCGACGTGCTCGGCACCATCCAGGCCGACCAGGACGCCATCATCCGGGCCGGCTCCCGCGGCGCCCTCGTCGTGGACGGCGGCCCCGGCACCGGCAAGACCGTCGTCGCCCTCCACCGCTCGGCCTACCTGCTCTACTCCGACCCCCGGCTCGGCCACAACAAGGGCGGCGTGCTGTTCGTCGGCCCGCACCAGCCCTACCTGGCCTACGTCGCCGACGTGCTGCCCAGCCTGGGGGAGGACGGCGTGCGCACCTGCACCCTGCGCGACCTCGTGCCCGAGGGGGCGGCGGCGGGCCCCGAGCGGGACCCGGAGGTGGCGCGGCTGAAGGCGTCCGCGGACATGGTGAAGGCGATCGAGCCGGCCGTCCGGTTCTACGAGAACCCGCCCGCCAAGGGCATGACGGTCAGCACGCACTGGTCGGACGTCTGGCTGAGCGTCGAGGACTGGATCGAGGCGTTCCAGGCCCCCGACCCCGGCACCCCGCACAACGAGGCCCGCGACCAGATCTGGGAGGAACTGCTCACGATCCTCATCGACAAGCACGACAAGCACGACAAGCACGACAAGCACGACCCGCACGACCGGCACGGCGAGGACGTCGTCTCGCCGGAGCTGCTGCGCAGGTCGCTGCGGGCGAACCGGGAGCTGCTGGCCGCCTTCAACCGCGCCTGGCCGCTGATCGAGCCCGCCGACCTCGTCGGCGACCTGTGGACGGTCCCCGCCTACCTGCGGCTGTGCGCCCCCTGGCTCGCCCCGGAGGAGATCCGGCGGCTCCAGCGCGCCGACGCGCAGTCCTGGACGGTCTCCGACCTGCCGCTCCTGGACGCGGCCCGCCAGCGCCTCGGCGACCCGGAGACGTCCCGCCGGCAGCGCCGGCAGGAGGCCGCCCTGGCCGTCCAGCGCGAGCGCATGGCCCAGGTCGTCGACAACCTGATCGAGGCCGACGACGACGGCGAGGGCCTGGTGACCCAGCTCCGCCGGGCGGACCTCCAGCGCAACCTGGTGGACGAGTCGGAGCTGCCCACCGTCGAGCCGGACCTGCTCGCCGGGCCGTTCGCGCACGTCGTCGTGGACGAGGCCCAGGAGCTGACCGACGCGGAATGGCAGATGTTGCTGCTGCGCTGCCCGTCCAGGAGCTTCACCATCGTCGGTGACCGCGCCCAGGCCAGGCACGGGTTCACCGAGTCGTGGGCGGAACGGCTCGCCCGGGTCGGCATCGACCGCGTCGAGCTGGCCGGCCTGAGCGTCAACTACCGGACCCCGGCGGAGATCATGGCCGAGGCCGAGCCGGTCATCAGGGCCGCCCTGCCGGATGCCAACGTGCCGGTCTCCATCCGGGAGAGCGGCATCCCGGTCACGCGCGGGCCGGTCGCCGAGCTGGATGCGATCCTCGACGCCTGGCTCGCCGCGAACCCCGAGGGGATCGCCTGCGTGATCGGGGACCCGGCCTTCCGGGAGCGGCCCCGGGTCCGGTCGCTGACGCCGGAGCTGTCGAAGGGGCTGGAGTTCGACCTGGTCGTCCTGGTCGATCCGGACCGGTTCGGCGAGGGCGTCGGGGGCGTCGGGGGCGTCGAGGGCGTCGAGGGCGTCGAGGGCGCTGTCGACCGTTACGTGGCGATGACCCGGGCGACCCGGCAGCTCGTCGTCCTCACGACCCCCTGACGGGGGCCCGCCGCCGGGTGCGCCGCGCCGTCCGTCGTCACGCACGCGCCCTGGCGGCGGCGGGGCCGGCCGGGGCGTTCGGGCGGACGACGCGGCGCCGCCGGGCCGGCTTGCCCATCATCGGGTTGGCGACGCCCCAGGCGGCGCTCTTGCAGATCAGCTCCTTGTAGACGGCGGCGACCCGCCCGGTCAGCACCCTGGGCAGGGCGCGGTCGTCGGCGGTGACGAACTGGATCAGGCCGTTGCCCCGGCCCAGCGAGACGCACTGGTTGAAGTAGTGCGGCGTGGTGTTCGGCAGTTTCCCGCCGGTCAGCCGGGCCGCGATCGAGTCGGCGGCCAGACAGGCGGTCGGGATGCCCGACGCGCACGACATGCGCAGCGGCTTGTCGCCAGGGCCCATCGCCATGGCGGCGTCGCCGACGGCGTACACGTTCGGGTGCGAGACCGAGCGCATGGTCCCGTCGACCACGATCTGGCCGGTGCCGGCGACCTCCAGGGTGGTCGCGCGCGCGATCGGGTGCACGGCGAAGCCGGCCGTCCAGACGGTCACCTCGGCCGGGATGGGCTCGCCGTCGGTGGTGACGCGGTCGGCCTCGACGCCGGTGACGACCGTGTGCTCGTGCACGCTCACCCCGAGCCCGTCCAGGACCTTGCGCACGTGCGCGCGGCCCTTCGGCGAGAGCCAGTCGCCGAGAGCGCCGCGGGCGGCGAGGGCGACGTCGAGGTCGGGACGGGCCTCGGCGATCTCGGCCGCGGCCTCCAGCCCGGTGAGCCCGCCGCCGACGACGACCACGCGCTGACCGGCGTCGAGCCGGGCCAGCCGCTCGCGCAGCCGCAGCGCCCCCGGCCGGCCGGCGATGTCGTAGGCGTGCTCGGCGGTCCCGGGCACGCCCTCGGCGTTCCAGCCGCTGCCGAGCGCGTAGACCAGCGTGTCGTAGGCCAGCTCCTCGGCGCCGTCCGCGCCGGTGACGGTGACGGTCCCGCGGTCGGCGTCGAGGCCGGTGACCGTCCCGAGCCGCAGCTCGACGCCGGTGCCGGCGAACATCTCGCGGAACGGCCTGGGCCTGAGGTCCTGCCCGGTCGCCACCTGGTGCAGCCGGACGCGCTCCACGAAGTCGGGCTCGGCGTTGACGAGGGTGATGGCGACGTCCTCGCGGCTCAGCTGCCTGGCCAGGCGGCCGGCGGCGACGGCTCCGGTGTAGCCGGCTCCGAGGACGATGATGCGGTGCTGCATTTCCTCGCTCCTGTCTGACGCGGGTTCGCCACCTGAACCGGACGGCCCGCGCTTTCCTGACAGGATCACGGTGTGAAGCGCGTCACACCGCGTCACACCGTGTCTCAGAAGGCTCTGAACACCGGCTCCCCGTGGTCGCTGGCCGCCCAGCGCGCGGTCGCGCGGTCCAGCTTGTCGGGGTTGATCTGGTTGCGGAACGCGGCGATGCCCTCCGCGGTGACCTCCAGGCACATGACGCAGACGACCCGGCCGTCCAGGACGGCGACGACGGCCGGCTCGCCGTTGGCCGTCCAGGGGTAGATCTCGGGCGAGCCGCCGATGATGGCCCGCTTGGCCTTGCCGGGCTTGACCAGGCCCCACAGGAACTTCGCGACCGCGACGGCGCCCACGAACGCCTTGGCGCGGGCCGGGACCTTCCCGCCGCCGTCGCCGATCGCGACGGCGTCCTCGGTGAGCAGGCGGACCAGCGGCTCGGTCTGCCCGCTGGTGGCGGCGGCCAGGAACTCCTCGACGATCCGCCGGGCGGCGGCCTCGTCGACCTCGGTGCGGGCCCGGCCGTCGGCGACGTGCTTCTTGGCGCGGTGGAAGATCTGCTGGCTGGCCGCCTCGGTGATGTCGAGGATCTCGGCGATCTCCCGGTGGGAGTGGTCGAAGGCGGCCCGCAGCACGTAGACCGCCCGCTCGTTGGGAGACAGGCGTTCCATCAGCGTGAGGACGGCGTACGAGACCGACTCGCGCTGCTCGGCGGTCTCGGCCGGGCCGAGCATCGGGTCGCCGGCGAGCAGCGGCTCGGGCAGCCACTCCCCGACGTAGGTCTCGCGGCGGGCCCGCGCGGAGCCGAGCTGGTTGAGGCACAGGTTGGTGAGCACCTTGGTCAGCCACGCCTCGGGCACCTCGATGTGGCCGGCGTCGGCGGACTGCCAGCGCAGGAACGTCTCCTGCACGGCGTCCTCGGCCTCCGCGGCCGAGCCGAGCAGGCGGTAGGCGATGGCCTCCAGACGGGGTCTGGCGGCCACGAACCGGTCGACGTCGTCCACGGTCAAAGGCATGGCCCGATCCTAGAACGTCCCCTGATGCGGCGGAACGCCGGTGTTGATCCAAGACGGTCCCGGGTAGAGGGGGCCGATGTTCGACGACTTCGCGGCCGGCATGATCGACGTAGGCGAGACCGAGCTGTTCGTCCGGTACGGCGGCACCGGCACGCCCCTCCTGCTGCTCCACGGCCACCCCCGCACCCACGCGACCTGGCACCGCGTCGCGCCCCTCCTGGCCCCCCACCACACCGTGATCTGCCCCGATCTGCGCGGGTACGGCCGCTCCGGCAAGCCGCCCACCACCCCCGACCACGCCCCCTACTCCAAACGCGCCATGGCCCGCGACATGGTCGCCCTCATGCGTTCGCTGGGCCACGAACGTTTCGCCGTCGCCGGCCACGACCGCGGCGCCTACGTCGCCCACCGCGTGGCCGCCGACCACCCGGACGCCGTCACCCGCCTGGTCGTGATGGACGGCATCCCCATCGGCGAGGCGCTGGCCAGGGCCGACGCCCGCTTCGCGGCGGCCTGGTGGCACTGGTTCTTCCTCGGCCAGACCGCCAAACCCGCCGAACGCGTCATCAACGCCGACCCCGACGCCTGGTACCAGGGCAGCGCCGAGCAGATGGGCCAGGAGGCGTACGAGGACTACCGCCGGGCCATCCACGACCCGGAGACCGTCCACGCGATGTGCGAGGACTACCGCGCCGGCCTGACCGTGGACCGCGCGGCCGACGACGCCGACCGCGCCGCCTCCCGCCGCCTCACCTGCCCCACCCTGTTCCTCTGGACGTCCAAGGACGACATGGAGGACCTGTACGGCGACCCGCTGGCGATCTGGCGCACCTGGGCCGACGACGTGACCGGCCACCCGATCGACAGCGGCCACCACGTGGCCGAAGAGGCCCCGGACGAACTCGCCGCCTCCCTGCTGACCTTCCTGCGCGAATGACGCCCTGACGAACGGCCGCCGGCCGGGAAAGATTCAGCAGGGCGATGCCGGACCGGGCGACGATCGCCGTGTCGCGGAGGGAGGCCTGGCTCCTACCCGAGGTCGCCTCGCCTCCCTCATCCCAGTGGTGACGTCGGTCCTGGGCCATGTGCCGCCACAGGAGCTGCCATACAACCAAGCCGCGGTCACGGTTGCCGCCGCGCCAACGGATGGCGTCCGCACATTCCGCGATATGGGCTAATCGGCGGCGATTGGCGTCGCGTATTCAGCTGCCTTCATGGCCAAATGGAGTGGGTAGGGCAGGGTCAGCCACTTGTCGAGCTCCGGCGCATAGCGTAACTGGTGAGCCAAGGACGCCAACTCGGCGGGCTCGTCGCCTTCCTGACAGGCCGTGACGCAGATTTCCAGCAGATTAGGGTTGTAAGCCGGTGTGCCTGTGTCAATGATCTCCCGCTTGCTCGCGGTGACCCGCACGCCTTCCCTCCGGGCTCCGATCGCAGCGTTGCTTCCCGTCGCTGCTCGTTCACCGGTGGAGTAGTAGAGCCGATTCTCTGGAATCGAGAGCTCTCTCCAGAGCCCCATGGGCAACCCGTGATTGCCGTCGGCTCCATAGTGTTGCGGTGTTGCGTCTCTCTGACTGTCCCGTACCCGGACGACGCGAAGCCCAGCGTCCCAGAGCGCCACAGGAACGTCTTCGCCATCACCGGCATCGAGGCGATCCGGGATGAGATTCGTGTTGCTGATCCACGGCCAGTCGGAACGGAGGTTCTGTGCATGTACCAGCAATACCGTCGGCCGGCCTCTCTGGGCGGAGAGCAGGGGGCGGATGAAGGACATCGTCTCGCGCTGGCGGTCCTCAAGCCGCCATCGGCCGGTTC
The DNA here is from genome assembly GCF_040675235.1 of Nonomuraea sp. NPDC049637. Lineage (NCBI taxonomy): Bacteria > Bacillati > Actinomycetota > Actinomycetes > Streptosporangiales > Streptosporangiaceae > Nonomuraea > Nonomuraea sp. NPDC049637. Next base: position 51,687 of record NZ_JBFAOM010000033.1, read on the forward strand.
GCTGGCCCTCCGGCTCGCCTTCGCTCTCCTCAAGGTCATCGTCCGGTGTCCCTGCTTGGGCATCTTGGGCCAGCCAGAGCAAGAATTCCCGGTAGGGCGTCCATTGCCTGATGTCATCACGCCATCCTGTGATGGGTTGCGTGGAACGCGGCTGGTATTTGATGGCGATTGGCCGCCACAGCCGGGAGTTGATCAGGCTCCGCCGCTGACGGTTGACCGCCCACACAGCGATGAACTGGATATCGCCCCCGAACCTGTCGTAGAGAGGGGGAAGCGGCAGCCGTGCCGCGCCAAGCTGCCTGAGCAGATCAAGCCATGCCTGCTGCGCCCGGTGGGACCGGTTCTTGGCGAGAGCGCTTCCCTGCTCGGCCGTCTGGACGAACTGCGTCAGTACGCCGGCGTCGGCCGAACCCAGCCGGATGGCGAATTTGGGGTCGAGATGCGCGGACTTGAAGACACGGTCGATCTCCACGACAGCCGCGTCCGCAGCTGAGTGCCGGAAGGTCAGTGCCGCCGCCGTGCGGCGTGCCTGGACGGCCTGGTCGACGTTGGCACGCGACGGGCGGTTCACATCCACGTCCAGTCCGCCACAGAGGTCGCCGCTGCACGCGAGGCCGAGGACGACCTCGATCTCCGATGTGCTCCACCGTAGAGTTTCGGCCTCCGAGGCATCCATGGGCATGAGGCCCAATACGTCGCACAGCCCCTGGACCAGGGCGTCACGGGTGGCGGGGTCCTGCCAGAGGACCCGCGCTGTGAAGGTGCCGCTCGAGAGCACGGATCGGAGCGCGGCTCGTCGCGTCTGAGCTGCCTCAGCCTTCCGCCTGCTCTTCTCTTCCTCCGAACGGCGATCTCGCTCCTCCTTGGAGAGCTTCGTGGAAAAGGTCGGCCGAGACTGGTGGTTCGTAGGCCTGTCGGGAAGCTCGACCCGGCATCTGGCTCCCACTCGTTCCAACACTTCTGAGACGACTTGGTCGATCCCTTCGAGGAACGGCACGCGGTCGCCCGCCATGAGCCCTGCGCCCACCGTGTGCCTCCCCATGCTGGTGCTGTACGGGATGGCCGCGCGCACCTCGCCCGAGCCGGTCAGGTGCTTGAGAGGGTCAGCGCTGAGGTCCGCCGCGTCCACAGGAGAACGGATCAGACTGGCGTGCGGAAGCAACTCGTGCTGATCGATCGAGTGCCACACATGCTGAGCGGCCTTGGCGTCGTAACGAAGCCGATGAACCGCCAACCGGCTGCGTACGTCGGCCATTCCAGGCCACGCCGTCGTGGTCGCCAGATACACCGACACCGAGCGTCCGGCGGTGTAGACCAATCCTTGCGAACCGGTACTCGTCACCCATCGCCTGACCCCCGTTCGGACGTGGATACGGAACGTCGGTTGGAAGGGAAGGGTCTGAACGCTCAGGACGATGACGTAGGAGAACCAGCTGTCAGGTTCTTCGGGGAGGCCCTGCCTGGGCGGCCAGGAGACCAGTTCTGCCGCTCGTCCCCGCCAAGGAGATTCCATGAAAGCGAGACGGTCACCGTTTCCCGACGACAGATCGGCCTTCAACCTGATCTGCCGGGCGATGAATGCCGTCAGCAGAGGATAGACATGGTCAGCCGGTTCAGCCGTTCCACCGGGACCAACCGCTGCTTGCGCCAGATCGAGTGGTCTCTCCTCCCAGGCAAGGGGAACTTCGTCGAGAACGCGGTCGGCTTCTTCCCGGCAGGCGGCGTCGCCCTTGAGGCCGAGAGACCAGATCCCGATCAGGTCACGTATCAGGTCAGCATCCACCGGCTGCAAAGAGTAGAGCCACGGCACGTCGTCTTCGATCGACACTCGGCGGCCCACCGACAGGACGTCCGGCGCCGCGAGCGGAAGCAGGGCGTTGAGCGACCGGATCGGAAACGTTCGCGTGGACTTGGCGAGGTGTTCGGGAAGGCCGGAGCGATACAGCTCTTCCAGGGCCGCCCGCAGTTCGGCGGGTACACGCATGATGTGGACCGGCCAGGGAATCTCGCCCGTCGGCTGATAGGCCGCCAGCTTTATCGCGTTGTAGGTCATCGCGGTTATGAGGCCTTCTTCAGCACAGGGGAGGGGATGTGAGCAGTGCGTGCAGCGCGTTGTACAGCGGCCGGTAGAGCGCCTCAACAAGGTACCTGTTGGACAAATTTGCGGGAGGCCGCTCGGGAACCGGCTTCACTGTGGAGATGCACGGCTGGCCGAGGTACGGAGCGAGTACGTCGTGCATGCTGACCAGAAGACTGCTGCCGGCCGTTTCTCTCCTTCGTCCGAGTGCCCGGTTCGGCGCGAAGGCGGAGTCCACGAAGTGAACCCGAGCATCCACACCACCCCGGGTCAGCCGCCCGATCACCTGCCACAGCACCACGAGCAGATCCCATGTCAGCCGTTCACGGTCGGCCGGCGACAACCGTCGCCATGACATCTCGCGATTGGCCAGCGTGTGCAGGCGTTGTCGGGCTTCGTGCCGCCACTCCAAGCCTGCGGCGTCCAGCGATTCGCTCCTGTGGACGATCTTCCCGAAGTCGCCGCCGGGACGAGTCGCGCGAACGGTCCAGTCGTTGAGCGAGTGGATGAGCACATTCGTGTCGGACGGGACCGGAAATGGCCGCATGAGGAAGAACACCGACCCGAAGAACGCCTCGTCAAGAGTGTTGAGAATATTGTGCCCTCGTTCGACCGCCAGCAGCGGGGCCACCAGGACGGTGTACGGGGTTTCGCGCAGGCTGGCGACGTCTCCGCGCCGTAGCACTGGGACGGCGTCGTCGGTGCCCGGCGCCGCACTCATCGACGTAATGTCCATATCGTCCGAAATGAGGACGCAGACGCGTCCCTTCCAGAACGGGTAGTCGTGCAGGGTCTGTGCAGCGAGGCGCGCCTGAGCGTAGCTCCCGGTAAGCAGAAGGAGGTTGGCACGATCGACCCGATGCTCCCTCAGATGGTGGAGTTCTTGCAGGAGCGGGGCCTCCATGCCGTCGGGCTTCGGCTCGGCGAGCCTGCGGATCATCCTCTGTACGACGTCCGTCCGCCGCTCTCCTGCCCCGGATGCCTGGAGAGGCGTCAGCTGCCCGGTGTCGTCGTCGAGGTCGTATACATAGTTCTCGATCATGGTGATGGAGGAGGGCGCCTCGGTACCCCGCTGGTCGGCGCCGCCTCCGGCGGCGCGCAGGACAGCTCCCACCGGCTCCGCGATGTGGTAGCGAGTCGACAAGCCGGCCCAGCTCGTCCCGGACATGAGCAGGATGTTCGGGCCTCGGCTGCCCTCCACCGAGTGGAGGGTCGGAAGGGCGCGGAGGAGTTCCCTGCCAACTCCCTGGCATCGGACGAAGCGCAGCTCGCCGGTGCGGGTGTAGTCGGCACGCCCGTCACGGGCGAACTGAAATGCCAGCACGTTCCCCATGGGGGACTCAGGGATGACCGGTGCATAGTCGAGTGGCGTCCGGTGGTACAGCGCATTCGCGGCGGGAGCCAGCCGCAGTGCGGTCTCGACCCGTCCCCATAGGCCGGTCAGGACGTTCAGCTGGTCATGCATGACCGACAGGAGCAGCGTGAACTCGAACCGGCGCCGTTCTCGCTCGAACTCGTCGACCAGGTCTTGATGTGACGTCTCGTCCTCAGTGCCGGTGGGTTTCGAGTCGTCGTTGTCGGCCGAGGGGTCACGCAGTCCGGAGAGGGACTGGAGGACGGCTCGCACGCCACGTTCGACCTGGGAACTGCCAGGCGTGTTGGTGATCAGCCTCCGGGTCTGGTCCGTCAACCGGCGGACTTCCGTCCGGATGACTTCGTCCGTTGATTCTGCGCCGTCGTCATCGAGCGGATCGTCGCGGAAGGCGTCGAGGATTGCCTGCACGGTCTTGCGCCGTTCGGATCTCGCCTCGGGTGGCTGATCTGGCTGGGCGTCCAGGAGGGCAAGCAGATGTGCACTCAGGGCGCGTGGGGAGATCTTCTTCTTTTTGCCTTTCGGGTTGTTCTCTGCGGGTGGCCTTTCTTTCTTGGGGACAAGAGTGGCCGGCCATCTGCTGAGGAGTTCCTGCTGAAGGGTCCACGCGCTGAAGAAATCCGTTCCCACCCAGTCGCGGAGCTGTGCGTCATCCACCAGCATGGAATAGATCCGGTTCGCGCTGACCGACACCATGTCGAGCGCCGCAGTCCACTGCTTTACTACAGTGTCGCTCAGCTGGATTCGCCCTTCCCGGGCCAGCTCGGCCACGTTGTGTCGGTGAAGCTCGTCCAGCCACGAGTCGGTGCCGGCTTTGTAGAGCGTCGCGGTCGGCGCGAACACCTGATCCAAGCGGATTTGCACCTGGTCTGCCTCATCAACGATGATCAGGTCGCTGCGTCGGCAGGCCAGTTCCAGGTAGCGGAGCCGTTCGGGATTCAGATGCCGTGGCAAGGAGGTCGCGGCCAGTGACTCCGGTGTGGCCACCCAGATGGCGGCCTTCAGCAGTTCGCGCTCCATGTCGTGGCGAGGACAGGACGACCACAGCGGGCAGCCTCGATGCACCTTCGCCGTCGAGAGAACCAGATCCTCCAAGGTGGCGGCCTGCTCCAGGGGGAACTTGACCGGTCGCAGGTCCGTGCAGGGTGCCTCCTCATAGGGAAGCGGCTCGTCGGCCTCCGAACCACGTGAAGCACTAAGAGGACAAGCTGTACTCAGGAAGGCGAAGGCCGGGTCGTGTTGCAGCAAGGGAAGCGGATATCGTCGCGACACCCTACGGTGCAAACGCCCCAGGTGTTGCTCGCGAGTGCTGGTTCCGATCAGCGGTGCCGCTCGCATCCGGGTGAATCCCGAGAACCGGGAGTCGCCCGTGCGTTGCGAGGCGGCTTCCCGAAGCCGGTTGAAGCGCTGGACGGTGCGCAATGCCTCCGCGACGTCACCGACGACGATAACGACATGCTGGTTGAGCATTGTCACCGCATGCGTGGTGACAATGTCACGTAAGGTGCTCTTGCCGACTCCCGGGATGCCTATGAGATTGAGCAGCCCGTCGATGACTAGACCGTCGGCTTTCTCAAACCGGTCGTTCCCGTCACGGTGGACGAAGAGCTCCATCGCCTGAAAGCGGCTCTCCCAATCGTCGGGCTTTCGCTCGAACTCGCCCGGCAGATCGATCTCGTCAAGCTCGGCCATCCTGCGGGCGGTTTCCTCGAGTTCCTCAATGGGCTGGTTGAAGGGGACGCGATCAGGGCGCAAACCCAGGTTCATATGAACCTGTGCCTCCGCGTCGAGTTCCGCCAGCCGATCTGGAACGACGACGCTCTGAACACCGATACGACGTCCGAAGAACCGGTACTCGCCCGGCTCGGCGATTTTCATGTCGCTCTTGACGAAAGGGGCGTCGGTGCTCAGCAGATGATCGTAGACGACGACTCGGTTGGCGGCCATGGAAGGCTGCCCCTGGATGGCCGGCACTCCTAGGCCGGCCGGGGCGTCGTACAGGCGATGCCGTCGTGGAACCCGGCGGAGGTAGTTGAGCAGGGCAGACACCCAAACCGCGCGTCTGTGCATCGGTTCCAGGTGGTACCTGGCCGCGCGCAGCATGACGTCGAGTTCGGCCCCCCGCACGTCCTGCTCCAAACGGTGGACACGGGCGAATGGATAACCGCCGAAGAGCGTCCATCCATCGACCGGGCTCAGCTTCTCGTCCACTCGAGAGATGAGACGGAGCCCCAGTTCGACCTGATAATCGAGGGCGGCTTGGGTAAGTTCCCGAAACTCGTCCGCCTCGGACTTCGACACATTGCCGAGCGCCTGAGTAAGGTGAGCCCCCATGCTACGCATGTTTTACCGCCACTCTACGTCCCGCGGCGAGTCAGGCGCCATCGGTGACCGTTGATTCGATGACTTGATCCGTCGTGGTGCGACGAGAAACTCTCGTAGCGGCCGGGCCACGTGGTACAGGCCATCGGCCCTGTCCAACTCCTTGCCGCCGCGGCGCCAGCGATGATCCGGACAGTTGTGAATCTCGCATCGCCACCCCTTCTCCATGGGGATCCGGAGGAGCCCGCAGTACCAGCAGATATTGGCACGTTCCTGCCTGTCGAAGTACCGGTCGTGGACTGCGACATAGCAGGTGGCAACGGCATCAGCCGGGATGCGCATCCTGCTGATCTTGAGACGTGCGATGTCGGCGGAGGAGAGGACGGGTGACTCTACGAGTTTGCCAATGAAGGCCACATGACCTCCCGGATTGCCGGCCTGTTCATATATCTCGCGGATTCTCGCCAAAAGGAGATCTTGGACGCTCTTTCCGGCCGGATCCGGGTCCTCCGATCGAAGCGCGAGCTCCTGGCACAGTCGTGTCGGCGCGGCGGTGTCCCGGTCCAGCAGTCTCCCGCGGATGGAGAGGCCGGCAGGTAGGTCAAGAAAGTTCCAGGTCTGAACCTCGCGGTCACGGCACCACGCGAGCAGATCTGGCAGGGAGCGGGGATACCGCTGCTCTCTGCCCGGTTGGTCGCCAGGAAACCGCTGCAGCCCAGCCAGAGAAATGCGGTCAACCGCCATTTGGGCCACCGAGTCGTAGGGAGCGGTGAACTCCTTGGCGGACGGCCATTCCGCGAGCCGGACCACAGTAACGGCCACCAGACCGAGAATGCGAAGAGATTCGTCTTGGTTGAACGCCGGTCCTGTCAACTGCTCCAGCGGATTGGCAGGTTGGGGCTCTGTTTCCTCTTCCCAGAAGTTCTCCTCATCGGTCATCGTTGGTCTCCCCAGAGGCGTTCTGAGCGGACGGACACCACTGGGGGTAGGGGCAACGCCGGCAATTCTTGCCGGGATTGGGAAGGTGGTCGGCATCCCCGTGCCAGGCGACCGCCATAGGAAGGATCTTCTGGCGAGCTACGTCGAGCAGTGCGGGTGATCTGGGGTCGAGAACGCGCAGATCGGCGCCGTTCGGGGTCAGGATCTCCACCTCTATGGCAGAAAGCGGGCCGAGTGGGATCGCGCCCGCCCTATAGAGCAGGACCGCCAGCGCCGCTTGTGGATACCGGCTCAGCAATCGCTCGCCATCAATGATCTTTTCGGCGGAGGTTGTTTTGACCTCGCGATAACACCATGAACCATTCCGCTGGTAGACCAGGTCCGCATGGGCGACAACCAGTGTGTCGCAGTCTGCGTCATCCGCGACGATTACCTGCTCGGTATGGGCGAGCGTGTCCGGTGAGACGCCGATGTATGGGCACACTTCAAGGTGGGCGGCGAGCATGGCAGCGCCTTCCCGCGCCTCGTCGCCGTCGAAATGCCATCGGCTCGCTTGCCAGTGCCCTGAGTCCTCCGGAAGGTCGGTGATTGTGCAAGGGCGGCGGGGGGAACGATCGTGAAGGCGCTGCAGCCAGGCGTGAACCCCTTTTCCCAGCCGCACGGCAGGCGTGTTCTCCCTGGTCTGATCCACGGGCAGCCGAAGAGCACGAAAGTGTTCTTTGGCGGCGCACTCAGTCTGGTAGCGCCCGCTGGTGACTGTGAATATCCGCCGGGGGCGACGCCTGTCGCGGATACCGAGCATCCCCGTGCCTCGAGGCAACCGGGCACACACGTCCCGCTCCTTGCAGGAAAGGCAGTCATAGCCCGGCGTCCGCTCGGGAGACCGGAACAACTCGCGGATCGCCTGTCGTCCATGGTCGGCGAAATATGCCGTGGCCTCTTCGACACTGCCCTGGAACAGAGGAGCGACCGCCCTGCCGGTGGAACAACCGACTTCCAGGACGCGCACCTGGTCGGTCGGCTCGCTCGTGGAGCCTGGCACCAGCGGAAAGGGCCTGCCGCCCCAGTAGAGCCCTCTGGCCTCCTCGAACCTGACCGAATCGATCAGCGCGCCGACTGCCACCACATAGGCCATGACGGACTTCTCGGCGTCACTGCGTGTTCTCTCTCCTGCTGATCCCACGACCGGGACACGCAGTTCGCGCACGACGCCGCCTGGCGTCTGGTAGCTGTAGGCCCGCCCCCACACACACAGTTCGTGCGTCCGGGAGCGTGGGTCGTCAGCAAGGATCTGGTGCACCCACGGCCGAACGGCGACCACGTTCCGGGCATTCATCTCTGCCATGTCGGAGGTCAGCCTGGTGTGGTATCGGGATACAGCCTGCCTGACCCAGGTCGCCAGACCCTCGTGCACGAGCTCGGAGCCGATCCGGTTCGGTGGTGACAGTTGGTCCAGTGCCTCGGCCTCGCTGATGCGCTGACCGAACTCCATCAGATCGAGAACCTGGTTGAACGGCTCGAAGAGCATCTCCACGTGCCGTGCTCGGCGCGATCGAGGACGGGGACGAGCGGTGTCGGCCTTCAACACGTGGAACATCGAGCATCCGAGAACCTTGGCCTGCTCTGGACCGTCATGATCTTCGGAGTCGCCGCGCACCGCACTGCTGTAGATGCGGACCGCCCTTGTTGGGTGATCGTGGGACGACACAGGCATGGCTCCCTCCTTCGACAGGAGAATGCCACGGCGCGGTGAGTTTTTCCGATAGTTGTTGATACGCAGTGCAAGTGATGCGATTCCGTACTTGAGGGCAGTGATGAAGTTCAAGGCTGGAGAGACCATCGGGGGCCGTTTCCGCCTCGTCCGGGAGTTGGGCAAGGGGGGGATCGGGCGTGTCTGGCTCGCACAAGAGAAGCGCCTTGACCGTTTGGTGGCGGTAAAGGTGCTTCTTGATCTGGATGGCCAGGATTCGGACGAGGACCGCTGGAAAAAGGGCGAACTACTCAAAAGGTTCGCGGTCGAGGCCCGGGCGGTCGCCGGTCTCGACCATCCCGGAATTCCCGCCGTATACGACTGGTCGAGCGGAGACCCAGAAACAGGCGAGCCGCCCTATCTCGCGATGCAGTATGTCGTGGGAAAGACGCTGCAGGCAGTGCTGGAGGAGGAGGTCGGCGGACGTCTTACCGTAGTGGAGGCAGTGTGCCTGGGCGCACAGCTCAGCTCGAGCCTGGCGGCGATGCACGGCGCCGGTGGCGGTATTCTCCATCGCGACCTCAAGCCCGGAAACATCATGGTCACCGATGGTGGCAGGGTAAGCCTCATCGACTTCGGGTCGGCGTTCATCATGGATCCACATCAACCTCGGGTGACTACCCGCAGCAGGATCGCGCCTGGCACTAGTGGCTACACCGCCCCCGAGGTCCTGGAAGGCAGAACGGGCCCAGCGGCGTTGAGTGACCTGTACGCTCTCGGCTGCATCATCTATGAGGCGCTGGCCGGCCCGGTGTTCGTCTACGAGAACGACAGTGACCTGGACCAGGCCCACCGCAAGGAGAAGCCTCCTTCATTGAAGGCCCGAAATTCTGCGGTTCCCGAGGAGATCAACCGGCTGGTCATGCGACTGTTGGAAAAGCAGCCCGCGCAGCGTCCCGGCAGCGCCCACGAGGTCTTCGCCCACCTACGCTCTCTGCTTCCAGGCCCCGTGCCCGAAGGCATCGAACGCGTTCGGCCCTACGATCTCACCCTTCCGTTCCGAGATCCGTGCCGTCCACCGGAAGACATCGCCGGCACGAGCCGAGACCGGACGCTACCGCCTGTGACCGTCGGCGCGGTCAGGGTGGAACCAACGGCGTTCATTGAGAATCTGCGCAACGTGAGCGATCTCTTGAAGGCGGGCCGGCAGGAAGAAGGATGGGGGCTGATCAAGCGGATGCTGGCCATGGTGGAGGCGGCACAGGGGGTCGCCGGTACCGATGTCCGCAGGCTGCTGGCCCGTGGGATCAGGATCTTCTTGGAGAGCGATGACTTTGATCACGCGAAGCTGTTGTGGGAGGACATGATCACGAGGTGCCGGGGAAACGGAATCGCAAGAGATGACAGCTTTCTCGAAGAGGCCCGTGCAGCGTTCAGAACGTACAACAACGGGTCTGGCCGCCGTCGCAGCCGGTAGGGTTGACATTTCTCCGGCCGCCCGGGCCCGCGTTCCGCGCTCCCGGGCGGCTGGAGACATGAAATCGATTAACAAATCACCCGCAAGCTAAGCCGGGGGACGCTTCGGATTAGTGGGGCGTCGCAAATGTGGCATGTTTCTCCCTCCTTCGTTTGCGCAACGAGCATATCAAGAGGGTGTGACATTCTTGCCTTCCAAGGCTTTCAGCTTTCGGCTGAGGGCGACAGCCTCTGGGAGCTCCGCGAGCCCGGCGTCTTTCGTGATCTTCAAAGCCTCGCTCCAGTGGTCACGGGCCTCCCGGAGGTGACCTGCTGTTTCGTGCAGGTCGCCCATGGAGTCAAGGGTACGTACCGTATTTGTGGTGTACCGGAGCCGTCGATAGATGCTCAGACACTCCTCGAAATGCCTGAGCGCTGCCTCCCGATCCCCCATCTCCCGCCGGATGAAAGCGAGACTGTCCAGGTCGGCGGCCATGCTGTTGAGGTTTCCGACAGCCCGATGAATGGTCAGTGCCTCATCGCAGTGGTACAGGGCTTCCGTTGTGCGGCCGAGTTGGAGGAGACTCCACCCCAGGCCATTGTGAATGTCGCCTGCGGCTTCGTCCTGGTCGAGTTGACCGAAGAGGGCCAGCGCTTTGTAATAGTTCGCCAGCGCTGCCTCGTGATTCCCGGCGTAGGAGTGCGCGGCCGCGATGATTCCATGACTGTCCGCGGCCTCGAGTGTGTGCGGGGCGACCAGGTCGAGCGCTGCTTCCGCATGCTCAACACACTCCTCGTGACTGCCGATGCGGCGAAGTGTGATGGCGGCTTGCCGCAGGAAATACTCTGCGCTCTTGATATCGCCGGCCTCCCGGGACAGGGACACGCAGGCCCGGAGGATATCGACGTACTCAGACGACCGGCCGCAGCGCCACATGTGTTCGATGAGCGCGTCCGCGAGTGCCATGCAGTCCAAGAGGCCATCACGCTTCACGCCCTGAATGATGGCGCAAAGGACTCGCTCCACATTCTTGTCCAGCCACATCTCAGCCTTGCCTTCGACTCTTGCTGAGGGCAGCGACTCCTTGACGTACTCCGTGTAGCACCGCACCAGCTCGCGGTTGGCTCTGCTGCTTGCCTCGAAAAGCTGGCGGTCTTGCCGCGCCAGGGAGCACGCATAGTCTCGTAACAGATCGTGCATGTGAAAGACGCCGTCCGCATCCTCCTGCACGAGGTTGAGGTGCCGAAGCTCGCGAAGGCGCCCGATGGCTCGGCCGGTACCAAGGAGCGCCGCAACCGCTTCGGAGGGCAGATCGGGTCCCAACGCGTTCCCGACCATGACGAAGGTCGTCTTTTGCGCATCACTCAGGGTGTCGTAGGTCCACGAGAAGATGGTGCCGATCGAGCTGGCTGGTTCGCCCAGGTCCAGGAAGTCGAGGCGGGCTTCTGAATCCGTAAGTCCTGTAGCGATCCGAGCTAGGCTCTGGTGACCGAGGCTGCGGACGTGCGCGCCGGCGATCTCGACCGCCAAGGGCAGGTTGCCGCAGACGTCGAGGATCCTCTGTGCGCTTTCCGGTTCTTTGGCGATACGTTCTTCATCGACATAAGCGGCGAACAACCTGTATGCCTCGACCGCTTGAAGGGCATCCACCTGAACACTTCTCACTCCGCTCTCCCGGGACAGGTTGGCGAGCGCCCTTCGGCTGGTGAGGATTATCTTGCTTGATCCTTTCCGTAGCAATTGGAAAACAATGTCGGGAGATTCGGCGACGTTGTCCAGAACAACGATGCACCGTTTGTCGTTCAGGAGGTTGATGAGAAGTTGACGCTTCTGGATATCCGTACAGGCATCGGTCGGTTCTTCTCCGAGCTGCGCCAGGAGAGTATCCACGCACTCCTTTGACGACATCGGGACCCCGGTCCCGTAACCGCGCATGTCGACCATAAGCTGCGCGTCCGGAAAGTCTTCGATGGAGTGATGGGCGAGATGAAGGGCCAGAGTCGTCTTCCCGCAGCCGGCGCCGCCGGAGAAGACGATGACCTGTCCGTCCGGAAACTCGGCAACATACTCGGTGCGCGGAATGTATGGATCCGGCATGGGGCGAAGGTGATTTGTGTAAGATTTGTTACCTGCCGCCGGGGTCGCTTGGACGGCACGCCGAAGGTCTTCCAGAGGGAACCATGTTTGTTTCTGCTGCGATGCATGCCCCAACTGGGTCAAGGTCTCGAGGGGGCGATCGATCATGGGGAAATCGGTGCAATTCCGGAGAATCATTCGTAGCCTGGCAAGATCAGCTCCCCCTTCCTCGGCGAAGTCGTACCGGACGACTTCGAGAACCTTGAGAAGCTGTCGCAGTTCGACCTCGGTTGGCGGGCTCCCGGTCGCTCGAGACCACTCGCGTGTGATCATCTCGATTATCGTCCGCAACGCTCGTCTCTGGACGACTGTCTTCGCTGCATACTCCAAGGGAATGGAGAAGGGATGTCCTTGCAGTCGTCTGCAAACCGTCCCTAATTCATCAAAACTCTTGCTGCCGTCCTCGCTGGTTGCGATCACCAGTCGGTCGAGGGCGGCATCGACCGGCCGTGGACCATGCTGTGTAGGAATTCCGGTGATCATGGCCTGGACGACCTGTTCGATCGCCTGTGCGAGGGGATTGCATGAGGGGGAGACTGCTTGCATCCCCTTCTTCGCTTGCAGCAGGAGAAAGCCGCTGGTGAGCTCCACGGTGACATCGTCCAGCGCCAACGCTGTCTCGCTGCCGACTGACCTGATCCGTATGCGGCTATCCAGCCCAAGACCCGGGGGCAGGTCGCAGACTGCCAGTACGGCCCACCAGGCGAAGACCTGTGCCTGAAAGCCGAAGCCGCGGGCCGCTCGGGCTCCGCCGGCTGACGACTCCGCTGCGCTAGGCATGCTAACCCTCCCTTGGCGCATGGTTACACAGGTCGTAGTCCTACCCCGTCTGCGAGTCCATCCTGGGGCTTTCATAGGCAACATGCGAGGTGTCCGCGGAAGCCAAAGGCTCCTCGGCACGCCAGGGTTCTTTCATTGGTTCAGCGGCAGCGTGACGCCGAACGTCTCATACAACGCTCGCCGCGATCATCTGCGAACCCAGGGACTTCATCGCCGCCGTACCCTTGCAACACTCCGGCCGAGAAGCGATTCCAGCCAGGCAGTGTTGGCGAGGCCCACACCAGTTGGCGCGCGGCACGCTTTCTGGGCGTAGCGCCACACGATGGTGTCGACAGAGCCGCCAGCGCCAGGCGCGTCGGTGCTGCCCGCATCGGCCTTTACAAGTCCTGTGTCCATATGCCAGGAGGGTGTTCGTCCGGCCTCAACCACAGTTGTGGCTGGTGGCCGTGATCATTGCCGTCCGACTGCCAGGGAAACGTGCCATCCCGGTCAGGCCAGACGACCTGGAGGAACGGGAAGGGAGGCTGTCGGTAGAACCCGATGGCTGTGCCGAAGAAGGCCCGGTACCAGCGATAGTCGACGGCCTTGAGAGCGACGGAATGGTGGTCGATGACGTCCCCCCACTCCTGGTCGGCCTCCAGCGCCAGGCCGGCGACCACCTTCTCGCCGAGGGCGTTGAGGCAGGTCTGCATGTCGTGGATGTCCAGGCAGAACATGGCCAGCTCGGGCGAACGATGGTTGTGCCACAGCCCGATGGAGAAGGCCCAGCCCGGCCCGGACTCGTCATGAGGGACCATCACGACCTGCCAGCCGTACCGCTGAACCTTCTCGACCGTGGCGTGGGTACGACGATCCAGGTCGCCACGGTCGCTGCAGAGAACGCAGTGGCACGCGGCCAGGCCGACAGGCATGGGCGTCAGCGTACAGAACCCTTGCGAACTCTGATGCCAGTCGTGGAATGCTCTGCGTTGTGATCGCCCCCGGCGAGGAGGTTTCTCGTGTTCCGCAAGATCGTGCGAGCCTTCACCCAGTCCCCCGCGGACGAACGGCAGACAGCCGAGGACGACGCGTGTGCCTACGGAACACAGTTACTCACAGAAGCCCGTGAGGAGCTCAACCGGGCGGACACCAAGGCCCAGGTCCTTCTCGGCATCGTCGGCATCGCTCTCGGCGCTGTCGCAGGCGGCCTGCTCGCGGGTAGCTGGTCACCTTTCGAGATGTCCAACGCCGTCGAGTGGCTGTGGTGGGCAGGGGCAGCGGCAGCTGTGGCGTCCGTGGTCGTGCTCGCCGGTGCGGTCTATCCGCGCCTGGATCGGCGGAAGGGAAGCCGCGCCGTCATGTACTACGCCGATGTCCTTCACCTCGACTCCACGGCGACCGTCGCCGGCGCTCTGATGCGGTCATCGGCACTCGACCTGGAGCGAGTCGCTGATCAGCTGTATCGGGTCAGTCACATTGTGGGGCAGAAGTATCGTCTCATCCGCTGGGGGTTCTGGCTGCTCTTGGGGGGAATGGCGGCCACGGTGAGCGCGGCGCTCATCGACGTGGTGCTCACCGGTTTCCCGTCGTGACCGTGCAGGCGTAAGTACAGCGCCTGCACGGTGGGTCACGCCCTGCCGTCCAGCAGGGTGTTGTCCTCCAGCGGAGGCACGGGAAGGCCGAGGAGTTCCAGAGTGCTGCGGAGCACCGATTCGTTCCGGACGACGAAGTCGAGCATGTCCACCTTCTCGTAGCTCTGCATGATCTTGTCGACCGTGTCGAGCAGTTTCTGCGCGCCCTGCTGCCGCTGCTCGTCGAGCTTCGCGATGATCTGCGGCAGTTGCTCTGGAGCGACAGCCAGTTGGATCGCGTGCACCACGCGGGCGCTTCCCTCCACGGCGGCGAGGAACTCCTGCCACTTCTGCCGGACCTCGTCGGTGCTGCTGATATGCAGCAGAGCCGCGTCGGCGTCGGATCTGATGCCGTGCAGCTTCCTGTGGCTGTCGCGGTTGAGCTGGCGGACCTCGTCGGGCACGTCCACCTCGGCGCGGACCGTCCATCTGAAGACACCCGTCATCGCGCCGGAGATCGATCGGAATTTCTCGTTCGCGGCCCGCTCTGCCGCACCCGGCTCGGTGATGTCGAACTGCCGGGTGATCACACGTATCTCCTGGCAGGCGCGCTGGAGAACCGCTTCCGCTTCGGGCACTTCGTCGTTGAGCAGAGCGTGGGCCAGTTTCCCGGCTGAGGCCGCGGTCCGGAACAGGGTGACGGAGAAGTCGTAGGCGTCGCCCTTGGCGGGCGCGGTCAGGACGAACGGCTCGATGTTGACGGGCGGTTCGGGCTCGGGCTCGTTCTGCTGGACGTGATAAAGCATGGGGGCCAGCCATTTGCGCATGGGATCAGCTCCTGTGAACGAGTTGACGCAGGTGATGGTAAAGATCGGCGGCGATCTCGCCCTGGTGCCGCCAGAGCCGGAGGTAGAGCAGGGCCCGCTTGGCGTTCCGCCCGTCGATCAGGCTGAAGACCTGGTCCGTGATCTCCCGTACGGTGCGCCGCTCGTCGTAGTGACGCAGCCATTCGCTCAGCAGCAGGTCCCAGGACTCGGGCACGACCAGGCGGCCATCGACCTCATGGCTGAGCGCGTTGCGCCAGAGCGTCACCAGCGAGGGATGAGGATCCAGCCGGCTCAGATGCGGCCGTTCAGGGCTCGGGACGGGTAGCGCCGTCAGCCGTCCGAAGGCGACGGCGGCGCTGCGATGACCTGCGGGTCCTCCTTCGTCGACCCAATCGGCGAGGTTGTTCAGGATGGTGTGTGCGGTGTCCGTGCGATACAGATAGGCGACGGACTGAGCCACGTCTTGGTGGAACTTGTCGCCCCTGGTGAGGACCAGGGTTCTGAACGCGGCGAGGGCCTGGTCGGGGGCGGAGAGGCCGACAGAGGAGGCATAGGCGCGGATGGCGATCGCCTTCGTCACGTCGTTGCCTTGGATCATCGAACGGAGATGGAGGTGAACGCGGCGGGTCATCGACGGGTCTTCGGCGGCGGCCTCCAGCGCCAGAGCAGCGAGCTGGTGATCCCGCATGCGGCGGGACCGGCTCCACACCTGGAGGAACCGCTCGTTCACGAGGGCGAAGTCGAAGGTCGCAAGTTTCCCGACCGCGTGCCCGACCTTGATCCTGGTGTGCGACGAGCCCTCGCCGCCGAGCCAGAGCAGCCAGTCGACCAGGGAGTCGCGAATGGTCGGCTGGTCTTCCCAGATCACCCGCAGCATGACGGCCGCCAGTTGGGGACGTCTCAGCCTGATGGTCCGTCCGCCACCGGGCCCGGCGGGTGTGGCCTCGGCATCCACGTAACGCAACCAGAGAGGGAGCTTCTCCCAGAGCTGGACCGGTTTCGGAGAGTGGTCACGGCGCCACTTCTCGTCGAGCCGTTCGGCCAGAGCCAGCGCCGCGCCGGAGATCTCCGCCTCGGGCAGCCCATGGAGGACGGCGATGCTCGTCATGAAGCACCGGCCCAAGGTCGGCCTTCGCTTCTCCAGGTCTTCGCCGACCTTCGCGCGCATCCGGTGGAACCGCCGGTTCAGCATGACCTCGATGGACGTGCCGGCCTCCAAGGTGGCGGCCACCTGCTTGGCCAGTTCGACCACCTGCCAGGGAGCGGAGTGGGCGCGGAGTTCCTCGTCCAGAAGCCGCTGATCGTCCGGGCCGAGCCGCGTGCCTGAGGTCTGAACGGACAGGTGCCTGGCGAAGATCTGGGCGTTCGGCGGGGCGTCATGCTCGATCACGGGCGCGACGGTGGAGCTGATGTGCCCCGGCACCAGGACGATCACCCTGCAGTCCGCGTTGACGCCGGCCCGCTTGAGAGTCGTGGTCACCTTGTCCACGGCGTCGGGCGAATCGACCAGGTCGAGCAAATAGCCGTGTCCCGCTTCCAGTTTCCACTCGCGGGGGTCCGGCGTGCTCGCTCCGTGCGGACTGATCCAGCTCGCCCTGCCGCACCAGTCGAGCAGCGCCGCCGCGGCCGTGGTCGCCTTTCCGGTCTCCGCCGGGCCGCCGAGCAGGACGAGGCGTTCGCTGTCCAGCAGCCTGCGTGTTTCGGCTTGCGACCGGGTCGGTACCAGCGTTCGCCGTAGGCCCTCGATCTCGTTCTCCGTCAGCTCGTGAATCGTCGCGGTCGGTTGGGCCCGTCCCTGATTTACGTGGATGTCGCCTTGGGCGAACCAGACGTTCCCCTTCTTGACGCGGTTGTGCACGCGGCCGAACAAATCCCGGGTGCCGGCGCTGGGCCGCTCGTCGGCGAACAGGTCGTCCAGGCTCTGCTCACGTTCCAGCCACTCCTGCCCAGAGGCGGTCATCTCGGTGCGGATCGATTGGTTGTCGGACTCCTGCGATGCCTCGTCTGCTCCATCTGGAACGGCGGCCTCGATCGCCGGGAGTTGCTGCTGCGAGGGGCTGGACGTCGATTCCTCAGGTGGAGAGTCGCTCATTTCTCCCTCCGCTTCGGTTCACGAGTGACGTGCATGTCTCCCTGTGCGAAGAAGATCTCGCCCTTCTTGACCCGGTTCTTGATCGACCCGGTGCTCGGCGGCGGTGACGACGGGGTGTTGTTGCCGGACGGCGGAGACGCCGGGATCTCCATGGCGTGGACGTCGAAGTGCGGCACGTACACGTACGCCGTGTACTCCTGCTTCTTCTCCGCCACCGCGACCTCCAGGAACTCCGACGGTCTAGGCCGCCCCGGCCCCTGTGACACGTAGTCGCGGAAGACCTCACGGGAGACGATCAGCGCCAGATCGGCGTCGCGGAAGGTGTCGAGAGCGGTCCGGATCGGTGCCGAGTCACGCAACCTCGCGGGCTGTACCGCATGCTGCCCAGGCCACCCGGCCGCGCCGTCCAGCTGCAGCGGTCCGACATGTACGGCGAGCCTCATTCTCATCCGGGCCCAGCTGGGATCGGAGCGTTGACTGTTGTGGGCCGCGATGGCCAGATCCAGCTCGGTCAGGAACTGGTCGAGGAGGAGAGGAATCGTGACGAAGGGGCCCGGCTCGGCGGGAAGACGGGCGGTCAGCGAATCGCCGCCCACCTGACGCTCCCACGCCCCATGGTCCAGCTGGACGCGGTCCGCCGCAGTCTCGATGGTGCTGATCAGTCCGAACTGAAGGTTTCGCTGCTGGGCGTCGGTACGGCCGCCGTAGTTCTCGACGTCGGCTGTGAGCAGGACGCGGTAATCGTGCGTGACCATGGCATCTCCAATGAGCGGGTGCGCTCAACAGTGCGGCACGACCCGGTGGGAGAAGCCTTAGAAATATGGTTTGGCGAGGATCGGCAGGTCGGCGAGCGCGGTCAGTCCCGCCAGATCTTTCACCACGACGTCACGGTGGCCTCGCCGGATGACCCCTTCCGCGGCCAGTTCGCGCAGCGCCTTCTGCGTCGTGATCTCCTTGGCGCCCACCAGCATGCCGAGCTCGGCTCTTGTGAGCGGTACTCCGATGCTCACGCCGTCGTCCGTGGTGCAGCCGTGCCGCGCGACCAAGGCGATCAGTACCCGTGCCAGGCAGATCTTCGTTTCGTAGCCGGCGAAGTCGAGGCGGCGCTGATTGGCCCAACGTAGGCGCTCGGCCACGACCTGCGTCAACGCCAGTGCCGCCGCCGGCCGCCGGGTCACGAAAGAGCGGAAGACCGGGCCTTTGACCTGTTGGAGAACTGCGCGTCCGCAGGTGGTCACGGTCGCTGACCGCGGCGACCCGTCCATGGCCGCCATGTCGCCCACGACGTCGCCCGACACCCGGATCGCCAGGGTCGCCTCAACACCGTTCTCAACACCTCCGGTCACCTTGACCAGCGCATCCAGCAGAATCCACACCGATGTGCCGCGATCTCCCTGCCTGATCAGCACGTGTCCGGGAGGGACCGTGCACAAGGTCCCGAGCCCGATGAGCTCCGAGCGGAGCTCATCCGTCAGCCGGTGCATGAAGGTGCCGAGCGGCCATCGGTTGGAAGCCAAGTTTCCTCCAGTAGGCGATGTCCCACGCATACGCCGGCTGGGCCACGTCGGCAAGGGAGTCGGGCGTTCGGTCCCTTCAGTGGCCTTTACGGCGGTTGTTCACACCTTTGAAGGCACGTCGCTTATGTTGGTCGGTGACCTGAAACCCGCCGGTCGAGGCTCTGATTATTGCAAGGCGCCGGATCGAAATACCAGGAGAAGGCTTGGCGTCATTTGATGACTTATCCGATTCGGCCGATCGTTGGGAATTGGAAGAGTGGCGTTGCCTGGTGGCGGCACATGAAAGCTCCAGGGTGACGCGCATCGCCATGGGTGTGTTCACAGGATGCTTGGGTTGCTTGCGTGTGTGGCCAGCCTCTTGCCTGCTAATCAGGATTGGGATCCGGCCGTGCCGGACTGGCGCGACTCCAGCATGGTGACGATAGTGACGACCGTTCTGGTTTCGCCATCTCCTTTTTCGCGTTGGCCGCTATGTTTCTCTGGTCGTTACCGCGATGCCTCAATGAGGCTTTTTCATCCGAAAGTGGCAGTTCATGGCGGATGGACTGGTGGAGGAGGACGGCGGAGGAACAAGGCCCGACCGAATATGGTTCGTCCCGGCCGTTGGACGACAGCTAGGGTGTCCGCCATGCAGGACGAGGTCTACCACTACAACAAGGAACGCTGGGAAGCCCTTGCGGGGGCGGAGGCGTTGTTCACCCGTCCTATGCTCGACCTGGACGCGGAGAAGGCTCAGGCCTATCTGGGTCTGGAGAGGCTGGGCATCCCCGGCGACCTGGCGGGCCGGAAGGTGCTCTGCCTGGCGGGAGGGGGCGGGCAGCAGTCTGCGGCCTTCGCTCTGCTCGGGGCCGACGTGACGGTTCTCGACATCTCGTCCGGGCAGCTGGAGCGGGACCGCCTGGCCGCTGAGCACTACAGCGTCGACATCCGCACGATCGAGGGAGACATGCGGGACCTGTCGGCCCTTGACGACTCCTCGTTCGATCTGGTCTGGCATCCGTACTCGCTGACCTTCGTCCCAGACTCCCGGATCGTTTTTCGTGAGGTCGCGAGGGTCGTCGACGAAGGCGGCTACTACTACCTGATGTGCGCCAACCCGTTCTTCTCCGGGCTCACTCACCACTCGTGGAACGGGGAGGGCTACACGCTGAAGCACCCCTACACGGACGAGGCCGCGACCTGCTATCCCGACCAGGACTGGGTCTACGACCGCAAGCCGGCCGGCCGCCACATTCGCGAACCCCTGGAGTACAGGCAGACACTGAGCCGGATAGTCAACAGCCTGATCCGGGAAGGCTTCCTGCTGAGGCTCCTTTCCGAGGTCCGAGGTGACTACCCGGGGGCGGAACCGGGCAGTTGGGCGCACTTCACGGGGGTGGCCCCGCCGTGGCTGGAATTCGTCTGGCAGTACTGCCCGGCATCCTCGGAAAGCGAGGGTGTCCGGGGGCAGGGGTAACCGCCCCCCCACGAATGTTCCAGCTGTGAGCCCCGCAACCGGCGAGTGTCAACGAGAACGGGCGGGGCTTCGTGAGACTGGGGCCCGCCCGTACCTGTGATGTTTGCCCTGGCCGCTGGTGAGAGAGCCGCCGGTCACGATCTTGTGCCCCCGGGGCAATTCAAACCTGCGTGCCCGCCTGGGGAGGCCCTGATCCCGCTAGCACACCTGGCTGGGCGAGGTCAGGGCAGGCGGTTGCGGTAGACCTGCCTCGCTCGCTCGTACAGGGCCAGGTGGTCGTCCACCTGGGCGGGGGTGTCGAAGCGGCCGGACTCGCGCAGGATCGACTCCAGCCGGTCCAGCCAGGCCAGGCACCAGCGCACGTCCGCCTCCCTGGCCACGTGGCCGCCCGTGACGTCCAGGTACACGGGGCTGGTGTGGGCGTAGGCGCCGCGCCGGTGCTGGGAGCGCGGATGCGGGCCGCCGGTCGCCACAGCCACCACGTACGTCGGTTCGTCCGCCGTCAGCGTGGCCACCAGCCGCCCGGGTGGCCCCTGCGCGAGCACGCCCGCAGCGGTGCGGATCTCCAGTTCCTCGACCTCCGGCCCGATCGTGGAGACCACGATCTCCACCTCCTGGCCCGGCGGCAGCACCAGCGTGTCGCCGGGGCCGTGCCCGTTCACCGTGAGCTCCAGCCACGGCCCGGTGGTGGCGAACGTACGCCCGAGCTGGATCGCCTCGGCGTAGGACTCGGCGGTGAGGGGGCCGGCGACGTTGGCGTACACCCGCTCCCAGCCGGGCGGGGCGGAGGCGGTGCCGCGGCGGCAGAAGGACAGCACGGCGTCGGTCCCCGCCGTCACCGCCAGCCTGTTGCCCGCGCCGATGAGACGGCGGTACACGGCCGCCGTGGCCAGGACGGAGGAGTGGTTGAGCACGTCAAGGGAGTCGATCAGGCCCAGCGCGGCGTCGGCCACGATCTCCCTGGCCGCGCAGGACCGCCCGCGATCGAGTACGACGTCCGGCGGGTCGTCGTCGCCGAACGCGGTGTGGAACGGGTGACCGTAGGACACGATCCCGCCGAGCGCCCTCAGCTCCTCGCACGCCGCCGCGTTGGGCGGCCAGTCGGCCGTGCCGCCGAACCCCGTGTGGTAGCGGCCCGGCAGCCCGCGCAGCCCGAACGCCGTGCAGTGGCCGAGCACGTCGTTGCGGTACTCGACGCCGATCCTGGCCACGTGCCGGGCGTCGGACCACGGCAGGTCCTTGCCCACCCACTGCTCCAGCGCCTCCGCGTCGTAGACGCGCTCGCTCGCCACGTTGCCCGCCACCAGGTTGAGCACGTGGAGGTCCTCGCCGTGCTGCGCGGCGGCGGCCAGCTCGGGCGCGGCGGGCTCCTCGCCCATCCAGTTGAGGTGCACGTGCAGGTCGCCGCCGTACCAGCCGCGGGCGGCCGCGTCGTACAGCCGTTCGGGCGTCAGCTCCACCAGCGTCTCCACGCCGGCCTGCGGAGTGATGGTCACGTCGGCGGTGCCGTACTCCATCCCCCTGGCCACGGTCACGGTGACGGGCTCGGCGGGGACGGGGACCACGAGGTCGTCGCCGTGGAAGAACGGCCGGCGGTGCGCGTCCAGCTTGGGCGGCGCGCCGCCCGGGTACCAGCCCTGGCCGTTCGCGCTCGTCACGCTCCACCGGCACGGGAACCCCGCGCGCAACCGCAAGCCGGCCGCCGCCACCCGCCTGCTCAGCGGCGCCAGGTCGACCGGCCGCCCGTCGACGACGACGGACTCGGCGACCTCGACCACCTTGGCCCCGCGCGCCTCCACCGTGCACCAGGTGCCGTCCACGAGCACGGTGACCGGTTCGTCCCTGCTGGAGTCGAGCAACAACGCCGTACGGAACGGCTCGCCCTCCAGCACGGTGCGCGTGACGGCCTCCACCGCGCAGCCGCCGGGCGTCAGGCGCAGCACGGGCAGGTTGTCCACGACGTCGCCGGCGAGCGCGTCACGCACCACCCGGTCGGGGTCCACCTCGCCGAGGTGATCCTCCAGTTCGGCGGCGGGCAGGTCGGGGTGGCGTCCGGCCAGCTGGCGCAGCCCGGTGTTGTAGAAGTCGTAGCGGCGGTCGAGGAAGACGGTCGCCCATGCCTGGACGACGTAGGACAGAGACGGTTCGCCCCAACAGGGACCGTGCGCGTCACGGAGCGCGCGGTAGTCAGCCAGGGCAGCGGATACAGGGCCAGGAAGCAACGCATCGTCACACATCGGACACTCCTCGGAGGGGACCCATGGTCATACTGACATGGACCTCCCGCTGTGTCCCGCTTTGCGGAGAAGGGCAAGACCTCAAGGCGATCGGCGCCCCGAACCCAGCACGTCCACCGGCCTCCCCGTCGTGTTTCGGCAGTCGCATCCGGTCCGTGTTCCGCGCGTGTCCTGATGGAGGCATTCTCTTCATCATGAGAAACACGCTCATGACGTTGGTGGCCTGCGGTGCTCTGCTGGCAGGGATTGCTCCAGCCCAGGCTTCCTCGGAGCGAGAAGTATCCCAAGAGCCTGTCCAGGCACTGAAAAGCGTTCTGGCAAGCGGACACGGCGTGCGTTTCACCGAAACTGCCATCGTCTCGAAGGGCACGAAGAAAGTCACTGAACGCCGACGTGAAGGCACCTTCGAGTTCAACGCGCTCAACGGAGGCGTCAAGGCGTTGGACGTCACCACGACCGGAGGCGCTCATGGAACCGAACGCGGCATTGGTTTCAATCACGAGCCCGGCGGCACCAGCTACCAATCCGGTGGGCTCATCGGGAAGTGGCTGAAAGACGGCAAGGTCTGGTGGGAGAACTCTCACCAGTTGTACCTCTGGCACACCGAGCTGCTCGGATACGATGAGCAGCTTCTCAATCCGACAGAGCCGGCCACCGTGGCGGCCCTGCTGAAGAACGGCCACAGGAACGGGAACAGCGTCACCGGCGTGATCACCTTCAAGCAGCTCGGCAAGGCTCGCTCCGTCTGGTTCCGCCATTCCACCCAGGGTTCATGGGGCCTCGTCGGTACGAAAGTCTCCTACACCCTCACGCTGACCCCGACGGGATCGATCAGCAGAGTGCGGAGCAGGTACACCCTCGCCGGCGGCCTTGATGAATTGGTGGGCAGAACCTTCTCCGCCGACACCCAGTACCAGGGGTGGGGTGAAAAGGTGTCCGTCAAGCCGCCGAACCCTCGCGACACGACAACTGAGTTGTGCATCAACGGCGAGGTCTGCCACTGGCGTCTTCCGAGTTGAGAACACGCCGCGCTTCCCGGCAATCACCGGCCGCCCTCAGGACGGCAGCCAGTCCGGCCACCAGGGAGGCACGTTGCCCACGCCGCAATTGAGCCCTGTCGCGCCGGTAGGCGTGCCGGTCGTCGCGAAATCGTAGAGGATCAGGCCGGCCGGGACGACCACCAGCAGCGGGGCGGTGACCCAGAAGCCCACCCGGAAGGCCACGACGGCGGCTCTGCCGTCGGCCCGCCTCACGAGCGCGCGGAACCCGGCGAGGAGAAGCGCGCCGCACAGGAAGACGGCCATGAAAAGCAGCCACCTGCCGCCGAGAAGAATCAGCCCGGCCAGCGCTTGGCCTCCGTCGAGATCGCCGAAACAGTACGAGAGCGCGCTGTCGACGAGCCGGCTGTCCGCCCACGCGACCGCGGCGGCGAGCAGCACGACCGCCACCAGAACACCCCCGCAACCGAGGGTCCGGCGAAAATGCGCCCGCGCCTCCGTCGAACCGGCGCCGGCGTACCGCATGGGCCCTCTTTTCCGTACCTCATTGTCGGGCAGGGTCTTCGGCCGCTTGGAAGAACTCGCCGCACGAGTTTCGCGGCAAAGGTGATCAATTGTAGCCGACGTCGGCCGTTTTCTTGCCGTTGTCCTGCAAGTGGTACAGCTTCAGCGCCTCGTCGAGACTGCATTCCTTGTGGCTGGAGTAAACGGCCCCACGGCTGACAGTGCCTGCCCACCTGGGAAGGCTCTCTTCATCGGCGAGGTCCGCCGGAATAGCTGGCATACTCTGTGGCCGCGCTCGGTTGCTGTGATGATGCGCTCAAGAAGCAAGGCGATGGAGTGCCGGGTCGTACTCCGGAGAGAAAGCGCGGCGAACGTCCTCGTCGGGCGCTCCTTCTGCTTATTGCGCGGAATCTGGGAAGCGACGCGTCTTCCGGATCCGCGTCCCGGGAAACGTGAACCAATTCGCGGCACCGTTTCCGTCCCCCGGAAATTCCGGCGCCCTTGGTGACCTCGGCACGAGATGAGGTGAGATTTGCAGGTGAGCCGGAGTTCGTGGGCCGCCAAGCGATGCCGCTGCGGCCGGGGGTCAGAGTGAGCCCCGGCCTGCCGGCCTCCGCCACCTGGTGGCGGCCGCGGCTGCCCAAGCTCACCCGCAGGGCATGGGGTCTTCCTCGGGGCGGTCGCGACCGCTTCCCGACGCCGATCGATTCACGGTCGGTGAACTTCAACGAGAACGGGCGGGACTCCGTGAGACTGGAGGCCCGCCCGTTCGTACGCTATTTTCCCTGGTCAGCGGCCTGAACCGCTGATCAAGATCTTGTGCCCCCTGTAGGATTCGAACCTACGCACCCGGCTCCGGAGGCCGGTGCTCTATCCCCTGAGCTAAGGGGGCGACGAGTGATAAGGCTATCAGCATCCGGGGACCACTCGGCACCAGATAACGCTCCTTGAACGCATCCCGCGAAAACCCCACGTGACCGGCCCGCTACGGGCTAGCTTTGCGCCCGTGAGCGACGTTCTTGGCAAAGTACTGGTCGTGGATGACGACGAGGTCATCCGGCAGCTCATCGCGGTCAACCTGAACCTTGAGGGGTTCGAGGTGTCGACCGCCACCGATGGGCAGGACTGTCTGGATCGCGTGATGGACGTCATGCCGGATGTGATCACGCTGGACGTGATGATGCCCTGCCTGGACGGGTGGGCGACGGCGGAGAAGTTGCGTACGGAGGAGGCGACCCGTCACATCAAGGTCGTCCTGATCACGGCGCGGGCGCAGGACGACGACCGGAGGCGGGGGCTGGGGATCGGGGTCGACGCGTACCTGACAAAGCCGTTCGATCCGGCCGAGCTCATTCAGGTGGTGCGGGAACTCGCTTCCGGGGCGCAGAGTTGATGGGTTTGTAGAACGGCGCCGGGGTGGTGTGCCGGAGGTGGCGGGGGAGCGGCAGAGGTGACGCCGCTCGGGCCGGCTCCGGATGCACGTCGGCGGCCACGACCATCGACGTGAGAGGCACGACGTGCGTAGTTCGATCTTCGGCAACCTGGCCGGCCAGCCGCTTCCCGGCGGGTTCGCGCTGGAGAACCACAAGATGCTGCGGGTCCAGTTGCCGCACGAGGTGCTCGCCAAGCAGGGGTCCATGGTCGCCTTCCAGGGGCAGATGGACTTCGACTACGAGGGCGGCGGGCTCGGCAGGCTGCTGAAGAAGGCCGTGACGGGGGAGGGTGCCTCCCTGATGCGGGTACGCGGCCAGGGGCAGCTCTATCTGGCCGACAACGCCGACGACATCCACCTCTTCTACCTGGAGAACGAGGGGCTGACGGTCAACGGGCGGAACCTGCTGGCGTTCGGGCCGGAGCTCAGATGGGACATCCAGCGGGTGCAGGGGGCCGGGGTCGCGGCCGGCGGGCTGTTCAACACCACGGTGACGGGCACGGGCTGGGTGGCGGTGACCACGCACGGCACGCCGGTGCTGCTGGACGTGGCGCGGATGCCGACGTTCGTGGACGGGCAGGCGGCGGTGTGCTGGAGCACGGGGTTGCAGGTCGGGGTCAACCGCACGATGAAGGTCGGGGCGTTGATCGGGCGGGGGAGCGGCGAGGCCATGCAGCTGGCGTTCCGGGGGCAGGGGTTCGTCCTGGTGCAGGCCAGCGAAGGGGCGCCGGTGGTGCAGACGTCCTGAGGCCGTACGGCTCAGGGGGCTCGCCGGGCGTGGACAGGTAATTAGCTTATTGCCATACTGGCTCGGTGGATATGGATCTGGTCAAGGCGCTGGCCAGTGAGAAACGGCTGCTCATCCTTGAGTGGCTGCGCGACCCCGAGCGGCACTTCGGTCCGCAGCGTGACGGCGATCTCGTACGCGACGGCGTCTGTTCGTTGTTCATCGCCGAGAAGCTGGGCGTGAGCCGGCCCACGTGCGGCGAGCATCTCAAGGTGCTGGCCCAGGCGGGGCTGATCCGGGGCACGAAGATCAAGCAGTGGGTGTTCTACCAGCGCGACGAGGGCCGGATCGCCGAGGCCAAGGAGATGTTGAGCAGTGACTGGTGACGCGGCTGACGCCTACGAACGTCCCGACGCCGACGGAGGTCCCGATGCCGCCAGAGGTTTCGAGGTCGCCGAAGGCCCTGAGGGCGACCGGCGGCCGGACGCCTATGAGCGTCTGATCGCCGAGCTCGATGCCGGCGGGGCGCGGTACCGGGTGATCGATCATCCGGCGGAGGGGCGCACCGAGCAGGTGAGCGCCCTGCGCGGGCACGGTGTCGAGCAGGCGGCCAAGTGCCTGATCGTGATGGTCAAGATCGGCAAGAAGCGCACCCGGCACGTGCTGGCCGTCGTGCCGGGGGACGCGCGGCTGGATCTGCAGGCGGTCAAGGGGCTGCTGGAGGGCACGTACGTGGCCTTCGCCGACAAGGACCGGGCCGAGGAGCTGGCGGGCAGCGTCAGCGGGACGGTGTTGCCGTTCAGCTACGACCCCCGTCTTGAGCTGGTGGTCGATCCTTCGCTGCTGGAGCTGCCGGAGATCTACTTCAACGCCGCGCGCCTCGACCGCTCCCTGGCGCTCGCCACCGACGACTACGTACGGCTGGCCGCGCCCCGCGTGGCCGGCATCGTGGCGGCGGCGGTGCCGTCCGCCGGTTAGCCGCCGGCGGACGCCCGGGGCGACCGGGGGCACATGCAGGTGCAGGTGAGGGGGGCGGTCCAGGAGGACGGGAGCGGGCGGAGGAGACGGCGAAGGCCGTGACCTGGGGGAACGTCCCCTAGGCGGAGGTGGCCTTCACGATCGCGAGCGGGCCGGGCGCGTGGTGCAGCATGGCCTGGCTGACCGAGCCGATGAGCATGCCCTTCAGCGTGCCGTGGCCTCGGCTGCCGACGACCAGCAGGTCGGCCCCGGCCGCCACCTCGCGCAACACCTCGACGGGGTGGCCGTGCACGACGTCCTCGATCACCTCCACGCCGGGATGGCATTGCCGAGGTATGGCGAGGAAGGTCCGCAGGGCCTCGCGGGTCTCGCGTTCGGCCTCCGGATCGGCGGGCCCGAAACCCGAGGGGCGCGGCCAGGCGAAGGCCTCCACCGCGCGCAGCCTGGCGCCGCGCAGCTCGGCCTCGGCGAAGGCGAACTTCAGCGCGCGCAGGCTGCCCTCGGAACGGTCGACGCCGACCACCAGCTCACCGCGCGGAACGGTCGGCGGGTCGCGGACCAGGACGACGTCCGTCTGGGCGTGCGCGGCCACCCCGTGGGCGACCGAGCCGAGCAGCAGCCCGCGTACGCCGCCCAGGCCACGACTGCCGACGACGAGCAGGTCGGCCTCTTCGGCGGTCTTGATCAGCGCGGCGCGGGGATCGCCGGGCACGAGTTCCGTGGTCACCTCGGCGCCCAGTTCGCGGGCCCGCCGTTCGGCGGCCGCGAGCACCTCCTTGGCGCCGTCGCGCATCCACTTGCCCACCTCCGCGTACCGGCCGGAGATGGGGCGGCAGACCCAGTCGGGCACCACGTGGGCCACGGTCAGCGACACCCCGCGCAGCACTGCCTCCTTGGCGGCCCAGTCGACGGACAGCAGTCCGGTCGGCGAGCCGTCGACACCTGCGACGATCATGGTCAGGCCACGTAACATTCCACTTCGGCGCGGCGATAGGCCAAGCCCTGTCTGGTGGACTCGTCGATGCACGCGCGCTCGGCCTTGCTGAGGAGCAGTTCGCCGCAGACCGTCACGCCGGAGTACGTCCGGCAGTCGAGTGAACGGTTGCGCCGGCCGATACGGTAGTTGTCCTTGACCGCCTGCCTGCACTTCTGGCGCAGGGCCTGTGTGTCGGCGTAGCGGCACTGGGCGGTCAGCGTCCGGTATTGCTGCTTGCTCACTTCCTGCTGCTCGATGCCGTCCCCAGAGGCGGCAGCCGGTCCGATCGTGGTGAGAGCCACGATCGCGGCCACAGCGGCGATCTTCATCATAGTTCCCCTGAGGGAGTCCGTACCGCCAGGGGCGATCGCCAAACCTTGGGGTGATCGCCATGCTGACGCTCCGGTGCGACGAGCCCGCCCCCGGTTGGGAAGGACACGTCCTGCCGATCGGCAACAGAGCGCTCGGCGCGTGCGTGTTCGGGGCGCTTGCGACCGAGCGCGTCCAGCTCGACGAGAAGCCGTTGCGGACCGGCGGTCCGGGCAGCGCGGAGCCCGGCGGATCCGGCAACTGGCCGACGGACCGTCCCGGCGCTCCGGGCGGCGTGCGGCGGGTCATCGACGAGCGGGGTTCGATGGCGCCGGAGGAGGTGGCCGCGAGGTGGCCGCGATCCTGGGAAACCCGTCCTACAGCACGGGGAATTTCGCCTCCTACCCGGCGCACGCCATCGTCGGCAGGCTGACGGCGCGACTTCCGGGACCGGTGGGGTTCATGTTGCGCATTGGCATTGCGCATGACGGCGGTGAGGACGAGATGACGGCCGAGGCCGGACGGCTGACCTGGGCGGACGGCGTGCCAGTCGAGGTCAGGCCGGTGTCGGCGCGCGGCGGGACCGCGCGGCTGCGCGGCCCCGGGTTCGCACTCGCCCTGGAGACCAGGCCAGAGGAAAGCTCGACCTGGAGACCAGGCCAGGGGAGAGCTCGACCTGGGACTAGGGCAGGGGGGAGCTGCGCGCTGTCGCCAGCACGCTGAACCACGTGCGGTGGGTGACGTTCGTCTCGTGCCAGGCGACCGCGAACCCGGCCGCGTCCAGCACCGCGAGCAGGTCGCCCGCGTCGCGGTGGACGAACCAGCGCTCGTACTCCGTCCGGTACGGCACCGGCTCCCAGCCCTCGTTGTCGCCCAGGGCGGTGATCAGCGCGAGCACCCCGCCGGGGCGCAGCGCCGCGTGCCAGGCGCGCAGCGTCGCCTTGGTCTGCTCGGACGGCACGTGCACGAGGGCCGCGGCCGACCAGACGCCGTCCAGGGACGCCGGCGACAGCGGCGGCCGCCGCAGATCGCCCAGGACGGTGGGCACGCCGCGCCCGGTGGCGAGCCTGGCCATCTCGAGCGACAGGTCCACGGCCACGGTGGTCAGGCCGCGTCCGGCGAACCAGGCCGACTCGCGCCCCGGGCCGCATCCCAGGTCGGCGACCGTGGCTCCGGCGGGCAGGGCTGAGACGAACCGGTCGCGGAAGCCCGCGACGGAGGGTGACGGATCGGCGACCTGCTCGTCGTACTGGCGCGCGATGCGGTCGTAGGTGGCGGTCGTGTGCGCAATGGGATCAGACATCCCCTTGATCCTGCCACGCGCGGGGTTATGATCGCGGTGACCAACGCGGGAGCCCGGTGCGGACCGGGCTGAGAGGACGGCTGTCAGCCGCCGACCGCCAGAACCTGCTCCGGATAATGCCGGCGAAGGGAGTTTGCGCGATGAGCGACGCGCGCTTTTCCAAGATCCACATCGGTGACCTTCAGGTGCCGATGCGCGAGGTCAGGCTGTCGAACGGCACGTCGGTGCGGCTCTACGACACCTCGGGGCCGTCGCGCACCGACCGCTCGGCGTGGGGGTCGCCGGTCACCCAGCTCGGCGCCGCGCGGCGCGGCTTGGTGACCAAGGAGATGGAGTTCGTGGCCGTCCGGGAGGGTATGACCCCCGAGTTCGTCCGGCAGGAGGTCGCGGCCGGGCGGGCGGTCATCCCCGCCAACGTCAACCATCCCGAGTCCGAGCCGATGGCGATCGGCCGGAACTTCCTGGTAAAGATCAACGCCAACATCGGCAACTCCGCCGTCACCTCCTCGATCGAGGAGGAGGTCGAGAAGATGACGTGGGCCACCCGGTGGGGCGCCGACACCGTCATGGACCTGTCCACCGGGCCGAACATCCACGAGACCCGCGAGCAGATCATCCGCAGCTCGCCCGTCCCGGTCGGGACCGTGCCCGTCTACCAGGCGCTGGAGAAGGTGGGCGGGCGTCCGGAGGCGCTGTCGTGGGAGGTCTACCGCGACACCCTGATCGAGCAGTGCGAGCAGGGCGTCGACTACGTGACGGTGCACGCGGGCGTGCGGCTGGCGCACGTCCCGCTGACCGCCCGCCGCAAGACCGGGATCGTCTCGCGCGGGGGCTCGATCATGGCCGCCTGGTGCCTGGCCCACCACCGCGAGAGCTTCCTGTACGAGCACTTCGACGAGATGTGCGCCCTGCTGGCCCGCTACGACGTGACGTTCTCGCTGGGCGACGGGCTGCGCCCCGGGTCGATCGCGGACGCCAACGACGAGGCCCAGTTCGCCGAGCTGCGCACCCTGGGCGAGCTGACCAAGATCGCACATGCGCACGACGTGCAGGTGATGATCGAGGGCCCCGGCCACGTGCCCATGCACAAGATCAAGGAGAACGTCGACCTGCAGCGCGAGCTCTGCGACGACGTGCCCTTCTACACCCTCGGCCCGCTCGTCACCGACATCGCCCCCGGCTACGACCACATCACCTCGGGCATCGGCGCCGCCATGATCGCCTGGTACGGCACCGCCATGCTCTGCTACGTCACCCCCAAGGAGCACCTCGGCCTGCCCAACCGCGACGACGTCAAGACCGGCGTGATCACGTACAAGATCGCGGCGCACGCGGCGGACCTGGCCAAGGGGCACCCGCAGGCCCAGGCGTGGGACGACGCCCTGTCGGACGCCCGGTTCGAGTTCCGCTGGGAGGACCAGTTCGACCTGTCGCTCGACCCGGACACCGCCCGCGCCTTCCACGACGAGACCCTGCCGGCCGCACCCGCCAAGACCGCGCACTTCTGCTCGATGTGCGGCCCGAAGTTCTGCTCGATGAAGCTCAGCCACGAGGTGCGGGCGGGCATGGCGGACAAGGCGGCCGAGTTCCTCGGGAAGGGCGGCTCGATCTACCTCTGATTTTCGTGAAGCCCGGGGGCCGGCCCGCGCGGTCAGCCCGGGAGCGTCTCGCCGCCGATCGGGGCCAGCACCTCGCCCGTGTAGTACGAGGACAGCCGGTCGGCGGCGAAGAACACGTACGAAGGGGCGATCTCGTCGGGGTCGGCGGCCCGCTTCATGGGCACCTGCGCGCCGAACTTCTCCACCTTCTCCTCCGGCATCGTGGCCGGGATCAGCGGCGTCCAGACCGGGCCGGGGGCGACGGCGTTGATCCTGATGCCGCGCTCGACCAGGTTCTGGGCCATGGAGTAGGTGAAGGCGTTGATCGCGCCCTTCGTCGCGGCGTAGTCGATGAGGGTCTTGTTGCCGCGCAGGCCGTTGATCGAGGAGGTGTTCACGATCGCGCTGCCCTCCCGCAGGTGCGGCAGCGCGGCCTTGGTGACGCGGTAGTAGCTGTGGATGTTGACCGCGAACGTGTGCTCCCACTGCTCGTCCGTCAGCTCCTCCAGGGAGTCGACCGGCGCCTGGTAGGCCACGTTGTTGACCAGGACGTCCAGGCCGCCCAGCTCGGCGACCGCCTGCTCCACGACCGTCGCGCAGTGGTCGCGGTCGCCCAGGTCGCCGGGCAGCAGCACGCAGCGCCGCCCCTCCTGCTCGACCAGGCCGCGGGTGTGGTTGGCGTCGTCGTGCTCGTCGAGGTAAGCGATGGCGACGTCCGCGCCCTCCTTGGCGAACGCCACCGCGACCGCCCGGCCGATGCCCGAGTCACCGCCGGTGATCAGCGCCTTCTTGCCCGCCAGCAGGTTCCTGCCCTCGTAGCCGCGCATCTCGTCGCGCGGCTCGGGGGACATCTCGTCCGTACGGCCCGGGTACGGCTGGGTCTGGGGTGGTGGTGTCTCCGACATGTCCGGCGATCTTCCCTCGACGGGGTATCGGTAACGTCATGCTTTGCCCAGATCACCCCTTCTGGAAGGGCTGGGGCGGTCAGCCGGCGATGGCCGCGCGCCGGAACAGGTCCGCGGGCATCTCCTCGTCCAGCCTCCAGGTGACGGCCATCGGGCGTTCGCCCTTGTGCTCGACGTAGCGGGCCGTGCCGTGGAAGACGTACGGCTCGGGGTGACGGTGGTCGTTCTCCGTGCGTTCCCTGGTGAACAGCAGGACGTGGCTGCCGGTGCGCTCGTGCCTCTGGTAGCGCAGGCCGGTGGCCGACCCCGCACCGGTCCGGTTCTGGGACTCCCAGTGGAACAGCTCCGGGGTCAGGGCGTAGTCGCGGTACATGGTCTGCGGGGAGAACTCCTTCTCGTTCTTGCGCAGGGTGACGAAGAGGGCGTCGCAGCGGGTGGCCGGGCACCACGCCACGCCCTCCCGCATGGTGGCGGGCACCGAACCGCCGAGGCTCGCCCAGCCCAGAGCGGCCAGGACCTCGTCGGCCGAGTAGTGGCCGTTGAGGACCAGCGGCACGCCGGCGAGCGTCGCGGGGAGCGGCTTGGTCACGTGGCGCGGGCGCTCCACGCCGTAGGCGAGGACGTCCAGGATCTCCGCGCACAGGTCCGGCTCGGCCCGCAACCGGTCCAGACCCTCGTCGTAGGTGGCGAAGCCGCCGCCGTCCCGCCAGAAGGAGAAGAACAACATGCGGGCGAACGCCTGCGTGATCGGCGGGCAGTCGTCGTAGCGGGGCCCGTCGGGACGCAGCAGGCCGGCGTAGGCCGCGGCCCGCGGGCGGTCGTCGACGTGGAGCAGTGCGCGGACCCGGCGGCCCAGGGCGTTCTCCAGCGGGGAGGCGGGGGCGGTGAGCAGGCCGGACCGGCGCAGCAGGTCGGTCCAGTAGCGGCGGTTGCGGTACAGGTCGTCGATGTCGCGGCCGCTCGCCTCCAGGTACTTCACGAGCGACGTCTCGGCGAGCGACCGGATCTCCTGCGTGACCATGGTGACCGTCGCGCTCAGATGGATCCGCAGCTCGTCGAGCAGGCGGTCTTTGGTGACCCGGTCCAGGACGATCTGCGAGCCCGACGGCAGCAGCGGGAAGTCGTTCCTGACCTGCGTCTCCAGCCGCCCTCGGACGAAGCCGGTGAGCGCCTGGAAGCGGTTGCCGAAGCGGTACTCCTTGCGGTGCTGGCCGACGAAGTCGAGGACGGTCAGCACGTCCTTGTCGGGCGTGCGGCGCAGGCCGCGGCCGAGCTGCTGCAGGAAGACGGTGGCGCTCTCGGTCGGACGCAGCAGGAGCAGGGTGTTGACGTCGGGCACGTCGAGGCCCTCGTTGAACAGGTCCACGGCGAACAGGAAGGTGACCTTCCCCTCGCGCAGGGCCTTCAGCGCGTCCTTGCGCGACAGGTCGTCGGTGCCGCTGTCCACCGCCCGGGAGGGCAGCCCCGCCTTGGTGAATAAGTCGGCCATGAAACGCGCGTGTCCCACCGAGACGCAGAATCCGAGCCCACGCACCGCCGCCACGTCGCTGACCTTGTCCAGGAGCGCGTTGAACACCAGCCGCGCCCGCGCGGTGTCGCCGGTGAGGACGTTGTCCAGCGACGCCAGGTCGTAGGAGCCGCGCGACCACTTCACCGTGCTGAGGTCGGTCTCGTCGTTGATGCCGAAATAGTGGAACGGGCAGAGCAGGTCGGCGTCGAGGGCGTCCCACAGGCGCAGCTCCGAGGCGATGCGGCCGTCGAAGAACTCGTCCTGCACCCAGGTGCCGTCCGCGCGTTCGGGAGTGGCGGTCAGGCCGAGGAGCTCCCTGGGCCGGAGACGGCCGATGATCTGGCGGTACGTGCGGGCGGCCGCATGGTGGAACTCGTCGATGACGACCACGTCGAAACGGTCGGGGGCGAAGGTGTCGATGATCCTGCTGAGGGACTGGACCGAGGCGAAGACGTGCTGCCAGTGCCGGGATCGTTCGTCGCCGACGTGCAGCTCGCCGAAGTCCGGGACGGCCAGCACCTGCCGGTAGGTGTGCATGGCCTGGGCCAGGATCTCCCTGCGGTGCGCCACGAACAGCAGGCTCGGCCGGCGGCCGAGACGCCGTTGCAGGTTGCGGTAGTCGAACGCGGCGACGACGGTCTTGCCCGTGCCGGTCGCGGCCACGAGCAGGTTCCGGTGCCGGTCGTGGACGGTCCGTTCGACGTCGAGGTCCTCCAGCATCTCCCGCTGGTGCGGGAAGGGATGCGGGACCAGGGCCGGGATGTCGAAGATCCGTTCACCGCTCCGCGACCGGGACAGCGCCTCGGCCAGCCGGCCGCCGTCCGTCTCCGGGTCGTACGGCTCGAACTCGGGACGGTTCCAGTAGGAGTCGAAGGTCGCCTCGAACTTGTCCAGCAGCCGGGGCGTCGTGACCGACGACAGGCGCACGTTCCATTCCAGCCCGTCCAGCAGGGCCGCGCGGGACAGGTTCGAGCTGCCGACGTACGCGGTGTCGAAGCCCGTACGGCGGCGCAGCAGCCACGCCTTGGCGTGCAGCCGGGTCGAGTTCTGCTCGTAACTGACACGGACCTCGGCGCCGAAGTCGCGGACCAGCCGGTCGAGCGCCTGGCGTTCGGTCGCGCCCATGTAGGTCGTGGTGATGACCCGCACCGGCACGCCGCGCCGCCCCAGCTCGGCCAGCGCACGTTCGAGGATGCGCAGCCCCGACCACTTGACGAACGCGCACAGCAGGTCGACCCGGTCGGCGCTGGCCAGCTCGGTGGCCAGCTCGTGGGCCAGGTTGGGGTCCTCGCGGGCGTTGGTGAGCAGGGCGGCCTCGGAGAGCGACGTCAGCGGCCTGGCGGGGGCGGTCGCGCCGGGCTCGTTCCTGACGACGGACAGCAGGCGGGCGGGCCCGTCGGAGACGACCTCCACCTCGGCGTCCGCGAGCAGGCCGAGCAGCCGGTTGGCCAGCCGCACCTGGTCGTCGGGGTCCTTGAGCGCGGCGAACGCCCGGGTGGCCGTCTCGCCCAGGAACCGGCCCAGCAGGTGGCTGACCTCCTCCTTGTCGACGGGGGAGATCTCGACGAGGTGATCCGCGTCCCGCCACGCGGCCGCGCGCTCCTGGAGTCCGCGGGTGAGCAGCGAGTCGTACAGGCCGGGGACGGGGGTGTCGGGCACGGGTCGCTGCCTCCTGATTCCTGGCGCCTGGACCTTGGATCCTGGATCGGGAGGATCAGCGTAGATCGGGCGCCGGCCGGGGCGCAGGTGATCAGGTGAGCTTGAGGAGGCCGGCGTCCACCACTCGGCGGCCGAAGGGGCGGGCGAGTTCGGCGAGGCGTTCGCAGCCGGGCTCGCCCAGGGCGCCGTACGCGGGCATGGCCAGGGTGTCGGTGCGGGTTTCGAGGTGGTGGCGCAGGGACTTGCCTTCGGGGGTCAGGTCGTTGTCGGGGGTCAGGAGGCCGCGGGTGCGGAGGGCGGTCTCGGCGTGGGCCCACTGGTCCGGGGGCCAGGCGCGGCTCATGGTGAGGAACGGCTTGGCGACCTCGCCGCTGGCCGCGTGCAGGACGAGGGCTTCGAGGCCGGTGATGCCCTCGGCCAGCAGTGTCGCCACGTGGCCGTCGCCGCGGAACTCGCGCAGGAGGGTCTGGGCGTGCCAGAGCTGGAGGACGGGGTCGTCGGGCCAGGGGAGGGCGGCGTGGGCGGCGAACAGGGGGCGGCCCTGGGGGTGGTCGCAGGCGGCCTCGGCGGCGCGCCTGGCCAGGGTCAGTACGGGGACGAGGTCGGGCAGTTCGTGCACGGCGGCCCGGCGGAGGGCTTCTCCGGCGGCTTCGAGGCGGGCCTGCAGGACCTGGGCGGGGGTGACCTTGTCCCAGGGGAGGGAGCGGCGTACGAGGTCGGGGTTGAAGTTGTAGAACGTGGCGATGACGAGGTCGGCGGGGGCGAGGCCCAAGGGGGCGGAGCGTGAGGTGAAATATCCGGACATACCGGTGAGGCCGAGGGCGGCGTACCGGGTGGTGGCCTCGGGGACGAAGTAGATCATCCCGTGGACGGGTTCCAGGCGGCGCCAGGCTTGGCGGGCGGTCCGGGCGAGGTGCTGGTCCATGGTCGGGCGGGCCTTTCGCGAAGGGCGACGGCGAGGGGGAGCCCCTGGTGGGAGCGCTTGCCGGGTGCGGGGTGCGGGAGGTGGAGGAGTTCGGCCGTGGTCAGGTGGTCGGAGGGGATTGGAGGGTGGTGATGAAGGCGGACATTCCGGCTAGCCATCTGTCCGGGGCTTCGGCCTTGCGGCGGTAGAAGTCGGCCACCTCGGGGTGGGGCAGGATGTGGAAACGTTCGGCGGCCAGGCCGTCGATCACGGCGGTCGCCACGTCGGCGGGGTCGAGGATCGCGCCCGACGCCCCCACGGCGCGCGCGGTCAGATGGTCCTCCTCGACGCCGCGTTCCAGCATCCCGGTGCGCACGCCCTGCGGGCACAGCACGCTGACCTTGATGCCGTGCGCGGCGTAGTGGATGGCCACCCACTCGGCGAAGGCGATGGCCGCGGCCTTGGTGACGGCATACGGCGCGTCGCCGGGGCAGCTCACCAGGCCGGCCGCCGAGCAGGTGTTCAGCAGGTAGCCGCCGCCGCGGGCGATCATGCCGGGGATGACGGCGCGGGCGGCGTGCACGTGGGCCAGGACGTTGACCGCGTACAGGGAGGTCCATTCCCGGAGGGGGGCGTCGAGGCCGGAGCCGCCGATGATGCCGGCGTTGGAGCAGAAGACGTCCACCGGGCCGAACGGGGTGGGCTCGGCCAGCGCGGCCACGTCGGACTCGACGGAGACGTCCGCGCGGACGGCCACCGCCCGCTCGCCGATCTCGTCGGCCACGGCCCTCGCGCCGGCTTCGTCCAGGTCGGCCAGGACGATGCCGGCGGCTCCCTCGGCGGCGAAGCGCAGGGCCATCGCCCGTCCGATGCCGCCGGCGGCGCCCGTCACGACGATCACCTTGTCCCGCACCCGCATGAGAACCTCCTGACCGACCAGCCGGTATCAGAACATGATTCTAATGACGACGGGCCGGATGGGAAGGGATGAGAAGTTCCTCATCCTGGCCTCAGGGTGGTCTCCTCGGCGCGGCAGACGCTCTACCTCATGAAACGCGTGATGCTCATTCTCGTAGCGCTGACGGCGGCGGGGTTCCTCTCGGCCGGCTGGGTACGGGCTGCCGGCGACGGGCCCGATCTGGGGGAGTCCGTCACGGTCTCGACCTCGCCGGGGACGTCGGCCGGCGACGCACGGCCGTTCACGTCGCCGGGAACCGAGGCGGAACCCGTCAAGCCGCCCGCGCCGAAGCCCGGAGGCGGCGATGATGATGGCGATGACGACCACCATCGCGCCTGGGCGGGCGGAGACGCCGACGATGACGATCGCGAAGACGACGATGACGATGACGACCGCGACGACGACGATGACGACGACTGAGCGGGGAGCCGGATGCGGGTGAGTGCCCGCGCCCGGATCGTGGGCTGGATGCTCGCCGTCGTCGGCCTGGCCCTCGCGGTCTCGATCTTCGCGACCTGGACCGTCCTGCTCGCCCGCCTCGACGACCGGATGAACCTGGAGTTCACCAACGAGGCCGAGAAACTGCGCAGGTACGCCGCCACCGCCCACGATCCCCGTACCGGCCGGCCGGTCTCCGACGTGCGGGAACTGCTCACCGGCTACCTGGCGATCAACGCGCCCGACCGCTGGGAGACCTTCTTCACCATGGTGGGCGGCCGGGCCGACCGCATCACCGCCGTCACGCCCCCGGCCCGGCTCGACACCGACGAGAAGCTGGTCAAGGCGCTGGCTGCGGCCACCAGGCCCGCCTACGGCGACACCGAGAGCGTCGAGGGCACGGTCAGGTACGCCGTCATCCCGGTCAGGGTGGCGGCCGACCCCCGTCCCGGCCATTTCGTCGCCGCCGTCTTCTACGACCGCCACCGGGGCGAGATCGTGGACGCGGTCGGCGTGCTCGGGCTGTCGGCGCTGGCCGCGCTGGCTCTGGCGGGGGCGGCGGGATGGTTCGTGGCGGGGCGGGTGCTGGCCCCGGTGCGGCTGGTGAGCCAGACGGCCGAGCAGATCAGCGACTCGGCCGACCTCACCCGCAGGCTCAAGGTGACCGGCGACGACGACGTGGCCGCGCTGGCCGCCACGTTCAACCACATGCTCGACCGCTTGGAACGTTCCTTCGCCGTCCAGCGCACGTTCGTGGACGACGCGGGGCACGAGCTGCGCACCCCCATCACGGTCATCCGCGGGCATCTGGAGCTGATGGGGGACGACCCGGCCGAACGGGCGGAGACCCTCGCCCTGGTCACCGACGAGCTGGACCGGATGAACCGGATCGTGGACGACCTCCTCACCCTGGCCAAGGCCGAGCAGCCCGGCTTTCTCGCGGTCGAGGAGGTCGAGCTGGCCGACCTGACGGTGAGCGTGGTGGCCAAGGCCCGGCCGCTGGGCGACCGGCGGTGGCGGGTCGACCAGGTGGCCGAGGCCCGGATCCCGGCCGACCGGCAACGGCTCACGCAGGCGCTCATGCAGCTGGTGGTGAACGCCGTCCGCCACACCATGGACGACGACCTCATCGCGGTCGGGTCGGCCGTGCGGGACGGGCGGGCCGAGTTGTGGGTGCGCGACAGCGGGCCGGGCGTCGCGCCCGCCGACCGGGAGCGCATCTTCCGCCGGTTCGTCAGGGGCGCGGGACGTACGGGCGGGCACGACGGGGCAGGACTGGGGCTGGCGATCGTCAGGTCGATCGCCGAGGCGCACGGAGGCGGTGTGAGAGTGGCGGACGTCCCGGCGGGGGGCGCTTGTTTCGTGATGACGTTGCCGCTGGCCAGGACATGAACCGGATCCTGATCGCCGAGGACGAGAGCAGGATCGCGGCCTTCCTGGAGAAGGGCCTGCGCGGGAACGGCTTCGTCACGGCCGTGGTCACGGACGGCGTCGCGGCCTACGACCTGGCCGGTTCGGGCGGGTTCGACCTGTTACTGCTGGACATCGGGCTGCCGCTCAGCGACGGGTTCACCGTGCTGCGGCGGCTGCGGGAGGCGAAGGTGGCCATCCCGGTGATCATCCTGACCGCCCGGGGCGGCGTGACCGACACGGTCGCCGGGCTCGAAGGGGGCGCCGACGACTACATCGCCAAGCCGTTCGCCTTCGAGGAGCTGTTGGCCCGGGTCAGACTGCGGCTGCGGGCCGACCGCACGCCCGAGCCGACCGTGTTGCGGGTCGGGGACCTGGCGCTCGACCTGCGGACCCGGCGGGCGCACGTCGGCGACCGCGTGGTGGACCTGTCCACCAGGGAGTTCGCGCTGGCGGAGATCTTCTGCCGGCATCCCGACCAGGTGCTGACCCGTGAGCAGCTGCTCAGCCACGTCTGGGGCTTCGACTTCGACCCCGGCTCGAACGTCGTGGACGTCTACGTCCGCTACCTGCGCAGGAAGATCGGCCCCGACCGGATCGAGACCGTGCGCGGCACCGGCTACCGGATGAGAGCCGCCTAATGGGCGCCTCACGGCTCCCTCACCGGCGGGCCGCAGGCTGGTGGACATGAGAACGAGGGGCAAGACACCGTGACGGCCGGACTGGCGATGGACCTGGCGGCGATCACCGTCCTCGCCTACGGCCTGTACTACCGGCGGCACCACCGGCGCGACCTGCTGTTCGCCTACGTGGCGCTGAACGTGGGCATCTTCGCGGTGGTCTCCCTGCTGCTGGTCCAGCGGGTGGACCTGGCGGTCGGGTTCGGGCTGTTCGGGGTGTTGTCGATCATCCGGCTGCGGTCCAGCGAGATCACCCAGCAGGAGATCGCCTACTACTTCGTGGCCATCGTCCTCGGGCTGGTGAACGGCATCGCCTCCCAGCTGCCGCTGACCGCGCTGCTCCTGGACGGCGTGCTGCTGGCCGTCGTGCACGTCGCCGACCATCCCCGCCTGCTGGGCCGCACCAGGCAGCAGGTGGTGACGCTGGACGTCGTGCACGCCGACCCCGAGCTGCTCAGGGCCGACCTGGAGAGCCGGTTGCGGGGCCGCGTCCTGCACTGCGTCGTCACCCAGGTGGACTACGTGCGCGACGTGACCGTCGTGGACGTGCGCTTCCAGATCGCCGAGGTGGCCCCATGAGGGACGCGGGCGCGCTGATGGCGGGCGTCGCGGCCGGGCTGCCGCCGGTCGGGCTGGACGACGTGCCGGAGCTGATGAGGCGGGTGGACCGCAAGTACGTGGTCAGCGTCCCGGCCATGGCCGAGCTGGTGGCCGTGCTCGGTGACCGGTTGTCGGTGCTGCGGATCGGGGCGTTGCGCCAGTTCCGCTACACCTCGACCTACTTCGACACGCCCGACCTGCTGACCTTCCGCCAGCACCGGCAGGACCGGCGGCGCCGCTTCAAGCTGCGCACCCGTACGTACCTGGACGGGGGCGGGCGGTGGCTGGAGCTGAAACTGAACGGCACCCGCGGCAACACCGACAAACACCGCATCCCGTACGACGCCGCACCGGCCGGCGAGCTGACCCGCGAGGCCATGGAGTTCGTCGGCGACACGCTGAGCAGCGAGCTGAGCGTCGTCGTGCCCGACGCGCTCGGGCCCGTGCTGTCCACCGACTACCGGCGGGTCACGCTCGTCGACCGGGCCGGGCAGGCCCGGCTGACCTGCGACACCGGCCTGCTCTGCCACGACGGCGGCCGCCGGGTGCCCGCCCGCCGCGACCGGGTGCTGCTGGAGTCGAAGTCGGCCGACGGGCGGGCGCTGGTGGACCGGGTGCTGCGCGGGCTGGGGGTGCGGCCGGTCAGCGTGAGCAAGTACTGCCTGGCGGTGGCCGCGCTCCGGGGCGTCCCGGCCAACCGCTGGCAGCCCGTCATACGGGGATATCTTGCGCTATAGCGGCAGGCCGCCGGTCGCCGCGCTCGTCGAACCGGTCGCCTGGTAGGCCGCGATCGTGCGCTCGGCGATGCGCATCTGGTGGATCTCGTCGGCGCCGTCGGCGAAGCGGGCCCAGCGGGCGTGCTGGAACATGCTCGCCAGCGGCGTGTCGGTGGAGTAGCCGAGCGCGCCGTGCACCTGGATCGCCCGGTCGACGATGCGGTTGAGGCTGTTGGCCACGAAATGCTTGGCCATCGACACCTCCGTACGGAAGTCCTCGCCCCGGTCGATCTTGGAGGCGGCGTGCAGGACCATGAGCTTGCACTGGTAGAGCTCCATGGCCGAGTCGGCGATCAGCCACTGCACGCCCTGCTTCTCGGCCAGCAGCGAGCCGTGGCTGTAGCGGTTGAGCGCCCGGTCCACCATCATGTCCAGCGCCGTCTCGGCCTGCGAGATCCACCGCATGCAGTGGGCGAGCCGCGCCGGGCCCAGCCGGTACTGGCCCAGCCGGTGGCCGTTGCCCCGGCCGCCGAGGATCGCGCTGTCGGGCACCCGCAGGTCCTCGATCACGATCTCGCTGTGGCCGGTCGAGCCGTGCATCGTCTCGACCTCGCGCACGTCCTTCCAGCCCGGGTTGGGCAGGTCCACCAGGAAGGCCGTGTTCGCGCCGCGCGAGCCCTCGGGCACGTCCTGCTCGGTGCGCGCGATGAGGATGGCGAAGCTCGCCCGGCGGGCGTTGGAGATGAACCACTTGTGGCCGTTGATCACCCACTCGTCGCCGTCCTTGACCGCCTCGGTGCGGATCAGGGTCGGGTCGGACCCGGCGACCTCGGGCTCGGTCATCGCGAAGCACGACATCTGGACGCCGTCCAGCAGCGGCCGCAGGTACTTCTCCTTCTGCTCGTCGTCCGCCCAGTGGAGCAGCGTGTGCATGTTGCCCTCG
Source organism: Nonomuraea sp. NPDC049637 (assembly GCF_040675235.1). NCBI lineage: Bacteria > Bacillati > Actinomycetota > Actinomycetes > Streptosporangiales > Streptosporangiaceae > Nonomuraea > Nonomuraea sp. NPDC049637. Next base: position 93,686 of record NZ_JBFAOM010000033.1, read on the forward strand.
TCGGGGGCCTGGCAGTTGAGCACCCACGGGCCGATGCGGGTCTTGGCCGCCTCCGACTGCACCATGGCCAGCTCGACGTGGCCGAGGCCCATGCCGCCCCACTCCTTCGGCATGTGCGGCAGCCACAGGCCCTCGGCCCTGGCCCGGCGGCGCAGCTCGAAGATCGTGCGGAGGTAGGCGTCCCGGTCGCCCTCCTCCACGCCGGACATCGCGGGGATCACGGTCTCCTGGACGAAGGACCTGACCCGCTTGCGGATCTCCTCGTGCTCGGGGGCGAGAGTGAAATCGATGGCCATGACTCTCCTTCGGCGATTTCACCGATAGTACTATCGGTGAAATCAGGCACAAGTCCCGTGAGGCGATCGTGACCAGCACACCGCTCAGCAGGAGCGAGGCGAAGGACCTGACCCGGCGCAGGCTGCTCGGGGCGGCCCTGACCATCCTCGACGAGGAGGGCGAGACCGGCCTGACCACGGGCAAGGTCGCCAAGGCCGCCGGCATCGCCCAGTCGAGCTTCTACGTGCACTTCAAGGACATGCAGGAGCTGCTGCGGGTGCTCGCCGAGGAGAGCGGCGACCGGCTGCGCGGCGAGATGCGGGAGGCCCGGCGCAGGGCCCGCGAGGCGCCCGGCGACCTCGAACGCCACCGCGACACCTTCCGCATCCCGCTGGAGGCGATCTGCCGCCACCCCGAGCTGCTGCGCATCCAGCTGCGCGCGCGGCACGACCCGTCCTCCTCGCTGCGCGACTTCGCCGCCCGTACGGCCGCGGCCTACCGCGAGCACCACGCGGCCGACCTGGCCGCGCTCGGCTACACGGCCGGGGACGAACGGGACCGGCGCCGCCTCGAGATGATCGCCGAGGGCGTCAACGCGGCCACGAACGCCCTGGCCATCGGCCACCTCGAAGGCCGCTACCCCGACCTGGACGAGTGCGCCGACATCCTGGTCGCGCTGTCCAGGGGCGCGCTGCGGCTGCTCAGGCACGACTCAGGCGGGGCGGCGGAGCGGGGTGAAGGCCCAGGTCATGCGGGGCTCGACGGCCCAGCGGAAGAGCCGGCGCACCCAGGGCGTGCACAGCAGGGTGGCGGTCAGGACGCCCAGCAGGAGTGACAGCGGCAGCCCGAGGCCGAGCCGCTCGGCGCCCTTCACCACGAACCCGTGCAGCAGGTACGCGTACATGGTGGCCGAGCCCAGCCCGCTGAACCAGGTGCGCCGGGCCGGGGTGACCGCCAGGAACGCCGCCACCAGCACCGCCCCCGCCGTCAGCAGTCCCAGCCTGATCGCGGTGCCGGTGAGGTCGTCCACGCCGATGGCCGCGTTGGAGTGCCGCCACCTGATCCACTCGGTCGGCACCCGCTCGTGCACGAGCAGCGCGACCGAAAGCCCCAGCCCCAGCACGCAGAACCCGGCCAGCCGCACGGAGGGCCGCCGCAGCAGGGCGAAGTGCTCGGGCCGCACCATCAGGCCGAGCACGTAGAACGGCAGCAGCGCGAACGTGCGGTTCATGGCCAGCTCGCCGGGCAACCGGTCGAGCCCGGTCAGCAGGGACAGCGCGACCGCGACCGCGAGCGGCCACTTGAGCTGCTGCCACACCGGCGTGGACAGCCGCCACAGGAACAGCGAGAGCAGGAACCAGGTGAGGTAGTACGGGTCGAGCAGGCTCAGCTCGAACGTGCCGTACAGGATCGGGCGGGGGAGCGAGTAGGCCAGCTCGAAGATCAGGTAGGGGACGGCGAGGGTGGAAAGGAGTTTGCGCGCCTTGCCCCCCGAAAAAGTGAAATTTCGGGACAAATAGCCACTTAGTACGATGAACAGCGGCATGTGGAAGACGTACACGTAGAAGTACAAGGCGTGGGCGAGCGGCGCGTCGCGCTGGTCCTCGATCAGGTGACCGCACACGACCAGCACGATGGCCAGGTACTTCGCGTGGTCGAAGAACGGGTCCCTGGCGGTGGCGGGCCGGGCGATGACGGGTGCGTTCACAGACTCCGCACCCTAGCCGCGGCCCGCCGAACCGCCGGGAAACCGGGAATGAGGGCTCACCGAAGAGCGGGTGTCACGCGCGCTCCCCGATCGTCGCCTCCCCGATCGTCGCCTCCGCGATCGTCGCCTCCGCGGCGGCGGCCAGCGCCGAGACCGACGGCCCGTCGAGCCGCCCGTCGGCCACGACCGTGACGACCCGCCTGGTCAGCGTGTCCGTTACGACGAGCGGACGGTCCCACGCGAGCGCCTGACCGACCCCGGGATACTCCGCCACCCGCACGAACCAGGGGTCGTCGCCGGCCTGCACGAACACCAGCGTCCAGTCCCGCCCGTCCGGGCCGGTCCCGGCCATGGCCACCCAGCGGCCCCGGCTGCCGTGCACGGCCTCCTCGTCCCCGGGGAAGGCCGTCCGGCCGGTCGAGGCGCCGGGCGCGCGCCAGAAGAACCCGCCGTAGCCCGCGCCCGCCCGGCCCTTGGTGGCCGAGCTGTTGACCTCCAGCGGCGAGCCGGTGAGGTTGGTCAGCGTGAACGCGAGGTCGAGGGCCCACGCGCCGCCGACCGGCCGGGCGGTGACCGTGCGCCGCTCGCGGGCGATCAGCCGGTCGCCGGGGCCGATCCACTCCAGCTCCTCGGTGAAGCCGTCGTCGGCCAGCCGGGTGAACGCGACGTGCCGTTGCCTGCCGTGGTCGTCCAGCCAGGCCGGTCCCCGGCCTCTGACGTAGGTGCGGCCGCCCCAGAAGTTCGCGCCGCCCAGGTCGGCGATCGCCACGCCGGCGCCGAGGTGGTGCACGTGGTCGTCGGGGCGCACCTCGGTGACGGTGACGCCGCCCAGCGTGCGCACCGGATGCAGGTACGGCCGCGGCGAGTCGGCGGCGGGCAGGTCGGGCCGCCACTCGTAGGCCGCGACCGGCGTGCCCGCCACCCGCAGCTCGACCTCCGTCCAGGGCGCGCCGAGTTCGGAGTAGAGCGCCAGCTCCGCGGCGCTGCGCGCGGTCAGCTCGGCGATGCCGGGCAGGAACCGGTGAGTGACCTCGCCGTCGCCGTCGCGCTCCACGACCTGGTGCCGTTCGGCGATGGGCAGCGGCTCGGGGGCCAGCCGCACCGCGTCCAGGACCTGGGTGAACGTCTCGGTGCGGGAGAGCGGGACGAGCAGCTCGGCCCCCGTGCGGATGTGCGCGACCAGGTTCTCCAGCAGCCCGTCGCGCTCGTGCACGGTGGTCTCCACCGAGCCGTCGGCCCGCTCGACCCGCAGCTCGTCCAGCGTGTACGTGAGCGTCGCCCGCCCCGCCTCCCCGTGCACCACCAGGTACGGCTCGCTGCGGCCGGTCGCGCACAACGACACCGCGATCGTGATGACCGGCCCGCCCGCGATCCGGACCCGCAGGCAGGAGGTGTCGTCGGCCTCGATCGGATGGGCGTGGTACAGCTCGGTCTCGACCGCCTCGACCGGGCCGTCCACCAGGGCCAGCGCGGTCGCGACGGCGTGCGCGAAGGGGTTGGTGAGCGCGCCGTCCACCACGTCCGCGCCGTTCAGCCTGCGCCGTCCGGCCCAGGCCGAGCGGGTGAAGTACGACGAGGGCCGCTCCCACGCGCCCGCGCCGCCGATGCCGCGGATACGGCCGAGCGCGCCGCTCGCCATCAGCTCCCGCAGCGCGGGCACCGCCCGCGAGCCGAGGCTCTGGAAGCCGACCTGGCAGGCCAGCCCGGTCTCGGCCACCGCCGCGGCGATCCGCGCGTGCGCCTCGGGGCTGGCCGCGGGCGGCTTCTCCAGCAGCACGTGCGATCCGGCGCGCAACGCCGTGACCGCGAGGTCGGCGTGCGTGTGGATCGGCGTGCAGACGATCGTGATCTCCGCGCCGGTGGCGGCGACGAGCTCGCCCAGGTCCGCCGACTGCGGCAGGGGGCCGCCGAGCTCCACGCCCAGCTCCACGTCGAGCTCCACCGGCCGCACGTCGCAGATCCCGGCGGGCTCGACCAGCCCGGTGGCCGCGAGCCTGCGCAGGTTGTCCAGGTGGTGCCGCCCGTGCCCGGTCGCCCCGGCCAGGACGACCTTCACCGGGTCCGTCCTCACGCCCATCGCAACCCCAGTCCCGCGTGGCCGCCCACGCGCAGCACGCCGTCCTCGACCCGCACCGGGTACGGCTCGGCCAGCAGCCCCAGCCGGGCGAACGAGGCGTCCTCGACGTCCTCGGCCAGCGGCGGCAGCGGCAGCGCCAGGGCGAGCTGCCCGGACACCTCGCCCAGCAGGTGCGGATGGACCGGCACGTCGAACGCCCTGGCCAGCTCGGCGATCCGCAGGAACGGCGTGACGCCGCCGACGCGCACCACGTTCGGCTGGACGACGTCGCAGGCCCCCGCGGTGAGCAGGTCGCGGAAGCCGTAGACGGTGTAGACGTTCTCGCCCACCGCGACCGGCACGTCGGTCGAGCGGCGCAGCTCGACGTGCGCGGCCACGTCGTCGGCGGGCAGCGGCTCCTCGATCCAGTGGAGGTCGAACTCGCGCAGCGCGGACAGGGCGCGCCGGGCCCGGTGGAGGTCCCACCGCTGGTTCGCGTCGATCATCAGCAGCCGGTCGGGCCCGATCACCTCCCGGACGGCGGCCACCCGGGCCACGTCCTCGGCCAGGTCGGGACGGCCGACCTTGATCTTGACGCCGCGGTACCCGGCGGCCACCCAGCGCCGCGCCTGTTCGGTCAGCTCCTCCAGGGAGTAGTGCAGGTTGACGCCGCTGCCGTAGGCCGGGACCCGGTCCCGGCGCCGGCCCAGCACGTCGGCCAGCCCGGCCGTGCCGCAGCGCAGGTCCCACAGCGCCAGGTCGATGCCGGCCAGCGCGACCGTGGTGATCCCGCCGGGGCCGGCCTCGCGCAGGTGCCGCCACAACCGGTCCCACACCAGCTCGGGACGGGCGGGCAGGCCGATCAACGCCGCGCGCAGGTCGTGCTCCAGCAGGGCATGGACGGCGTGCGCGCCGATCTGGGGCGTCCAGGAGAACCCGGTGCCGGTGCGGCCGTCCGCCAGCGTCACGTGGCAGACGATCACGTGGTTGGCGGGCACGTCCGGGCCCCACGGGCGGGGCAGGGGGACCGTGCGCAGCTCGGTCCGCAGGCCGGTGATCACGAGGCCGCCAGGGCGAGCCCGGACCTGATCAGCGCGTCGAGCTCGGCGAGGTGGCCCTCGGCCACGTCGACCAGCGGCGGGCGCACCGGGCCGACGTCGAGGCCGCGCAGCCGTACGCCGGCCTTGACCAGGGCCACCGGGTAGCCGGGCACCTGGTCGCGCAGCCGGACCAGCGGCGCGTAGAACTCGGTCAGCAGCCGCTCGTCGCCGTTCAGGTACGCCACGGCGATCTCGGGGGCGAAGGCGAAGACCGCGCTGGAGTACAGGTCGACGCCGATGCCGCGGTAGGCGGGCATGGTCAGCTCGGCGGTCGGCAGGCCGTTGAAGAACAGGAAGTCCGGGTGCTGCTCGCGGACCGCGAGGACGGTCCGCTGCATGCGGTCGATGTCGCCGAGCCCGTCCTTGAGCCCGATCACGCCGGGGACGCCGGCCAGCTCCACCGCGGCGTCCGGGGCGAGCACGACCGGGCCGCGCTGGTAGACGATCACCGGCAGCTCGGCGGCGACGGCGGCCACGTACGCGGCGAAGCCGCGCGCCGGCCCCTGCGTCAGGTAGGGAGGCATGAGCAGCAGGCCGTCGGCGCCGGCCGCGCGGGCCGCCCGCGCCTGGTTCAGCGCCGCGCCGATCGGGCCGCCCGCCCCGGCGAACACCGGCACCCGCCCGCCCACCACCTCGGCCGCGACCCGGACGGCCCGCGCGTGCTCCGCCTCCGACAGCGCGGAGAACTCGCCGGTGCCGCAGGCCACGAACACGCCGCCGGGGCCGTGCGCCATGCCGCGCCGGATGTGCTCGGCCAGCACCTGCTCGGCGAGCGCGCCGCCGGCGTCGAAGGGGGTGACGGGGAAGAACAGCACACCGCTGAGATTCATTCGGATTCCTTGAGTTCGGTTCGCCAGCTTCGCTTGGGCTCCCAGCCGAGCAGGCGGCGGGCCTTGTCCGTGGAGAAGGCGGGAGCGGTGCCGGTGAGGGCCGCCGCCAGCTCCTCGGTGCCCGGCACGGCCTGCGGGAGCAGGTCGGCCAGCGGCTTCCTGGCCAGGGCGTCGGCCGCGCCGGCGAAGAAGACCTCGCCGGCCGGCAGCTCGGGCAACGCCGCGACCAGCACGGCGAACAGCTCGCCGGCGTCGCGCGCGTCGATGTAGTTGAACAGCGAGACGCCGCCGATCTCCGGCTGGTCGAGCCGCTCCCTGACGGTGTGCCCCGACTGCGTGGGCGCGCCCGCCCACTCCTCGGGCGGGATGACGAAGCACGGCCGGACGGCCGCCATCCTCGTCCGGCCCGCCCGCGCGAACGTGCGCATGGTCTGCTCGGCCACCAGTTTGGACAGGTTGTAGGCGTTCCAGGGCAGCGCCGGGTGCTCCTCGTCGATCGGCAGGTACGACGGCCGCCAGCCGCCCGGCGCGCCGTACCCGATCACCGTGGGGCTGCTGGCCACCACGACGCCGGACACGCCCAGCTCCACCGAGGCCGCGCAGACGTTGAACGCGAGCCGGGTGTTCACCTGGAAGATCACTGACTCCGGCCGGCTGAACGGCGTCGCGATGGCCGCCAGATGGATCACCGACTCCGGCCGGAACCGGGCGACGACCTCGTACGCCTGGCCGGTGTCGGTGAGGTCGGCCGGTGAGGTCGCGGCGGCCTCGACCGGCGTGCCGGGGGCCTGGTCCACGCCGATCACCTCGTGCCCGGCGGCGGCGAGCGTGGTGACGACGCTGCGGCCGAGGCGTCCGGCGCTGCCGGTGACGAGCACTCTGCTCACCGTGGGGGACTCCTTCAGGACTGCAAACAGTTGCACCAAACCTATGGGCCAGGCAGGGCGAGGCGTCAAGAGCCGATTTTCGATCAGGGCGTCTAGCTGCGGATATGCGTGACGTTCAGATGTCGACCCGAGCGGCAAGCGCTTTCACCGTTGCTCAGGTGCCTGCAAGCGGTTGCGTTAGGGTGGGTGGTTGTGACAGTGACGATTCGTGATGTGGCCCGCGCTTCCGGTGTGCACGTATCGACCGTGTCGCGGACGTTCTCCGCACCACACATGGTGAACGCCGCCACCCGCACCAGAGTGCTGACGGTGGCCGAGGAGCTGGGGTACCGGCCCAACAGGGCGGCCAGGGCGCTCACGACCGGGCGCACCCACAACCTGGGCCTGATCGTGGCCGACATCGCCAACCCGTTCTTCCCGCCGCTGATCAAGGCCGCGCACGCCGCGGCCCGGCAGCGCGACTACCACCTGTTCGTGGCCGACACCGACGAGGAGCCGGCCGCCGAGGAGGAGCTGATCCAGGCGTTCTCCAAGCAGGTGGACGGCGTGGTGCTGTGCAGCCCGCGCTCGTCGAACAAGGTGCTGGAGCGGCTGGCCGAGCGGGTGCCGCTCGTGGTGGTCAACCGGCGGCTGCGCGGCGCCGCCACGGTGCTGATGGACGTCGGGCACGGCGCGCGGCTGGCGGTCGAGCACCTGGCCGGGCTCGGGCACCGCCGCGTGGCGCTGCTGTCCGGCCCGCCGGGCTCCTGGACGAGCGGCGAGATCCGGACGGCCGCCGAGCGGGTGCCGGGCGTCGAGCTGGTCGTCCTCGGGCCGAACGCGCCGACCGAGCAGGGCGGCCTGGCCGCCGCGTCCGCGGTGCGCGAGGCCGGGGTGACCGGGGTGCTGGCCTACAACGACCTCATGGCGATCGGCCTGGTCGAGGGGCTGGGCGAGCTCGGGCTGAGCGTGCCGGCGGACGTCAGCGTGGTGGGCATCGACGACATCGTGCCGGGGCGGCTCAACCGTCCCAAGCTCACCACGGTCGCCATGCCCACCGCGGCGGCCGGGCGGCTGGCGGTCGACCTGCTGATCCAGGAGCTGAGCGCCACGACCTCGCTGGAGACCCGGCTGGTCGTGCGGGAGTCGACGGCACCGCCTCGATGACCTGCAAACGGTTGTACTAAATGACAGCAATATTCGTCCTACCTCTACGTGGTAAGCGCTTGTCACCAGGGAAAACACGGTGTCGATATATCGATAACGGCGATGTAACGCCTGCAAAGGGTTGACGGAACTTTCCCCGCAGCTATAGGAAAGCGCTATCCATTCACATCTCGCCGGAAGGTCCGTGATGACGAATGAGTTCCGTCATGGCTGACTCGGTGGCGGTGCGACTCCCGGACGCCGCGACCCCGCCCGAGCGGGGAGAGCCTCGCGCGTCCAGACGTTCCCGCCGCGAGGCGCGGGCCGCCTACCTGTTCCTGGCGCCCTGGTTCGCCGGTCTGCTCGTCATCACGATCGGTCCCATCGTCGCCTCGCTCTACCTGTCGTTCACCGACTACAACCTCCTGGAGGAGGCCACGTGGGTCGGGTTCGACAACTACGTCAAGATGTTCACCGAGGATCCCCGTTACCTGAACTCGCTGAAGGTGACGACGATCTACGTGGTCGTCTCCGTGCCGCTGCAACTGGCCTTCGCGCTCGCGCTGGCCCTGGTGCTCGACCGCGGGCTGCGCGGCCTGTCGCTCTACCGGTCGATCTTCTACCTGCCCTCGCTGCTGGGCGGCAGCGTGGCGATCGCGATCCTGTGGCGGAAGGTCTTCGGGGCCGAGGGCCTGGTCAACGCCGTGCTGGCGGTCTTCGGGATCGAGGGGCCCGGCTGGGTCAGCGACCCCGACACCGCCCTCGGCACGCTGATCATCCTGCACGTCTGGACGTTCGGCGCCCCGATGATCATCTTCCTCGCCGGGCTGCGGCAGATCCCCGCCAGCTACTACGAGGCCGCCGCGGTGGACGGCGCCGGCGTGTTCCGCCAGTTCCGCTCGATCACGCTGCCGCTGCTGACGCCGATCATCTTCTTCAACCTGGTGCTGGAGATCATCAAGTCGTTCCAGTCGTTCACGCAGTCGTTCATCGTCAGCGGCGGCTCGGGCGGGCCGGCCGACTCCACGATGTTCAACACGCTCTACCTCTACCTCAAGGGCTTCAAGAGCTTCGACATGGGCTACGCGGCCGCCATGGCGTGGGTCCTGCTGCTCATCATCGCCGGTCTCACCGGGGTGAACTTCCTCGCGTCCAAGTATTGGGTCTTCTATGGCGACACCAAGTAGGCCGCTGCCCGTCCTGTTCCGCCCGCTCAGGGGCGGCCGGGTGGTCAAGCACGTGCTGCTGATCGGGTTCGGCCTGGTCATGCTCTATCCACTGCTGTGGATGATCTCCAGCTCGCTCAAGCCCGAGGAGCTGATCTTCCGGCAGCCCGGCCTGTGGCCGAGCGAGGTCACGCTGGAGAACTACACCGAGGGCTGGACCGCGCTGAAGCACCCCTTCGGCTACTACCTGTGGAACTCCGCGGTCATCACCGTGCTGTCGGTGGTGGCGAACCTGGTGGCCTGCTCGCTGGCCGCCTACGCCTTCGCCCGGCTGAACTTCCCGCTCAAGAAGCTGTGGTTCACCCTCATGCTGGGCACGATCATGCTGCCGCACCACGTGCTGATCGTGCCGCAGTACGTCATGTTCTCCAAGCTCGGGCTGATCAACACGATCTGGCCGCTGGTCATGCCCAAGGTGCTGGCCACGGACGCGTTCTTCGTGTTCCTGATGGTGCAGTTCATCCGCTCGCTCCCCAGGGAGCTGGACGAGGCCGCCGAGATCGACGGCGCCGGCTACTGGCGCACGTTCATCAGGGTGATCATCCCGCTCTGCACCCCGGCGCTGGCCACGACGGCGATCTTCACCTTCATCTGGACGTGGAACGACTTCCTCAGCCAGCTCCTCTACCTCAACAACCCGGACAACTTCACCGCTCCGGTGGCACTGCGCACCTTCCTCGACGCCAGCAGCGACTCGTCGTGGGGCCCGATGTTCGCCATGTCGATCGTCGCGCTCGGGCCCATCTTCGGCTTCTTCCTGGCCGGCCAGAAGTACCTGATCCGTGGTGTGGCCACCACGGGACTGAAGTAGTTCCCCCACCCCCCGACACAGACGAATCCCACAGGAGGTAGAGCCGTGAGCTCTGGCAAGAAGACGTGGTCGGCGGCCCTGCTCGCCACCGCCGTGCTGGCGGTCACCGCGGCCTGCGGCAGCGGCGGCGACGACGGCGCCGGCGGGAAGGTCAGGCTGCGCTTCTCCTACTGGGGCAGCGACGCGCGGCAGAAGATGACCGAGGAGGCCATCAAGAAGTTCGAGGCCAAGAACCCGGGCATCGACGTCGAGGGCGAGTTCTCCGACTTCGCCAGCTACTACGAGACGCTGTCCACGAAGGTCGCCGCGAGCGACGCCCCGGACGTCATCACCCTGGAGATCCGCGGCCTGCGCGAGTACGCCGACCGCGGCACGCTGGCCGACCTGACCGGCAAGGTGCAGACCGCCGACATCGACCCCAAGCTGCTCGGCACCGGCAGCATCGACGGCAAGCAGTTCGCCGTCCCCACCGGCGCGAACGTCTTCTCGGTGGTGCTCAACCCGGCCCTGGTGCAGTCGGCCGGGCAGAAGGTGCCCGACGACACGAAGTGGACGTGGAAGGACTACGTCGACCTCAGCTCGAAGATCACCGCCAAGGGCGGCGGCACGGTCTACGGCACCCAGCTGAACTGGAACCCCGCCTTCCTGCAGATCTTCGCCGCCCAGCGCGGCGAGCCCTTCTACCAGGGCAACAAGATCGCCGTCACGCCCGGGACGATCGTGGCCTGGTGGCAGGTCATGCTGGACACGATCAAGGCCAAGGGCAGCCCCGACGCCGCCAAGACCGCCGAGGTCGGCGCGACCAGCGTGGACCAGTCGCTGCTGGCCACCAACACCGGCGCGTCCGGCATGTGGTGGAGCAACCAGCTCGGCGCGGTCGCCAAGGCGTCGGGCAAGGAGATGAGCCTGCTGCGCCTGCCCAAGGCGGAGGGCGCCACCACCGGCGGCATGTTCCTCCAGCCGGCGATGTTCTACACCGCCTCCGCCAAGAGCGAGCACGCCGCCGAGGCCGCCAAGTTCATCGACTTCATGATCAACGACGCCGAGGTCGGCGGGATCATCCTCAGCGACCGCGGCCTGCCCGCCAGCTCGAAGGTACTGGCCGCCGTCAAGGACAAGCTGCCGCCCGCGGACCAGAAGACGCTGCAGTTCGTCGAGTCCATCAAGGGCGAGCTGGCCGACCCGCCCGCCGCGCCGCCGAAGGGCGCCAGCGCCCTGGAGGACATGCTCAAGCGGTACACCGAGGAGGTCCTCTTCGGCCGGATGGCCCCCGACGTCGCCGCCCAGAAGTTCCTGACCGAGGCCAACGCCGCCCTCGGCGGCTGAGAGGACGACCATGAGGTACGCGTTCGTCGGGCTCGGGCACCGCGCGCAGCTGTACGTCGACGCGCTGCTCGGCGAGTGGCGCGACACCGGCGCCGTCGTCGCCCTGTGCGACACCAACCGGACCCGCATGGACTACTACGCCGAGCGGATCGGCCACGAGGTGCCGTGCTTCGCCCCCGCCGAGTTCGGCAAGGTGCTCGAACTCGCCGACGCGGTCGTGGTCGCGACCGTGGACGCCGCGCACGCCCGCTACGTGTGCGCGGCCCTGGACGCGGGCCGCGACGTCATCGTGGAGAAACCGCTCACCGTGGACGCCGGGAGCTGCGCGGCCATCGCCGAGTCGGCGCGGCGCAGCACCGGAAGGCTGATCGTCACCTTCAACTACCGGTACTCGCCGCGCAACTCGGCCGTGCGCCGCCTGCTCATGGACGGCGCGATCGGCGAGGTGACGTCCGCGCACTTCGAGTGGACGCTCGACACCATCCACGGCGCGGACTACTTCCGCCGCTGGCACCGCGACCGGGCCAGCTCCGGCGGCCTGCTCGTGCACAAGTCCACCCACCACTTCGACCTGGTCAACTGGTGGCTCGGGGCGGCGCCGGAGACCGTCTTCGCGCAGACCTCGCTGCGGTTCTACGGCTCGGCCAACGCGCGGTCGCGGGGGCTGGCCGACCGTCCCGAACGCGGCCAGGGCGCGCCCGGCCTCGGCAGCGACCCGTTCATCCTGGACATCGCCGCCGATCCCCGGCTCAAGCGCCTCTACCTGGACGCCGAGCACGAGGACGGCTACGTCCGCGACCAGGACGTCTTCGGCGACGGCGTGACCATCGACGACAACATGGCGGTGCTGGTCCGGTACGACAGCGGGGCGCTGCTGACGTACTCGCTGAACGCCCACGCGCCCTTCGAGGGCTACCGGGTGGCCTTCAACGGCACGGCGGGACGGCTGGAGCTGGAGGTGGTCGAGCGGGCCTGGACGCCGCCGCACGCGGCGATCGACCCGAGCGCCGCGTCCAAGGAGCACGCCGCCGGGGCATGGGAGCGGCTCACCCTGCGCCCCCACTGGGCCGAGCCGCGCGAGGTGCCGATCGAGGCGGGCGCGGGCGGCCACGGCGGCGGCGACCGGCTGCTGCTGGACGACGTGTTCCGCGGCCCTTCCGGCGACCCGCTGGCCCGGCAGGCGGGCTACCTGGACGGCATCCGCAGCGTCCTGACCGGTGTCGCGGCCAACCTGTCGGCCGCCTCGGGCGCCCCCGTGCACCTGGCAGACGCCGGCACCCGACTTGCCTGACGGGTCCGCCCCGGCGGTCTTCGGGGAGCTGGCCGAGGTCGTCGGCGGGCAGTGGGAGCTGTTCCCGTCCCTGCCGGGGCCGCGGCTGCGGGCGGCGGCCCGGCAGGCGATCGGGGTGCCCGACCTGACCGCCGCGGACGTGCGGGTCGAGCGCACGTGGACCGACGGCGACCTGCACGGCGAGGAACTGTCGTGGACGGTCGGGTTCGGGCCGCGGACCAGGGCGTACCTGCTGAGACCGCGCGACCGGGGCGGCCCGCTGCCCGGGGTGGTGGCGCTGCACTGCCACGCGGGCATGAAGTGGGCGGGCAAGGAGAAGATCGCCGACGGTCCGGAAGGGCCGTCGCCCGAGGTGCGGCGGCTGCGGCGGGACGTCTACGGCGGCCGCGCGTTCGCCGGCGAGCTGGCCCGCCGCGGGTTCGCCGTGCTCGCCCACGACGTGCTCACCTGGGGCAGCCGCCGCTTCGCGCTCGACGTCCCGGAGGGCGAGGGCGGCCTCCCTGACCGGTACGACCGCGCGGCGGCCCGGCACGAGCACGTCGTGGCCAAGCACTGCGCCCTGCTCGGCACCTCCTTCGCCGGGGTGGTGGCGGGCGAGGACCTGGCCGCCGCGGCGTACCTGCGCTCCAGGCCGGACGTCGGCGAGGTCGGCTGCGCCGGCGTGTCGGGCGGCGGGCTGCGGGCCGCGCTGCTCGGCGCCTTCGACCCGGAGGTGCGCGCGGTCGTGGTCGCCGCGATGACCTCGACCTACCCGGACCTGCTGGCCGGCGGCCACGTCGAGCGGCACACCTGGATGTTCTACCCGCCGGGCCTGTCACGGCTGGGCGACTGGCCCGACCTGGTGGCCGCCCGCGCCCCCGCCCCCCTCATGGTCCAGTACGCCCTGCGCGACGACCTGTTCCCGCGGGCCGGGATGCGCCGCGCGCACGCCCGCATCGGCGAGCGCTACCGCGACGCCCCCGGCCGCTACGAGGCCGTGTTCGCGCCGTCCCCGCACTGCTTCGACGTGCCCATGCAGGAGCGCGCCTTCGACTGGCTGGCGCGGGAGCTGGTCAGCCGCCCGCCTTCCAGCGGGCGATGAGCTTGTCGTAGTCGAGCGTGGCCGGCTCGCCGCGCTCGTCGGCCAGCTTCGGCGCGGGCGCGCCCGGCTGGTCGAACCAGTACTGCGCCGGACGCTCGGGGTTCAGCTTGGGCGCGCACTGGCCGCCGTAGCCCTGGCGTTCGCGCGACAGGCGTTCCAGCCGGGCCAGGATCTCGTCCTGCTGCCTGGCCAGGTTGTCCATCGACTGCTGCGGGGTGGTCTCGCCGGTGACGGCGGTGGCCACGTTCTGCCACCAGAGCTGGGCCAGCTTGGGATAGTCGGGGACGTTCGTGCCGGTCGGGGTCCACTGCTTGCGGGCGGGGGAGTTGTAGAACTCGATCAGGCCGCCGTACTTGGCGGCGTTGTCCTTGAAGTAGTCGCTCTTGATGTCGGAGTCGCGGATGAACGTCAGCCCGGTGATCGACTTCTTCAGCGACACCGTCTTGGACGTGACGAACTGGGCGTAGAGCCAGGCGGCGGCCCTGCGGTCCTTCGGGGTGTTGTTGAGCAGCGTCCACGAGCCCGCGTCCTGGTAGCCGAGCTTGTTGCCGTCCTTCCAGTAGACGCCGTGCGGGCTGGGCGCGATGCGCCACTTGGGGGTGCCGTCGTCGTTGACGACCGGCAGGCCCTTCTTGGTCATGTCGGCCGTGAACGTGGTGTACCAGAAGATCTGCTGGGCGATGTTGCCCTGCGCCGGGACCGGGCCCGCCTCGCTGAAGTTCATGCCGGCGGCCTCGCGGGGCGCGTACTTCTTCAGCCAGTCCACGTACTTGGTGAGCGCGTACACCGAGGCCGGGCCGTTGGTGTCGCCGCCGCGGGTCACCGACGAGCCCACCGGACGGCAGTTCTCCACCCGGATGCCCCAGTCGTCCACCGGCAGGCCGTTGGGGATGCCGGGGTCGCCGTTGCCCGCCATGGACAACCAGGCGTCGGTGAAGCGCCAGCCCAGCGAGGGGTCCTTGCGGCCGTAGTCCATGTGGCCGTAGACCTTCCGGCCCTCGACGGTGCCGTTGCCGTTGACCTTGTTGCTGAAGAAGTCGGCGATGTCCTCGTAGGCCGCCCAGTTGACCGGCACGCCCAGGTCGTAGCCGTAGGCGTCCTTGAACTGCTTCTTGATCGCCGGGTCGGTGAACCAGTCGTAGCGGAACCAGTAGAGGTTCGCGAACTGCTGGTCGGGGAGCTGGTAGATCTTCTTGTCGGGGCCGGTGGTGAAGCTGATGCCGATGAAGTCGTCCAGGTCGAGGGTGGGGGAGGTGACGTTCCTGCCCTCTCCGGCCATGTAGTCCGACAGCGGGAACACGTACGTGCCGCGCGAGTGGGTGCCGATGAGGTCGGAGTCGTTGACGTAGGCGTCGTAGATGTTCTGGTCGCCCTGGATCTGCGTCTGGAGCTTCTCGATGACGTCGCCCTCCTGGATCAGGTCGTGCTTGACCCTGATCCCGGTGATCTCGGTGAACGCCCTGGCCAGCTTCTGGGACTCGTACTCGTGCGTGGTGATCGTCTCGGACACCACGTTGATCTGCATGCCCCGGTACGGCGCCGCCGCCTTGATGAACCAGTCCATCTCCGCCAGTTGCCGGTCCTTGGACAGGGTGCTCGGCGTGAACTCCGCCGACACCCACCGCTGCGCCGCGGCCCTGCCGTCGGCCTCCTTGAAGTCGCTCTTCGGCTTCTCCTCCCCGCCCGTGCAACCGGCCGCCACCAGCGCCAGCGCCGCCGCGACCGCCGCCGCGACACCCACCGCATGCCTCATCGCCTGGCTCCTCTTCCTCTCAGCCCCATATCCCGATCACGACCATGACCAGCAGCGCGACGCCGAGCGCCGCCCACATGGACAGGTCGGTGACTGCAATCCACAGGGCCAGCACGACGGCCGCGCTGATCAGGCCGATGTACAGCCGGTCGCCCCGGTCGGTCTCGATCCGCAGGAACCCGCGCCTGGCCACGGGCGGCGAGAGCCGCCCCCAGACGGCCATCACGCACAGGAGCAGCGCCAGCCCGGCGAACACCAGGGCCGTGGGGGCGGTCCACACCATCCACTGCACGGTCAGACCCTCCCCAGGGCGAACCCCTTGGCGATGTAGTTGCGCACGAACCAGATGACGACGGCCCCCGGGACGATGGTCAGCACGCCGGCCGCGGCCAGCAGCCCCCAGTCCACGCCCGCCGCGCTCACCGTGCGCGTCATGGTGGCCGCGATGGGCTTGGCGTCCACCGACGTGATCGTCCTGGCGATCAGCAGCTCGACCCAGCTGAACATGAAGCAGAAGAACGCGGTGACGCCGAGCGCGGACCGGATCATCGGCAGGAAGATCCGGACGAAGAAGCGCGGCAGCGAATAGCCGTCGATCGCCGCGGTCTCGTCGATCTCCCGGGGGATCCCCGACATGAAGCCTTCCAGGATCCAGACCGCCAGCGGCACGTTGAACAGCATGTGCGCGATCGCCACGCCCAGATGCGTGTCGAACAGCCCGACCGCCTGGTAGATCTGGAAGAACGGCAGCAGGAACACCGCCGGCGGCGCCATCCGGTTCGTCAGCAGCCAGAAGAACAGGTGCTTGTCCCCGGCGAAGCGGAAGCGCGAGAACGCGTACGCCGCCGGCAGCGCCACGACGAGCGACATGACCGCGTTCATCGAGGTGTAGACGATCGAGTTGAGGTAGCTCGAATACCACGACGGGTCGGTGAAGAACGTGACGTAGTTGTCGAAGGTCACCCGCTGCGGGATCAGCGAGAAGCTGCCCAGGATGTCCTCGTTCGGGCGGATGGACATGCCGAACATCCACAGCAGCGGCAACATCAGCGTGGCGGCGTACAGCCAGAAGACCGTGCGCGCCCACGGCAGCCGGTGGCGCGTGGAACTCACCTCCCCGACCTGGTCAGCACGGTGAAGAAGACGTAACAGGCGATCTGCACGAGCAGGAAGTACAGCAGCGAGAACGCGCCCGCCGGGCCCAGGTCGAACTGGCCGACGGCGATCTTCGACAGCAGGATGCTCAGGAACGAGGTCGCGTTCCCCGGCCCGCCCCCGGTCACCACGAACGGCTCGGTGTAGATCATGAAGCTGTCCATGAACCGCAGCAGGATCGCGATCGTCAGCACCCCGCGCAGCCTCGGGAGCTGGATGTGCCGGAACGTCGCCCACGCCGACGCGCCGTCGATCTGCGCCGCCTGGAAGTACGGCTCCGGGATCGACCGCAGCCCCGCGTAGGCCAGCAGCGCCACCAGCGGCGTCCAGTGCCACACGTCCATGACCAGGACGGTGATCCAGGCGTCGGCCGAGTCGAGCGTGTAGTTGAAGTTGACCCGCAGCACGTTGTTGACCACCCAGCCGCCGAGCCCGATGTCGCCGCGGGCGAAGATCTGCCAGATCGTGCCCACGACGTTCCACGGGATGAGCAGCGGCAGCGCCACCAGCACCAGCGCCACCGACACCCAGAACCCGCGGCGCGGCATGCAGACCGCGATGGCCACCCCGAGCGGGACCTCCACCAGCAGCACCTGCGCCGAGAACAGCAGCGTGCGCACGAGCGCGGCGCGCACCTCGGGGTCGCGGGCGATCTGCCGGAACCAGTCCAGGCCGACGAACACCCGGTCCACCGGGCTGAAGACGTCCTGGACGGAGAAGTTCACGACGGTCATCAGCGGGATCACCGCGGTGAAGGCCACCGACACCACGACCGGCAGCACCAGCAGCCAGGCCCGGTTGTCGCGCGGGCGGGGATCGGCGCGCGGCCCGGCGGCTCCGGAGGCCTCTGCGGCGGCGGCATCGGCGGCGGCCGGTACGACCTCGCCGTCCGCCTGGCTGCCCGCGACGGCGGTCCGGTCGCTCACGCCTGCCCCCTTCCGTCCAGGGGTGCGAGCGAGCCGCACCTGACCTCGTCGCGGAACAGGAACGTCCGGTCCGCGGGGAAATGCAGGAACTCGACCGTGCCCGGCGTCCAGGACGAGCCCGCCTCGGTCCTGGCGATCACCGGATGGCCGCCGACCTCGGCGCGCACCAGGTCGTGCGAGCCCATGCGGTCGATCCCGGTCACCCTGGCCGCCACGCCCGGCCCGTCGGACGGCCCGCCGACCCGGACGAACTCGGGCCGCACGCCGATCCGCACCGGCCCCGGCGGCAGCGCGCCGGCCACGGCGCCGACCTCCGAGTCCCCGATCCTGACCACGTCGCCGTCGATCTCGGCGGGCAGCACGTTCATGCCGGGCGAGCCGATGAAGTGGCCGACGAATTCGTGCGCGGGCGACAGGAACAGCTCGGCCGGCTCCCCGGCCTGCACGATCTCGCCGTCGTTGAGCACGACCACCTCGTCGGCGAAGGTCAGCGCCTCGGTCTGGTCGTGGGTGACGTAGACCAGGGTGTGGCCGGTGTCGCGGTGGATCTCCTTGAGCTTGCTGCGCAACGTCCACTTCAGCGCCGGGTCCACCACGGTCAGCGGCTCGTCGAGCAGCACGGCCGCCACCTGCTCGCGCACCAGGCCGCGGCCCAGGCTGACGATCTGCTTGCGGCCCGGGTCGAGCCGGCGGGCCCGGCGGCGCAGCACGTCGTCCAGGCCGAGCATGGCCGAGACCCGCAGCACCCGCCGCCGGATCTCCTCGGCCGGGACCTTCCTGTTGCGCAGCGGGAAGGCCAGGTTGTCGTAGACCGACATCTCCTCGTACAGCACGGGGAACTGGAAGACCTGCGCGATGTTGCGACCGGCCGTGGGGACCCCGGTGACCTCGCGGTCGCCGAACCAGATCCGGCCCGCCGTGGGCGTGAGCAGCCCCGAGACGATGTTCAGCAGCGTCGTCTTGCCGCAGCCGCTCGGGCCGAGCAGGGCGTAGGCCCGGCCGCCGCGCCAGGTCCAGGTCGTCGGCCTGAGCGCCCACGTGCGGCCGCCGTCGTAGCTGTGGCCCACGCCCTCCAGGCGGATGTCAGCCATGCCGTCCCGCCCCCGCCGCCGGGGCGACCGGTAATCGGCCCCCGGCCTCGTCGAACACGAAGACGTGCCGCGGGTCCACGTACGCGGTGGCCGCCTGGCCCGGCGTGAACGGGCGGGTGCCCGGCAGATGGGCGACCAGGTGCCGGCGTCCCGCCAGCAGCAGGTGCAGGAACGTCGCGCCGCCGGTCACCTCGGCCAGCCTGATCTCGGCGGGCAGCTCCAGCAGGCCGGGGCCGGTCCTGGTGATCGTCACCTGGTGGGGGCGGATGCCGAGCACGACATCCTGACCGGCGGCGGCGGCGTCCGGCGCGGGGAAGGAGGCGCCCATCACCTCGATCCGGCCGTCCCTGACCGTGCCGGGCAGCAGGTTCAGCGGCGGGTCGCTGAGCGTGGCGGCGACGGCGAGCGTGGGCGGCTCGGCGTACATGGCGGCCGGGTCGCCGACGTGCCGCACCCGGCCCTCGCCGAGCACCACGGCGGGCGCGGCGAAGGCCAGGGCCTCGTTGGGGTCGGCGGTGGAGTAGAGGACGACGCCCGGCGAGCCGGTGAACATGCGCTTGAGGTCCTCGCGCAACTGCTCCCGGAGCTTGAAGTCGAGGTTGGCCAGCGGCTCGTCGAGCAGCAGCACGTCCACGGGCCTGGCCAGCGCGCGGGCGATCGCCGTGCGCTGCTGCTGGCCGCCCGACAGCTCCGCGGGCCTGCGGCCCAGCAGATCGCCGAGGCCCATGACCGCGGCCACCTCCCGCACCCGCCGGTCGATGCCGTCCTTGCGGTACGACCGGTCCAGCCGCAACGGCGAGGCGATGTTCTCGTAAACGGTGAGGGACGGGTAATTGATGAATTGCTGATAGACGAAGGCGACCGAGCGCTTTCGCACGGAAATCGAGGTGACGTCATTTCCGTTGACCAGCACCCGCCCGGAATCGGGTGGCCGCAATCCGGCGGCGACCCGCATGAGCGTGGTCTTTCCCGAGTTCAGCGGGCCGACGAGGGTGGTCAGTCCGTGAGGTAGTTCCAGGTGGATGTCGTCGAGCCAGGTCTCCCCGCGCTGCCGTACGCGGACGCCATCGAGGATCAGCGTCACAATGCCCGGTCCTCTCTCCCGGAGCTTGCCCTCCATCTAACATGATCTGATTCTTTGTGCAAAGAGGGCAGTTGTTGTGACAGTTGTTCGTCAGTTGACGTGAGTTATGCAATTTGTCAGGGTGAGAAGAGTTTCGTCACCAGGCTGTGGAGGTCCCGGCGCTCGGCGTCCGTCAGTGGGGCTAGGGTCTCGCGTTCGACGTCCGCCACCACCGCGCGGGCCCGTTCCAGGGCGTCCCGGCCGGCGGCGGCCAGCGAGATCCGGTAGCGGCGGCGGTCGGCGGGGTCGCGTTCCCGGGCGGCCAGCCCCTCGGCCATGAGGGCGTCCATCAGGCGGACCATGTCGCTCGGGTCGAGGCCCAGCCGGTCGCCGACCTCCCGCTGGGCGGCCGGGCCGAAGTCGTCGAGCGTCGCCAGCGCCGCGAACTCCCACAGGCTCAGCCCCGTTTCGGCGGTGAGCCGCGCGGCCAGGGCGCGCCGGCCCGCGACGCCGACCTTGTGCAGCACGAAGGTGGTCGTCCCGAGCAGGGTGGGCGGCAGTTCCATCTCATCGAGAAGTGTAGGTTGTTCCCAACAGTTGGTGACTACCCACTAATTTCGGAGGATCAGGATGGACGCCCTCTACCCTCGGCTGCTGGTGCGCGACTTCCCGGCGAGCGTCGCCTTCTACCGGGCCGCCCTCGGGCTGGAGCCGGTGAAGGTGCTGACCGAGGCTGCGTACGCCAACTGGGACATCGACGGCCAGGCCGGGCTCGTGCTCTTCGGCCGCGACCACGTCGCCGAGGTCGTCGGCACGTCCGGGCTGCCGGCGGCGGGCGCCCAGGACACGGTGATGCTGGTGATGCGGGTCGACGACGTCGACGGCGAGGCCGACCGGCTGGTCGGGCTGGGCGCCACCCTCGCCGCGCCGCCGCAGGACCGGCCCGCCTGGGGGCCCGGCCTGCGCACCGCCCACCTGCGCGACCCGGAGGGCAACCTGATCGAGCTCCAGTCGTACTGAGCGCGGGCGGGCGGTCAGGGCAGGATGGCGTCCACGTAGCCGCCGTCCACGCGCAGCGCGCCGCCGGTGGTGGCCGAGGCGAGCGGCGAGCTGAGGTAGACGACCATGTTGGCGATCTCCTCGGGCTCGATCAGCCGCTGGAGCAGCGACTGCGGACGGTGCTCGCGCATGAACGCCCGCTGCGCCTCCTCCCACGGCAGCTCCCGGTCCACGAGTTGGTAGACGAACTCCTCCACGCCGCCGGTGTGCGTGGGTCCGGCGATCACCGAGTTGACCGTCACCCCGCTGCCGGCGGCCTCCTTGGCGAACCCCCGCGAGACGGCCAGCAGCGCCGTCTTGCTCATGCCGTAGTGGATCATCTCGGTGGGCGTGACGACGGCCGAGTCGCTGGCGATGTACTGGATCCGGCCCCAGCCGCGCTCGATCATGCCGGGCAGGTAGGCGCGCGTGAGGCGCACCGCCGTCAGGACGTTGACCTCGAAGAAGCGCCGCCACTCCGCGTCGTCGATCTCCAGCGCCGGCCTGGCCTCGAAGATGCCCAGGTTGTTGACGAGGATGTCCGCCTGCGGCAGCGAGTCGAGGACCCGCTGGAGCCCTTCGTCGGTGGCGACGTCGCCGGGCGCGGCGACCAGGCCGCGATGGTCCATGCGCTCGATGGCCGCGGCCACCGAGCGTTCGCTGCGGCCGTTGACGCCGACGCGCGCGCCCGCCCGTGCCAGACCGGTCGCGATGGCCGCCCCGATGCCCTGGGTCGAGCCTGTGACCAGCGCCGTCTTCCCGCTGAGGTCGATGCTCACCATGACTCCATTGTCCGTGCCGCCCCGCGGCCGACCGGCACGGGGGCACTACCGGCCGCGGATCGGGTAGATGCCTACTCTGGTCGGTACGTCGAGGGGAGCATGGGTGCGCCGGTTACGGTGGCTGGTCGTGATGGCGGTCCTCGCCGTCCTCGTCGTGGTCCCGGCCGGGCCGGGCGCCGGCGACGACGGGTGCCCGCCCAGGGACACGCGGGTGACCTCGCCGTACGCGATCACCGGTTACTGGGTCATGCCGCGGGCCGACGTGTGCGTCACGCGGCGGACGGTCGAGGCGATCCACTCGCTCGGCGGCGACACGCTCGTCACGTTCGGGCCGCGCTTCGACGCCGGGCCGATGGAGCCGGAGTTCGCCGCCTGCCGGGTGGACGGACGGCCCTGCGCGCGGGTGCCCGGCACACGCGTCCGGCACGTCTACACGTACGTGACCAGCGAGGAGTTCGGGCGTTCCGTGCTGCGCTGCCCGGGCCTCGACCGGCGGATCGAGAGCGGCGGGCGGGTCTTCTACCGCGTGTCGCTGGCCGGGTCGTGCGCCGCGCGCGTCCAGGACCTGGTGCTGGTCTCCACCGACGGCGACGGGCTGGGCAACCTGGTCGAGGAGGCGGCGGCGTACGGGATGAGGGTGTTCCCCGGGCTGCCCGCCGCGCCGCAGCGGCGGGGCAAGCCGTGGGAGCCCGACCTCGCGCACCTCGCCGCGCTGAACGCCTTCACCGCGCGGGTGCTGGCCGGCTACCGGGAGCGGTTCGGCGGGTCGGCCGCCTTCGGCGGGGTCTACCAGTCGTTCGAGCTGGCCATGCGCGAACGGGGGCCGCGCGACCCCGTCCTGGCCCTGTACGCGGCCCAGCACGCGGCGGTCGCCGCCGCGCTGCCCGGCAGGAAGATCCTGGTCAGCCCCTACATCGACGCCCGCAGGGGCCGCGGTTTCCCGCCCGGCCAGGTGCCCGGCGGGCTGGCCGGCATCGCCGCCACCCGCGCCGGCGCGCCCATGGCCGTCGCCGTGCAGGACGGGCGGGGCACGGGCAAGGTCCCCGTGCACGGGATCGAGGAGGGCGGGTCCATGGTCGCCCCGCGGCTCGTCCCGGTGGTCGGCCGGGTGCGCAACGCCGCCGGCTACTACGGGCCCACCAGGGACTACATCGAGGCGGCGGCCAGGAGCGTGCCCGCCGGGGTCGAGCTGTGGGTGAACGTCGAGGGCTTCGAGCCCGCCCCCGCGGACGGCGAGTGCGGGCGGGTCGAGCCGCTGCCGTTGCGGGGACGTACCAGCAAGGCCCGGCTCGACCAGCAGATCATGGCGACGGGCGGGCACGCCGCGAAGATCATCTCTTACGGCTGGGAGCCCTTCTTCACCTGCCAGGCGAGCCCGTCCACCCCCTCGCTGGCCGACGACATCGCGAACGGCGGCCGGGAGCCGATCATCGTGAACGCCTACCGCGAGGAGCGGGACGGACGGCCCGGGGTCACCGTCGAGGGCTACAACCTGCGCGGCGGCACGCTGCGCTTCACCTCGCCCGGCGGCCATGAGGTCGGCGTCGCCCAGCGGTGGCACGGGCCGGGCCGTCCCGAGTCGGCGTGGGCCCCCTACGTCCCGTCCGGCCCGTGGACCTCGGTCACCGCCACGAACGCCGCCGGCCGCACCAGCACGAGCGGGTACGTCTTCCGCTAGCGCCCGCCGTTCCCGTCAGGGTTCGCCGTTTCCGTCAGGATTCGCCGCTTGCGCCGGGTTCGCTGCCGAAGCCGCGCAGCATGGCTTCGAGCGCGAAGACGAAGCGGCGATCGGTCCCCGAGGACGGCTGGGCGCGCCGCGCCCGGGTGGCCTCGGCCAGCAGCGGGGTCTCCGCCAGGTCCGGCTCGGGGAGGTCGCGCATCGCGGGCGCGGCCCGTTCGGCCCCACCGGCGACCCCACCGGCGACTTCACCGGCGGCTTCACCGGCGGCCAGGACGGCGACGTGGCCGACGACGAAACCCGTCACGGCGTAGAGCATGTCCAGCGCGCGGTCCGGCGGCAGCCCCGCCGCGCGCAGCACGCGCAGCCCGTCCTCCATCAGGCGCAGGTTCCCGGGCGTGATCGCGGGGCGGCTGACCACCAGGGGGAGCACGTTCGGGTGCGCGAGCAGCGCCCGCAGCAGCGCGTGGGCGTACTCGCGCAGGCCCTGCTGCCATGAGGCGGCCTCGGTCAGCAGCGGCGCGGCCTGCGTGACGACCTGTTCGACCAGGCCGTCGAGCAGCGCGTCCTTGCTGCCGACGTGCTGGTAGAGGGACATGGCCTCGACCCCGAGCTCCTGGCCGATGCGGCGCATGGACAGCGCCTTCAGCCCTTCGCGGTCGGCCAGCGCCAGAGCCGCCCGCAGGATGGCCTGCCGGGTCAGGCCGGCGTTCTGGCCGCGGGTGCGCTTCGGGGACATGGTGCCCTTTCTCGATTCTTACGTGGTAAGTATAGTCAAAACATACTTTGTAAGAATGTCGTCCGGAAGGGACCCATGTCATGACAGGAAAGCCGCGCGGGGCCTCGGCCCTGCTGTACGGCGGCGCCGCGCTCACGGTGCTCGTCACTCTCTTCGCCTTCGCCTACCGCTCCGGGCTGGCCGAGTACCTCAGGGCGGGCTATCCGGAGCTGGGGCCGGGGAAGATCGACGAGGGGGTCACCACGTACACGGTGATCCTGTCGGTCGTGGGGGCGCTCGGGCTGGCCGGCTGGCTCGTCACCGTCCGGGCGGCCGGCGCGGGCAGGGGGTGGGCCCGGTGGCTGGGGGCCGGGCTGTTCGTGCCGGCGGCGTGCTTCGCGCTCGCGGGCCTGACCGTCCGGGACAGCAACGGCGAGGTCGGCCTGGCGCCGCTGCTCGGCTGGTTGCAGGTGCTTCCGCTGGTCCCGGGGCTCGCGGCGGTCGTGCTGCTGTGGAGGAGGGCGCGGTGATCCGGGTCGCCCGGTGGCCGGCGGCGCTCAAGCGCCTGATGTACCGGGGCGGGCGGCCCAACGCGCTCATGCGGGCGATGAACCGGCTCGACGCGCTGACGTACGCCTCCCGGTGGCTGCCCGGTCATCCCGTCTTCCGCATCCTGCGGGCGGACGGCTCCGCCCCGGACGGCCACGGGTCAGGTCAGGGCTGAGACGAGGATGTCGGTCAGGGTGGCCGCCTGGCCGCCGTCCTCGTCGAGGTCGGGGTCGAAGATGGTGAACTGGATCCCGGCCGCCCCGGGCAGCGCGAGCAGCCCGCGGAGCAGGCCGGCGAGCTGGTCGCCGGTCAGGCCGCCGGGGGCGGGGGAGTCGACGGCCGACACCACGGACGGGTCGAGCACGTCGGCGTCCACGTGGATCCAGAACCCGTCGAGGTCGTCGCGCACGAGCACGCGCTCGGCGACCTCCAGGGGGATGTCGTTCCCGGCGACGTAGGCGATGCCCTCGGCGGCGAGCTCCTTGGCGTCGTCGTCGTCCCGGACGCCGAGCACGATGACGTCCTCGTCCCGGACGTACGGGCGCAGGCCGTCGATGTCGGTCAGGTAGTCGTCGCCGCGGCCGGTCACCAGGGCCAGGTCCTCGCCGGCCGCCGCGCCGACGTGGGGCGAGTTGCCGAGGTGGCGGAAGTCGGTGTGGGCGTCGAGGTAGGCCACCCCGTAGCGGCCCGTCCTGCGCAGGGCGAGCGCGGAGCCGAGCAGGATCGAGCAGTCGCCGCCGAGCAGGACGGGGAAGCCGCCGTCCGCCCTGATCCCGGCCACGCGGTCGGCCAGCCGCCGGGTGTAGGCGGCGATGGCCGCGCCGTTGCGCACGCCGTCGCCGGGCTTCCAGGTGGCCACGTAGCGGGGCGGGACCAGCGCGCCGGCGTCGGCCGCGCCGATCCGCGCGACGAGCCCGTTGTCCCGCAACGCCCAGGGAGCCTTGTAGCAGCCGGGGATGACATCCTCGGCGAGTGGACGCAGGCCGAGGTTGGACGGCGCGTCGAGGACGGTCAATTTTCTGTCAGGAGTTAGAGTGCTCATAGTCGTGACGGTAGCAGGAGGGTGAGGGATGCGCCAGTTCATCGAGACGGGTCTCGTGGCCGTCGATCTGGCCAACACGTGGGACGAGTACCTGGACGATCCCGAGCGGCTGCCCGACGTGGGGGAGCTGCGCCGCTTCTGCCGCGAACTGGGCGAGAACGACCACGGCCTCGGGGAGGCGGACCTGCGGGAGGTCAGGCAGGTGCGCGAGCGGCTGCGCGCGGTGCTGGCCGCCGAGCCCGACGGCCGGGCGGGGGCGCTGGCGGAGTGGGTGGCCGGGCTGCCGGCGCGGGCGGCGG
>NZ_JBFAOM010000034.1:0-109854 GCF_040675235.1 Nonomuraea sp. NPDC049637
GCCGAGCGCGCCGCCCTGGAGCTGACCGAGCAGGGCACCCGCATCGCCGACGGCGCCGGCGGCATCACCGACGAGGCCTGGGCGAACGCCGCCGAGCACTACGACGACGACCAGCTCGCCGCCCTGGTGGCGTTCATCGCCCTCATCAACGCCACCAACCGCTTCGCCGTGATCAACCGGCAGCGGGGCGGGGCGTACCAGCCCGCCCAGTGACGATCCACAGCACCGACCGAACGACACACCACCCCGCGAGTGAGGACTTTGCCATGGAGCGCTTCGACCTGCTGACCAACGAGCTGGGCGCCAAGATCGCCAAGCGGATCTACAACGTCGCCGTACTGATCGAGAAGTCGCCGCTGCCCAAGGCGACTCAGGATCTGGTGATGCTACGCGCCAGCCAGATCAACGGCTGCGGCTTCTGCGTCGACTACCACACCAAGGACGCCGCGGTGGCGGGCGAGAGCGCGACCCGCCTCCACCTGGTCGCCGCCTGGCGCGAGTCGACGGCGTTCACCGACGCCGAGCGGGCCGCATTGGCGCTCGCCGAGGAGGGCACCCGGATCGCCGACGGCCACCACGGCGTGTCGGATGAGACCTGGGCCGAGGTGCGCAAGCACTACGACGACGACCAGACCGTCGCGCTGGTCTCGCTGGTCGCCATGATCAACGCCAACAACCGGCTCAACGTGATCGTGCGCAAGCCCGGGGGTTCCTACCAGCCCGGCATGTTCACCGACATGGCCAACTGATCGGCGCCTACGGCCACCCCGGATGAGTCCTGCACGCAGGCCGACACCGGCGACCCGAAACGGCCACGGGATGTCCAGGCCGTTTCGGCATGGGCGACGCCCTTGTGCCTTCTGGTCGTCGGGGTGTTCACGAGTACGGCCGACCTGGAGTGGAAGGGGCCATCGCAAGATCGCTTCCCGAACTCATGGAGATCGTTTCCCGCTCAACCTGCGACATGGAGACCGTCATGCCGGCCCCGTGTCGTTTGTGAGCCAGGGCGCCACAGGCCGATGAGGTCAGCGTCGAGCCTCGAAAGTGCCTTTCGTCGGAGGGGGGTGCATGCGCATCACCCGCGCCCGCCAGGACCTTCTCCGAAGTTCACGGCTGGTTGGGGAGCGACAGCGCCCGGGACAAGAGTGCCGGGGATCACGGGCAGAACTGGCGGGTGGTGCCTACGACATGCGGCAGGCGGGGCCTGGCGACATCGCCCGCCGCATGTCGTAGGACGTCAGGTGGCTGGGGCGAATTCGTCGGCATGGTCGGCCGCCCACTGCGCGAGCGTGCGACCCTTCCTGCCGGCGATCTGCTCGAAGGCGGGTGAGACGGACGGTGGCTCGTCGGCGTACTCGGCCTGGTAGCACAGGACGTACTCGGCGATCTCCATGGGGAGCCCGGCCTTGATGTAGGCCTGGCGGGCCTGCCCGAACGTCAGCCCTTCGAACGCGATCGGGCGGCCGAGCCCGGCGCTGATCGCCTCTGCCTGCTGCCGGTGAGTGAGCGCCTCGGGCCCGGTCAGGTCGTAGGCCCGGCCCGCGTGGCCGTCCTGCAGCAGGGCGATCGCCGCGACCTCGGCGATGTCCTCTTCATGGACGGGGACGCCGACGCCGTCGGGGTAGGCGTTGCGGACCACGTCCTCCTTGCGGATGGACTCACCCCAGACATCGAGCTTGTTGACGGCGAACTCGCCGGGACGTATGTGGGTCCAGGTCGCCCCGGAGTCCTCGACGATCCGTTCCACGGCGTGCAGCATCTCGAAGCTCCCGGCCCGCTGTACCGTGACGGCAGCGCCGGACATGCACACGATCCGGCTCACCCCGGCCGCCACGGCGCGGTTGACGAAGACCCGCGCCAGGACGGTCGCATGCTCCGGGTCGAAGAGGCCGGCGATGAGGAACACGCCCTGCACCCCGTCGAACGACAGGTCGCCTGGACGGTTCAGGTCGCCCTGCACGACGTCGACCCCGTCGGGCAGCCCGGCGTCCTCGGGGTTGCGGCTGAGTGCCCGGACGGGCCGTCCGGCCGCGACGAGCCGATCGACCACGTGCCTGCCCACGGTGCCGGTCGCTCCGGTCACAAGGATGGTCATGGAGAACCTCTCTGTGGATACCGACGATGGGTGCGGGCCCGCTGCCGAAGACGGTAGGACAGGTCCGGCAGGCCTCGCATATGGAACGTTCCCACCTTGGTGTTCATGGTGCCCGGGCAGAGGCTCACACAACAACTGTGGAGTGGTTCACCCGTTTTGACCGGAGGCTCAGGTGACGGCCAGGGTGACGGCCAGCACGGCGAGCAGTGAGCCCATGGCGAGACGTTGCGTACGCAGCCAGGAGGGATGGGCGGCCAGGAAGCCGGCGATGCTCCCGGCGGCCAGCACGATCGACAGGTTGACCAGGAGCGCGACGGCGATCTGGATGCAGCCGAGGATGACGCCCTGGAGCAGGACGTTCCCCTGATCGAGATCGATGAACTGCGGGATGATCGACACGTAGAGGATGGCGATCTTCGGGTTGAGCAGGTTGGTCATCAGACCCATCATGAAGAGCCGCCGCGGGGAGTCCGGCAGCACGCGGCCCACCGCGAAGACGGAGACGCCGCCCGGTTTGAGCGTCTTCCAGGCCAGCCACAGCAGGTAGGCGGCTCCCGCGATCCTGATGGCGGTCAACAGTTCGGGGACCGCGGCGAACAGCACCGCCAATCCGAGATTCGCCCCCAGCAGGTAGACGAGGAAGCCCGTCGCGACGCCGGCCAGGGAGATGATCCCGGCCGACCGGCCCTGACTGGTGCTCCTGGAGACGAGATACATCATGTTGGGGCCCGGGGACAGCACCATTCCGAGCGCCACGGACACCACGCCGAGCACCGCACTCTGTTCAATCACGGGCATGAAGCTATCCGTGCGGCAATATCGGTACAATAGGAAAAATTGTACTCGGAGCGATTTTTTGATTGGATGACCGATATGGAGGACTTCCGGCAGGTCGCCGACGCCATCGCCACCGAGATCGAGACGGGGAGACTGCGCCCGGGCGACCGGTTGCCGCCGCAACGGGTCTTCGCGCGCCGGCACGGCATCGCCAACTCCACCGCCGCCCGCGTCTACCAGGAACTCACGCGCCGCGGCCTCACCGTCGGAGAGGTCGGCCGCGGCACGTTCGTACGGGCCGCGACGCCGCAGCAGGGACTGGCCCTGACCGAGCCTGCGACCAGCACGATCGACCTCGAACTCAACTACCCCGTCGTGCCCGGGCAGGCGAAGCTGCTCGCCGACGGCATCGGCCCGTTGTTGCGGCCCGACGTGCTGGAGTCGGCCATGCGGCCGGTCGGCGCCGCGGGCACCCCGCAGGCGCGCGGCGCCGTCGCCGACCTGCTCACCCGGGCGGAATGGCGTCCTGATCCGGATCGGGTGCTGTTCGCGGGCAACGGCCGCCAGGCGATCGCCGCCGCCATCGCCGCGATCGTCCCTCCGGGCGGGCGGCTCGGCGTGGAAGAGCTCACCTACCCCGTACTCAAGGCGATCGCCGCCCGCCTCGGCGTCACGCTCGTCCCGTTGCGCATCGACGGGGCCGGCCTCGACCCGGCGGCCGTCGAGGCCGCGGGGCCGCTCAAGGCCGTCTACCTGCAGCCGACGTTGCACAACCCGCTGTCGTTCAGCATGCCCGTGGAGCGCAGGGCCGAGCTCGCGGCTGTCCTCGCGCGCCTGGACCTACCCGCGATCGAAGACTCGATCTGGTCCTTCCTCCGCGAGGACCTGCCGCCCCTGGCCGCTTTCGCACCCGAGCGGACGATCCTCGTGGACAGCCTGTCCAAACGGCTCGCAGCCGGCCTGTCGCTCGGCTTCGCCCACATGCCGGGCCCCGCCGTCGCAGGCGTGGCGGCGGCCCTGCGCTCCGGGGGGTGGACGCCGATGCGGTTCGCGCTGGAGTCGGCCACCCGGTGGCTGACCGACGACACGGTGCGGTCGATCGCCCAGGCCAAGCGGCAGGATGCCGCCACGCGCCAAGCGCTGGCCGCCCGTCACCTCGACGGCTTCGCGATACAGAGCGACCCGTGCTCCTACTACTGCTGGTGGGAGCTCCCGCCGCCGTGGCGAACCGACACGTTCGTGGCAGCCGCCGCCAGGCACGGCATCGCCGTCACCCCCGCCGCCGCCTTCGCCGTCAGTGGCACCAACGCGTCCAACGCCGTCCGCCTCGGCCTCGCCTCCCCCTCCATCCCAACGCTGTCCCACGCCTTGGCCACCCTCGCCGGCCTCGCCCGCTCCAGCCCGTACGACCTCATGGCGGAGTGACGGGCTCCAGCCATCGAGCGGCCCGCGGTTCCGATGCCGGAATGGGAAGAGTCAGACCATTCCCGGGCGCTTCGTGGCGCCGGGTCAGTCCGTGGTGAGGGCGTCGAGCAGGTCGCCCACTTTGGCGTCGGGCACGGACTTGGCCACTTCGGCGAGCGCGACGATCCCGACGAGCCGGTGCCCGTCGATGACCGGCAGGCGCCGCACGCGGTGGCCGGCCATGGTGCGCAGGATCTCGCGGGCGTCGTCGTCGGCGCCGACGGTGACGGCCTCGCCCTGGGCCAGCTCGCCCGCCCGGCACTGGGCCGGGTCCTTGCCCGCGGCCAGCACCTTCACCACGATGTCGCGGTCGGTGAGCATGCCCTTGAGGCGGTCGTCGGAGCCGCAGATGGGCAGCGAGCCGACGTCCATGCGGGCCATCTTCTCGGCGGCCACCAGCACGGAATCCTCGGCGCTGACGCACTCCGCGTGCGGGGTCATGATCTCTCGTGCGGTCGGCACGGTGTTCCTCCTCGTCTCGGGGTCCCGCCCGACTGCCCGCCGCCCGGCCGCCGAAACCGGTCGCCTAGCGCGGCCGGCCGTCCGGGCCGGGGGCGGGCAGCGGGAGGCGCAGGGCGAAGCAGGGGCCGTCCGGGGTGTCCTCGATCTCCAGGTCGCCCTGGTGGGCGCGGGCAATGGCGCGGGAGATGGCCAGGCCCAGCCCGCTGCCCCCGGGATCGCGCCGGCGTCCCTCCGACAGGCGGACGAAGGGGTCGAACACCCGCTCGCGGTCGTCGGGCGCGACGCCCGCGCCGTCGTCGCGGACCGAGACCACCGCTTGGCCGTCGCGGCGCTCCACCCGGACCTCGACCACCGTGCGGGTGTGCCGCTGGGCGTTGACCAGCAGGTTCGTCAGCACCTCGCCGAGCTGGACGCGGTTGCCCAGCACCTGGAGGTCCTCCTCGACGTGCACCCGGATCAGCAGCCCCGCCCGCCGGCCGGCGACCTCCTCCCGGACCAGCTCGCCGAGCCGCACCGGCTCCCGGTCGTGCGGGGAGGCCGTGCGGACGCGGGCCAGCAGCAGCATCTCCTCGATGATCACCTGGAACCGGTCGGCGGTGGACAGCGCGTCGCTCAGGGCGGCGCGGGGGTCCACGTCGGGGTAGGTCAGCGCCTCCTCCAGCCGGGCGCGCAGGCCGGTCAGCGGCGTGCGCAGCTCGTGGGAGACCATGGAGGAGAAGTTGCGCTGCTGCTCGACCGCCTCCTCCAGGCGGGCCAGCGTCCTGTTGGCGGTACGCGCGAGCTCGGCCACCGCGTCGCCGCCGGGCGGCTCGGGCACCCGCTTGCTCAGGTCGGTGACGGTGATCTCGGCCATCCTGGCCCGCATCGCCTCGACCGGCCGCAGCGTACGCCCGATCAGGAACGCGGCGATCCAGGTGATCAACGCGCTGACGGCCAGGCCCCCGGCGACGATGATCAGCTCCAGGCGGTGGGTGGACAGCAGCGGCGGCTCCACCCGGGCGGCGTAGACGACGTGGGGCGCGCCGCGCCACAGGAACCGCTCCTCCTGCGGCGAGGGCCGGGTGGCGGTGAACATCAGGCACTCGTCCCCCCGGCAGGCCACGCCGTGCCGGATACGGTCGTCGGAGGGCGGCCAGAGTGTGCTGATGGGCGGCCTGCTCCGAGCGGCGCGGCTGGCCGCGACCACCTGGCCGCGGGCGTCCACGAGCTGGATGAGGTCGACGTAGGACGTGGTGACCGGGGGTGGGAAGGTGGTGCCCATCGAGCCGATCCACTCGGTGGTGGCCCGCTGGGTGTCGGCGAAGACGTCCTGCCGGATCCTGTCGCGGATCAGCAGGTCGAGGGCGACGCCGATCGCCGCGCAGACGACGAGCGACAACACGGCGGTCGCCAGGATGAGACGCGCCTGGACCGAGAGCCGGAGCGACCGCAGGGCCCCCACCCCCTCACCGGTCTCGCCCGGGACTCCTGCCGCCCACATGCTCTCAACCCGGCTCTCATGGCACGCCCAAGGAGCGGCAATGACCTCGTCGGCGGCGCTGCGCAGTTCAGCAATTGATCCCGCAATGGCAAGGGATATACACGAATAACCGATTTACCGTGACTTATACCGACCGTCAGGTTCGTCAATACAAATGCCCGATTCAATTCATGGCGGCCGCCGCGGATCCTGCTGTACGATCACCATTCGTGGCAGCGGGGCTTTCCGGTGGCGCCGAATGTGTCGGGGGTTCGGGCGATTCGGGCCCACGCCCGTCCGTGCGCGCCGCGATCATCCCCTTGCCCGGCCAGAGATCGCGCCGGCCGTCAGGAGAGAGCATCGTGAAGATCGCACACGCCGCCGCCGCGCTGGCCCTCGTCACGGGCCTCGCGGCCTGCGGCGGCGCCCCGGCCCCTCCACCCACCAGCGGCTCGGGGAGTTCCGGCGGGCTGGAGAAGACCCAGCTCCTCGTCGGCGTGGTGCCGGTGCCGTCGGCGGCGCCACTGTTCATCGCCGAGAAACGCGGTTTCTTCAAAGCCGAGGGGCTGACGGTCAAGACCGAGATCATCCAGGCCCCTCAGGCGGTCATGCCGAAAATTCTCAACGGCAGCATGGACGCGTTCCTGACCTCCTACGTCTCGCTGCTGTCCATCAACGATTCCGGCGCGGCCAAGCTCAAACTGTTCCAGCACAGCCAGGAGTCGGCCCCCGGAGTCGCGTCCGTCGTCGTGCCCAAGGGGTCGCCGGTCAGATCCGCCACCGACCTGAAGGGCAAGACGGTCGCGGTCAACGTGCTCAAGGCGCTGGGCCAGACGGTCACCAACGCCCACCTCCAGCAGGCCGGGCTCGCCCCCGACGACGTCAAGTACGTGGCGATGCCGTTCAACGAGCAGCTAGGCGCGCTGGCCTCGGGCAAGGTCGACGCCGCCTGGCTGGTCGAGCCGTTCCTGACCGCCGCCAAGAAGGCGGGCGGCACCGAGGTGATCGACACCATGTCGGGCCCCACCGCGGGCATCCCGATCGACGGCTGGGGCGTGTCCGAGTCCTGGCTGGCCGCCAACCCCCGCACCGCCGCCGCCTTCCACCGCGCCCTGGCCAAGGCCCAGGGCGTCGCCGCCGCCGACCGCAAGGCGATCGACGAGGTCATCCCGACGTACACGCAGATCGACGCGGCGAGCGCGGCGGCCATGAAGCTCGGCGTCTTCTCGATGGAGCCGCCCCGGGAGGGCTTCCAGAAGCTGGCCGACCTGCTCGTCGGCTACGGCTACCTGAAGAGCAGGCCCGACGTCGGCACGCAGATCGCGACCGGCCTGGAATGATCACGCGAGGCGGGCGGCTGGTTCTGGGAGCGGCCGGGGTCGCCGGGGCGCTGGTCCTGACCGAGGCCGCGGGCCGAGCCGGGCTCATCGACCCCGGGGTGCTGCCGTACGCCTCCGACGTCCTGGCCGCCGCGGCCGGGCTGGCGGCTGACGGCGCCTTCCACGCGCAGGTGCTGGCCACGCTCGGCGCGTGCGCGGCCGGCCTGCTGATCGCGATCGCGGTGGCGGTGCCGGCCGGGCTGCTGCTCGGCACGGTGCCGGTGGTGGAACGCTCGGCGCGGCCGCTGGTGGAGTTCCTGCGGCCGATCCCGTCGGTGTCGCTGATCCCGCTGGCCATGTTCCTGTTCCCCGACAGCGCCGACGCCAAGACCTCGCTGATCGTCTACACCTGCTGCTGGCCGCTGCTGGTCAACACCATGTACGGCCTGTCCGACGTCGACCCGCAGGCCAAGGAGACGCTGCGCAGCTTCGGCTTCGGCCCGCTGGCGGTCGTGCTGCGGGTCTCGCTGCCGAGCGCCGCGCCGTTCGTCGCCACCGGCGTGCGCATCTCCGTCGGGGTCACCCTCATCGTCGCCGTCAGCGTGGAGCTCATCGCGGGCGGCGACGGCATCGGCACGTTCCTGCTCCAGGCCGGCAGCGCCAACCACGTCGACCGGGTGCTGGCCGGCACGCTGTGGGCGGGCCTGCTCGGGCTGGCGGCCAACCTGCTGGTCACCACGGCCGAGCGGCGGCTGTTCCGCTGGCACCACGCCCGCGCGCAGGGCGCGGCGTGACCCGGCCGGGGCCGGGCGGGGCCGTGGCGACCGTCTGGCGGCGGGCGCGCCGCCACTGGCTGCTGCCCGTGGTGGCGGTGTTGTGGGAGCTGGTCGCCCGGCAGGCGGCGGCCGTCTACTTCCCGCCGCCCAGCACGATCCTGGCGCGGCTGCGCGAGATGTGGTTCTCCGGCTCGCCGGGCCGGCTGTTCCTGACCGACGAGGCGGTCGCCGACCTGCTGCCCAGCCTCGGGCGGCTGGTGGCGGGCTGGGCGCTGGCCGCGCTGGCGGGGGTGGCGCTGGGCCTGGCCCTGGGCCGCCTGGAGTGGCTGGCGGCGCTGGCCGAGCCGCTGCTGCATCTCGGCCGCTCGGTGCCGCCCGCGGCACTGCTGCCGGTGTTCCTGCTGCTGTTCAAGATCGGCACCCCGATGCAGCTCGCCTCGATCGTGTACGGGGTCGTGTGGCCCGTACTGATCAACTCGATGGACGGCGGCCGCCACGTCGACCGCGGCTACCTCGACACCGGCCGGGTCTTCCGCCTGTCGGCGGCCACCCGCCTGTTCCACGTCGTCCTGCCCGCCGCCGCGCCGAAGATCCTGGCCGGGCTGCGGCTCAGCGTGTCGCTGGCGCTGATCATGATGGTGATCTCCGAGCTGTACGGCAGCAGCGAGGGCATCGGCCACCGGCTGCTGGAGGCGCAGAGCCAGTTCGACATCCCGGCCATGTGGGCCGGCATCGTGCTGCTGGGCGTGCTCGGCGTGGCGCTCAACTCGATCTTCCTGGCGGCCGAGCGGGGGCTGCTGCGCCGCTACGCCCGCGCCTGACGCTCAGCCCCGGCCGTGCAGGCGTTCGATGACCTCGCGTTGCCGGGCGAGGTGGAAGCCGCGGTCCGGGGCGGTGTCCAGGTCGGCGGGCCGTTCGACGTCGTGCGCGGCGTACTCGCGCGCCCACAGCCCGGTCTTGACCCGGCTGGGCAGGTTCGCCATGCCAGGCCGGCGGCGGGCGCGGCGCAGCGCGGCCAGGTCCAGCTCGGCGGCGGCGACCAGCGTCTCCCCCGGCCCCGCCTGGGCCAGCGCGCGGCCCTCGTGGTCGATCACCTCCGAGCCGCCGTTGACCGAGTCGCCCGGGATCGCGATGCCGGACAACCCCGCGGTGTTGGCCGAGACGACGAAGGCCAGGTTCTCCACCGCACGGGCGCGGCGGGCGACGGCCTTGGGCGTCAGGGCGGGCGAGTACGCCTCGGAGGTCGGGTTGCAGAACACCTCCGCGCCGCGCAGCGCCAGCGCCCTGGCCAGCTCGGGCACCAGGATCTCCTCCGAGGCGAGCGCGGCCAGGTTGCCGATCTCGGTGCGCGCGACCGGCAGCACGCCGTCGAGGCCGTACCGGTCGAGGTAGCGTTCCCACACGTCGTACGGCGTGGGCGTGAACAGCGAGTGCAGCCGCCGGTAGCGCAACACCGCCTCCCCCGCCGGGGAGAGGATCACGCACGCCTGGAAGTACAGGCCGGGGAAGTGCTCGTCGCGCTCGTAGGCGTTGACGCACAGGAACACGTCGTTGTCGGCGGCGATCGCGGCCAGCGCCCGGTACTCGGGCCCGTCCACGTCGAGTGCGGCCTTCTCGCGCCACTCGGCCGGGCCCTGCCCGGCGGGGAAGCCGGTCAGGACGTACTCCGGCAGCACCACCAGCCGCAGGGCGGGGCCGAGCCACGCCTTGCTGCCGCCGACGCGCTCCGCCACCCGCCCGACGGCGGCGGCCAGGTCGGCGCGGTCGGTGACGGCCCTGGCCGCGATCTGGAGCGCCAGGGCGGTGCAGGCGGTCATGTCAGGCGGTCCTGTGCTCGTCGATCAGGGTGCGCCGGACACACTCGCCGTTCCTGATCCACTGCCAGGTGCGGCTGCGGGAGTCGCCGTCCGGGCTCAGCACGATCAGCTCGAACAGCCGCAGGTCGTCGCCCTCGGCCTTGAAGCGCCAGGTCAGGTAGATGGTGTTGTCGTCGAGCTCCCAGAACTGGCCGGTCAGCCGGTCGGTGTCGAACGCGCACCGGCCGCCGCCCAGGTACGTGCCGGGGAACTCGTGCACCTCGGTGCGGCCGTCGTCCCAGCGGTAGCGGTTGGTCTGGTGGTAGCCGGTGTCGTCGACGATCGCGCAGGTCATCTCGACGTGGTGGCGGTCGATCACGGCGCCGTCCTTGTCGACGTGCACGTACTCGCCGGCCCATTCGCCCTCGTGGCGGGCCAGCAGCGGCATCTCGGCACGCAGTCCCATGCTCTATCCCTCCCTGGGGTGCCACCACGGGTCGGCGGCGCCGGACCGGTTGATCAGGTACGCCCTGCGGCGCAGGAACCGGCCGATCGAGGCGGCGCCCATGCGCGAGCCGCCGAGCCCCGACAGGCCGAAGGAGTTCTTCTCGCCCTCGTGGACGAGCGCGGTCAGCGCGGCGTCGTTGACGCTGACCGCACCGGCGTTCAGCCGGGCCGCGACGGCCAGCGCCTCCTTCTCGGTGGCGGCGAACACGGCGGCCGACAGCCCGTACGCGCTGTCGTTGGCCAGCTCCACCGCCTCCTCCGCCCCGGAGACGGCCATGACCGGCAGCACCGGCCCGAACGTCTCCTCGGTCATGACCAGCATGTCGTGCCGCACCCGCGACAACACGGTGGGACGGCACCACAGCCCGCCGCCGTGCCGCTCGATCGCGCCCCCCGTGTGGGTCAGCGCGCCCTTGGCGGCGGCGTCGGCCAGGTGGGCCGCGATCACGCCGGCCTGCGCGGGGTCGATGATCGGCCCGATGGGGCCGCCCTCGCAGGTCAGCCGGGTTTGCGCGGCCCCGTCGGCGAGCAGGCCGAGGAAGGCGTCGCAGGCGTCGCGCTCGACGTAGACGCGTTCGATCGACTGGCAGGACTGCCCGGCGTTGGCCGTGCCGCCCCACAGGACGGCCTCGGCCGCCCGTTCCAGGTCGGCGCCCGCCAGCACGATCGCCGGGTCCTTGCCGCCCAGCTCCAGGTGGGCGGGGACGAACGCGCGCGCCGCGGCCTCGGCCACCCGGCGGCCGGTCGGCACGCTGCCGGTGAACACGACGGTGTCCACCAGCCCGACGAGCCGTTCGCCGGTCTCGGCGGCCCCCTCGACCAGCCGCAGCGGCAGCCCGGCCGGGACCAGCCGCATCAGCGGCTCGATGAAGCGCGGCGTCACCTCGCTCGGCTTGACCAGCACCGCGCAGCCGGCCGCCAGCGCGGGCAGCGCGTCGATCAGGGCGAGCAGCAGCGGGAAGTTCCAGGGGCTGATCACCCCGGCCAGCTCGTACGGCACCGCGTCGCCGCCCACGGCGATGCCCGGCAGCGCGGCCGGCCGTTCGGGCGGGGGCGCGAGCAGGGCGGGGGCCTGGCGCGCCCAGCGTTCGGCGAGCCCGGCGGTGAGCTGCCGTTCCAGCCTGGACTCGGCCTCCCGGCCCGTGTCGGCCACCAGCGCGGCCAGCAGCTCGTCGTCGGCCGCCAGCGCCCGGCCGAACGCGGCCAGCACCTCGCCCCGGTCGGCGGCCCGGTCGGGGGCCCGCCAGGCGGGGGCCATCGCGCGCAGCCCGGCCGCGATCTCCGCCAGCCGGCCGGGGCCGACGGGCGCGAGCGGCCGCTCGGCGCGCCCGGTGCGCGGGTTCCTGACGACGTGCCCGGTCGAAGGCGTCACGAGGCCCATTCTGAGCACGTTGACCGGCGCGGTGTCCAGCCGTACGCTACCCCGAATGATCTTCGATGCCGGGGAGCTGCTGCGGGTGCGCGCGGCGCTGCGCGCGGCCGGCTGCGAGGTGTGGATCGCCGGCGGCTGGGGCGTCGACGCCCTCGTCGGCCGGGCCACCCGCGACCACCACGACCTCGACCTGCTGCACCGGGCCGAGCAGGAGCCGCGCGTGATCGGGGCGCTGGAGGCGCTCGGCTACACCGAGCGGGACGGCGCGGTGCCCGGCCGGCCGGCCCGATTCGTCATGGCCGACGACCTCGGCCGCGAGCTCGACCTGCATCCGCTCCGCTTCGCCGCGGACGGCTCGGCCGTGCAGGACCTCGACGACCGGGGCGGCGCGCTCTTCTACCCGGCGGCCGCCTTCGCCTCGGGCACGGCCGCCGGGCGGCGCGTGCCGTGCCTGTCGGCGGCCCAGCAGCTCGCCTTCCACCAGGGGTACGAGCCGAGGGCACACGACCTGCACGACCTGGCGCTGCTGCGGGACCTGCCCGGAGTCACCGGCGGCTGAGGCCGGTCAGCTCTGGAGGAGCGCGGCGATCGTCGCCAGCAGCGCGATCGGGCCCATGACGGCCACCGTCACCACGGTCGCGCTGCGGCCGGGCAGCAGGCGGGCCAGCACGCGTGCTGCCCTGCGCCGCGCGGGCCCTGCGCCGGGCAGCACGAACAGCCCCAGCGTGAACGCGCCCGCCGCCAGGGCCTCGGCGTGGCTGGTGCTCGATCCGGCCGCCTCCAGCAGGCCGGCCACGCCCAGGCCGCAGGCCAGCGACAGCAGCAGGCTCCCCATGCCCACGAGCGCGGCGCGGGACGGCGTCGGCCGCTCCTCGGACAGGAAGTGGTCGGCGACGCGCAGCGCCAGCGAGAGCGCCACCGCCAGCAGGCCGCCGACGACCGGCGTGACGACGGTCGTGGCCGACAGCGTCACCAGCGCCAGCACGCCGACGAACGCGCTGCTGGTCACGAAGCGCCGCAGGTCGAACGGCTCGGCGGGGGCGGCGGGCTCGGGGGCGGGCCGCGGGCGTTCCCACTGCCGGTCGGCGTGGACGGTGGGGGCGGGCGGCGCCGGCTGCTCGTGGTGGCCGCGCGGCGCGTACTCGACCGGCGGGAGCAGGGCGGAGACGGCGTCCATGGTGAGCGTGCTGGCGCCGGGCGGTTCGGGCGCGAGCGGGCGGCCGCCGGGGTCGAGCGCACCGGCCTGCCGCAGCAGCTCCCGGGCGACGGGCCGGGCCGCCGGGTCGACGCGCAGCGCGCCGGCCAGCCAGCCGCGCAGCCACGCGGGGGCCTCGTCGAGCCGCGCCCGTCCCTCCATGGTGTTGAAGCAGACGGCCTCGAACGACCCGGTGCCGAACGGCGGCAGCCCCGTGGCCGCGAAGAACACCGTCGAGGCCAGCGCGTGCACGTCGGCCGCCGGGGTGACCTGCGAGGCCCGGATGATCTCCGGCGCCAGGTAGCCGGGCGTGCCGACGAACATGCCCGACTGCGTCAGGCGGGCCGCGTCGACCAGGTGGGCGATGCCGAAGTCGATGACCAGCGGCTCGCCGCCGACCAGCATGACGTTGGCCGGTTTGAGGTCGCGGTGGATCACGCCGGCCGCGTGGATGTCGACCAGCGCCTGGCACAGCCCGCGCGCGAGCCTGACGACCGCGTGGGGCTCCAGGGGGCCGTCGGTCAGGACGGCCTGCTCCAGCGTGCGCCCGTCGGCGAAGCGCGTCACGACGTAGGGCCGGGGGGCGTCGAACTCGGCGTCGACGACCTCGGCGACGTACCGGCTGCGCACCCGGCGCATGGTCTCCACCTCGCGCACCAGGCGGTCGCGCGCCTTGAGGTCGGCGGCGACGTGCGGATGCAGCACCTTGATCGCGACCTGGCGGCCCGCGCCGTCGAGACCGAGGTGGGCGACCCCCATGCCGCCTTCGCCGATCTTCCTGATCACCCGGTAAGGGCCGAGATGCTCCTGCGTCTGAGCACTCATCCTCGACGTCATCCTCCGTGTTCCCCCGTTGTTCCCCCGCCGGCCGTGCACCGGCGCGCGGCGAGGATCATTCTCCCGCAGCGCACCCCCCGAGATGCACAGTAAGCGAAGATCGAGCGAAGTGCGGCGATATGGAAGGCGGTATGAAATCAGAGCCAGCCGCGGGCGGCCGCCTCCGCGCCCGCCTGGAAGCGGCTGGTCACGCCGAGGCTCTCCACCACGGCGGCGATCTTGCGGGTGGCCGTCCTGGGGCTGACGCCGAGGTGACGGCCGATGGCCTCGTCCTTGAGCCCGGCGTTGAGCAGGCGCAGCACGAGCAGGTCCGCCTCCGCCGGGCGTTCCTGCGCCGCCTGCGGCAGCCCGGCCAGCGGCCGGCCGCGCTCCCAATAGACGTCGAACAGCTCGACCAGGGCGTCCAGCAGCCGCGAGGGGTGCAGCAGGGCGATGTTGTCGTAGACGCCGTCCACCAGCGGGAACAGGCCGATCCTGCGGTCGGCGATGCGCAGCTTGAACGGCAGGTGCGCGACGAACCTGGACCGCTCGCCCTCCTCGGCCAGCCGGATCAGCGTCTCCAGACGGCCGGGCCGGTCCAGGGACTCGGCGCAGTAGACCACCCGGATGTCCACGCCGCGCGCCAGCAGCTGCCGGGTGCCGGCCAGCTCCGACTCGTTGGTGTCGTGGGAGTCGTCGGGGCGGCCCACATAGGGCGGACGGTCGAAGCCGAGCAGCTCCACGCCGACCGTCCGCTGCAACTCGGTGATCACCCGCTTGACGGCCTCCTCACCGGCCAGCACCTCGACCACGCCTGCGGGCCCCGAGCCCATCCGGCCGGAGTGGTAGAGCTGGGCGAAGTCCGACACGACCGTCCGGACCGCCGCGAGGCGCGCCTCGGTCTCCAGGCGCCGGCGGTCCACCAGCCACTCGATCGCCGCCTCCGGCGGCACGGCCTCGTACCGGCCGGGTCCGGTGCGGCGCAGCAGCCCGGCGTCGGCCAGACGGGCCAGCCCGGCGCGCACGCGGGCGGGGCCGGTCTCCAGCGCGGCCGCGGCCTGGGACGTGCGCAGGCCGGGCCCGCGCAGCAGCAGCCGGTACAGCCGCTCGTCGAAGTCCGACAGGCCCACCGCGCCGAGCACAGAGCCGTCCGCCACAAAGCACCTTCCGAAAATGTCGTTTTTGGTCACGTGGCCGAAAATGTCAGCACTATATCTCGACACTGATCTCCACTGGACGCTTGACTCCATGGCGGCCCTCCGGTGATCCTCCCCGGACGGGTGACCAGGCTCGTCCCCCTTGAGGAGCAATGTCCCGCAACACCCGCGTTCACCGCGCACTGGCACTGGCCGCCGCGCTGGCGGTCACCGCCGCCGTCCCGGCCGTGGCCGGGCCCGCAGCGGCAGCCGCCCCGCCCGCCGCCCCCTCCCCCGGCCCGTCCCCCTACGTCGTCACCCTGACCGAGTCGCCTTTGGCCACCTACGACGGCGGCGTCACCGGCATCGCGCCCACCAAGGGCGGCAAGGGCAGGAAGGTGGACACCACCAGCCCCCACGCCAGGCGCTACCGCGACCGCCTGACCGCCCGGCAGGACGAGGTGGCCCGCAGCGTCGGCGCGTCCGCCACCGCCCACCACGTGGTCGCCTCCAACAGCTTCACCGCCGACCTCACCCCGGCCCAGGCCCTGCGGCTGCACG
This sequence comes from Nonomuraea sp. NPDC049637, assembly GCF_040675235.1. Lineage (NCBI taxonomy): Bacteria > Bacillati > Actinomycetota > Actinomycetes > Streptosporangiales > Streptosporangiaceae > Nonomuraea > Nonomuraea sp. NPDC049637. The sequence goes on from NZ_JBFAOM010000034.1 coordinate 15,736, forward strand.
CCACCCGGGGCGTGCTCTCGGTCACGCCGGACGTCCTGCACAAGGCCCTGGACGACCGGAACTCCACCGACTTCCTGCGCCTGTCCGGCGACCGCGGCCTGTGGGCCGCCCTCGGCGGCACCGGCAAGGCGGGCAAGGGCGTGGTCGTCGGCGTCGTCGACACCGGCATCTGGCCGGAGAACCCGTCCTTCGCCGGCCCCGCCCTCGGCACCGAGCCGCCCGGCGGCGCCGACCCGTACCGTCCCTATCTCAAGGACGGCGCCACGGTCATGCGGAAGGCCGACGGCGGAACGTTCACCGGCAGCTGCCAGACCGGGGAGCGCTTCACCGCCGACCTGTGCAACGGCAAGCTGGTCAGCGCCCGCTACTTCGGCGAGCAGTGGCTGCGGCAGACCCCGCCGCAGCAGCGCGACGACTTCGCCTCACCGCGCGACGCCCAGGGCCACGGCTCGCACACCGCCGGGACCGCGGCGGGCAACCACGGCGTCCCGGCCGCCGCGAACGGCATCGACTTCGGCACGGTGTCCGGCGTCGCGCCGGGCGCGGCGATCGCCGTCTACAAGGCGCTGTGGCAGGGCAAGGACGGCGGCACGACGGGCGGCTTCAGCTCCGACCTCATCGCGGCCATCGACCAGGCGGTGGCCGATGGCGTGGACGTGATCAACTACTCGATCGGCAGCGCGATGTCGGAATCGCCCGCCGACGACCCGATCCAGCTCGCCTTCCTGGCCGCCGCCCAGGCCGGCGTCTTCGTCGCGACCGCCGGCGGCAACTCCGGCCCCGACGCCTCCACGCTGGACAACACCGCGCCCTGGACGACGACCGTCGCCGCCGGCACGATCGCGCCCCGCCGGGGCGAGGTCCGGCTCGGCGACGGCGCCGCCTACCGGGGCATCAGCACCTCGGTCGTCGCGCCGCTCGGCCCCTTGCCGCTGGTCGCCGCCGTGTCGGTGAAGGCCGGCCAGGCGGCCGACGCCGACGCCGAGGTGTGCGCGGCCGGCTCGCTCGACCCGGCCAGGGCCGCCGGGAAGATCGTCTACTGCGCGCGCGGGACGACGGCCCGCGTGGAGAAGTCGGCCGAGGTCAGGCGGGCCGGCGGCGTGGGCATGGTGCTGGGCAACCCGACCCCGCAGTCCACCGACGCCGACCTGCACGCCGTGCCGACCGTGCACGTGGACGCGCCCGACGCCGGGAGGATCGCGGCGTACGCGGCCACGCCGGGCGCGACGGCCACCCTGCTCCCGGCCCCCGCCGACGGCGTGGCCTACCCCGAGGTGACCAGCTTCTCCTCGCGCGGCCCCGCCCTGTCCGCCAAGGGCGACCTGCTCAAGCCGGACGTCACCGCCCCCGGCGCGGCGATCCTGGCCGCCGTGGCGCCGCCCGGCAACGACGGCAAGGACTTCGACTTCTACTCCGGCACCTCGATGGCCACCCCGCACATCGCCGGCCTGGCCGCCCTCTACCTCGGCCGGCATCCCCAGCTGTCGCCGATGGCGATCAAGTCGGCCATGATGACCACCGCCTACGACACCAGGACCCCGGACGTCTTCGCCCAGGGCGCCGGGCACGTGGACCCGTCCCGCATGTTCACCCCCGGCCTGGTCTACGACGCCGGGCCGAAGGACTGGTACGGGTTCCTGGAGGGCCTCGGCGTGGCCACCGGCACCGGCGTGGCGCCGCTGGCCGCCTCCGACCTGAACTACCCGACGATCGCGGTGGCCGAGCTGTTCGGCTCGCGCACGGTCACCCGCCGGGTGACAGCGCTCACGCCGGGCGTCTACCACGCCTCGATCGAGGTGCCCGGGTTCAGGGCGAGGGTCAAGCCGTCCACGCTGGTGTTCAAGGAGGCCGGCCAGGCCAGGGAGTTCACCGTCACGCTGGAGACGCTGCCCGAGGCCACCGGCGGGACCGCCGCCGGGCGGCTCACCTGGACCGGGGCGGGCATCAGCGTGCGCAGCGCGATCGTGGCCACGCCGCTGAGCGCCAGGGCGCCCGCCGAGGTGCGCGGCTCGGGCGCGGCCGGCTCGCTCTCCTTCGAGGTGACGCCGGGGCTGAAGAAGTTCCAGGTCACCCCGTACGGGCCGGTCTCGGGAGCCGAGACGCCCGGCACGGTGAGCCAGGACGAGGTGTGGGGCCGCGAGATCCCGATCACGGTGCCCGAGGGCGCCAGGGCCGCCGCGTTCCGCATCAAGGCGGCGAACCCGGACGCCCAGGTGGGCGGCCTGCTCGTCTACGAGGGCGCCGGCGGGCGCGAGTTCGAGGCCTGGCTGTCCAGCCCGGACGGCGACCACCGCGCCGCGCTCTCCCGCCCGCGGCCCGGCAGGCACACCTTGATCGTGCTCAGCCTCGGTGACCTGCCCGGGACGGCGTCCACGGCGTTCACCACCCAGGCCGACATCGTGGAGGCGGGCCACGCGCGTGGCGCGCTCACCGTGACGCCGGCCCGCCCGAAGGTGACCGCCGGCACGCCGTTCACGCTGACCGCGTCCTGGACGGGCGCGACCCAGCGCGTCAACACCGGCTACGTCGAGTACCCCAACGGCGCCGGGACGATCGTCACGATCAACTAGCCGCCCGCCGCTCCGGCCGCCACTCCGGCCGCCACGGGAGAACCCGTCCGAACCGGACGAGTTCCCCGTAGTGGCCGGGGTCCACCGGGCCGAGGGCCAGGTCGAGCAGGGGGACGGCGGCCTGCTCCGGCGAAGGCGCGCCGCTGACGTCCCACCACAGGCCGGACGTCGGCGTGTTGATCATCCCGGGGCAGACGGCCGCCAGCAGGATCCCGCGGCGGGCGTCCTCCTCCCGCCGCCGTCCGGCCAGCGCCCGCACCGCGGCGACCTGCCAGACCTTGGACGGGATGTTGACGAACCCCGGCCAGGACTGGGCGCGGGCGCTCCCGTCCTTGACCGCGTCGCGCCAGGCGGCCACCTGCGCGTCCACCTCCTCCAGGGTGGTCAGCCCGTCGAAGCGGTCGTGCAGGACGGGGGCCACGTGGTGCAGCGTGCCCAGCGAGCTGCCGACCACCAGGAACCTGCCGCCGTCCCGGACCAGCGGGGCGAAGGCGCGCAGGAGCCGGGTGGTGCCGAAGTTGTTCACCTCGGTGTAGGCGTCGATGAGGGCGCGCATGTCGTCGTCCGGGCCGACGCGCATGACGGCGTTGCCGGCGACGACGTCCACGCCGCCGTGCCGCTCGCGCAGCAGGCCGGCGAACTCGGCGGCGGCCCGCGGGTCGGCCACGTCGAACAGCTCGCCGCGGACCCGGGCGCCGGTCGCCGGCATCGCCGCCACGGCCGCGGCCACGCGGGCGGCGTCGCGCCCGGTGAGGTAGACGGTGTCGTCCGGCGTCATCCGGCGGGCCAGCCCTTCGACGAGGGCCAGTCCGAGCCCCTGCGTCGCGCCGGTCACCAGGGCGACCTTCGGGGTGGTGCTCATGGGTGCTCCTTCGGGGAATGGTTCTGCGAGCCGGTGCGCGCTCCCGGCACCGGCCAGGTTAGGAGCGGCCGGGGGCATTCGGGTAGCGAAAGTTCCTCAAGTCCGGTATGCGTGATCGTCATGGCCTTCACCGACGCGTCGCTCACCGCCCTGCGGGTCTTCCGCGAGGTCGCCGAGCGGGGCACGCTCACCGCGGCGGCCACCGCACTCGGCTACACGCAGTCCGCCGTGTCCCGGCAGGTCGCCGCGCTCGAACGCGCCGCCGGGGCCCGCCTGCTGGAGCGGCGGCACGACGGCGTGCGCCTGACCGCCGCAGGACGGCTCGTGCTGCGCCGCGCCGCGGCCGTCGTGGACGAGGTCGACGCCGCGGCCAGGGAGCTGGCCGGGCTGCCCGGCGAGCCGGCGACCGTGCGGTTCGGCTGGTTCGCCTCCGCGGGGGCCGCGCTGGTGCCCCGCGCGCTGGCCGAGCTGCGCCGCACGCGTCCGTCCATCGCGGTCACCGGGCGGGAGGACGGCAGCTCGGCGCTGGTGCGCGCGTTGCGGGCCGGCACGCTGGACGTGGCCCTGCTCAGCTCGGCCCCGCCGTTCCGCGCCCCGGACGCCGAGACGCCGCCGCTGGAGATCGAGATCCTCACCGAGCGCGGCCTGCGCGTGGCCGTCCCCGCCGGGCACCCGCTGGCCAGGGGCGAGTACGTGGACGTCGCCGACCTGCACGGCCGCCCCTGGATCGCCGGCCCGGCCGCCCCGCCGGGCGAGAGCCCCACCCTGGGCGTGTGGCCGGGCCTGGACGAGCGGCCGGAGACGGTGTTCGTCGTCCGCGACTGGCTGGCCAAGCTCGCCCTCGTGGCGGCCGGCTGCGGGCTGACCACGGTGCCGGCGTCGATGGGCGCGGCCGTGCCGGAGGGCGTACGGGTGCTGCCGGTGCGGGGCGGCCCGCGCGAGCAGCGGCGGCTGCTGCTGGCCCGCCTCCCCGGCCCTCTCCCCGGGCCGGTCGCGGACCTGGCGGGCGCGCTGCGCGCCGCCGCCGTCGGCTCCTGAGGCGGCCACCGGTTATGGTGTGGCCTGTGATCCGTGCCGTGGTGGTTGATGTCGACGACACCCTGTGCCTCACCGAGGCCGCGTGCTTCGAGCTGGAGAACGAGGTCCTGGGGCGGCTCGGCCACGGGCCCATGTCCAGGGCGGTGCACGTGGCGACCTGGGGCCGGCCGCTGCACGAGGCCATGCCGCTGCGCTCGCCCGGCCTCGACCTGGCCGCCTACCTGCCCCTGCATCACGCGGTGCTGCGCGAGTACGTGGCGGCCGGGCTGGTCGACGTCGTCCCGGGGGAGAACCTGCGCGCGATCGACGAGCTCAGCGCGGCCGGGCGCGCGGTCATGCTGCTGACCTCGCGCGACGAGGCCGAGATGGAGCACCTGATGGCGCCGGGCCACGCGCTCGACGGCCGGATCGCGGCCGTCTACCACGCCGGCAACACCCGCTTCGGCAAGCCCGACCCGCGCGCCTTCGACGAGCTGCTGGCCGCCACCGGCCTGGCCCCCGATGAATGCCTCTACGTGGGCGACTCCCCCACCGACGCGGCGGCGGCCACCGGCGCGGGCCTGCGGTTCGTCGCCTGCATGCAGAGCGGGCTGCGCAGGCCCGCCGACTTCGCCCCGCACCCGGTCGACGCCTTCATCGACGCCTTCCCCGACCTGGCCGGCACCGTCGCCCTGCTGGAACAGGCCGCCCGCGGCCCGCTGACGACGGCCCTCGACTGACGCCTCCCGCCCCCCAGGACAGCAGTCACCGGGGGATGTCCGCGGGCCTGGCCTACTTCTCGGTGATCTTCGGTGTGGGCGGGACGATCGCGCTGGTGGGCCGGCCGGACGGGCTGATCGCCGCGATCGTCATGCTGGTCGCCCTCACCGTGATCAACGTGGCCGTCGCCCTGCGCGAGCGCCGCCGCTGAGCGCCCGGGTCAGCCGCGCCGCCGGATCCTCAGCACGTTGTCGACGCGGACGGCCGGCGTGCCGCCCGGGGCGGTCTGGGCGCGGTCGAACTCCTCGGCCCGCAGCACCTCCCACTCCCCCTCGGCCAGCTCCAGAGCGTCCAGCACCTGCTGCGGGGTGGGCAGCTCGACGCGGGCCTCGGGCTCCCACGGCGGGGGGCCGGCGTGCCCGAGCACCAGGAGCTGGCCGCCGGGCGCGACGGCCGCGGCGGCGGCGCGCAGGACCTTCTCGCGCGACAGTTCGGCGGGCGAGTGCAGGTAGCTCGCGGTGACCAGGTCGTACTCGCCCTCGGGGAAGGACTCGGCCAGGTCGTGGCGCTGCCACTCGATGCGCTCGGCCACGCCCGCGTCCGCGGCGTGGGCGGCGGCGCGGGCCAGGGCCACGCCGGAGATGTCGGCGGCGGTGACCCGCCAGCCGCGGCGGGCCAGCCACACGGCGTCGGCGCCCTCGCCGCAGCCCAGTTCCAGCGCGGTGCCGGGGGCCAGGTCGGCGACCTCCTCGACCAGGCGCGCGTTGGGGTTGCCGCTCCAGATCCGGTCGGCCTGCCCGTAGCGGCCGTCCCAGAACTGTTCGCCGGAGAGCGGCGGGCCCGCGGCGGCCGCCACCGCGCGGCAGGTCTCCTCCTCGATCAGGTCGGCGTTGATCGCCGCGGCCGCCCTGACCCCGGCGGCGGCGGCGCCGATGACGTTCTCGCCCAGGTTGGCCACGTTCCCGGCCACCCACACACCGGGGACGCCGGTCGCGCCGGCCGGGTCGGCGGGCACGTGGACGCCCATGACGTGCCCGTTCATGAGCTGCTCGGCCGTCTCGACGCCGAGCCCGGCCAGCAGGGCCGAGCGGGCGGTGAAGCGCGGGGCGACCACGAAGGCCCGGCACGGGACGACGTCGCCGTTCTCCAGGGTGACGCCGGTGAGCGGGCCGGAGTCCGGCGACAGGCCGGCGACCCGCCCTTCGACGACGGTGACGCCGCGCGCGGCCAGCCTGGCCCGGTCCTCCTCGCCGAGCGGGGGGGCGGTGTGCGTGAAGAGCGTCACGTCGTCGCTCCACTGCCGCCACAGCAGCGCCTGGTGGGCGGCGATCGAGCCGGCGGCCAGCACGCCGATCGGCTGGTCGCGCACCTCCCACCCGTGGCAGTACGGGCAGTGCAGCACCTCCCGGCCCCACCGTTCGGCCACGCCGGGCAGGTCGGGCAGCTCGTCCACCAGGCCCGTGGTGACCAGCAGCCGGTCCGCCACGACCGCGGACCCGTCGGCCAGCCGGACGCGGAAACCGCTGGCGTCCAGGCGTTCGGCCGCCACGGCCGAGCCGGTGACGAGCTCGCCGCCGTACCCGGTCACCTCCTCGCGGCCGGCGGCCAAGAGGTCGAGCGGCGGGGTGCCCTCCCGGCCCAGGTAGGTGTGCACGCCGTCGGCCGGCGCGTTGCGCGGCCGGCCCTCGTCGATCACCAGCACCCGGCGGCGGGCCCTGCTCAGGGTCAGGGCGCCGCTGAGCCCGGCGGCCCCGCCGCCGACGACCACCACGTCGTACTTGTCGTCCATCGTGTTCCTCCAGAGATGTGCCGATGGCACACTGTGCGTCCCGCGCGGCCAGGTTGACAAATGTCGTTGCCGAAATGGCAAGCTGGGCCGCATGGACGAGACACCGGATCTCGACGAGGTCCTGCGGGCGGTGGGGCCGCGGCTGCGGGCGTTGCGGCAGCGGCGGGGCGTGACGCTGACCCAGCTCGCCGAGGTCACGGGCATCTCGGTCAGCACGCTGTCGCGGCTGGAGTCGGGCGGCCGCCGGCCCACGCTGGAGTTGCTGCTGTCGCTGGCGCGCGCCCACCAGGTGCCGCTGGACGAGCTGATCGACGTGCCGCCGACCGGCGATCCGCGGGTGCACCTGCGGCCGGTGTCGCGGCACGGCATGACCTACATCCCGCTGAGCCGGCGTCCGGGCGGGATCCAGGCGTACAAGCACATCTACCCGCCGGGCTGGCCGCACGGCGAGTACGAGCAGCGGGCCCACGAGGGCTACGAGTGGCTCTACGTCCTGTCCGGGCGGCTGCGCCTGCTGCTCGGCGAGCACGACGTGGTGCTGACGGCGGGCGAGGTGGCCGAGTTCGACACCCGCGTGCCGCACGCGTTCGCCAATCCCGGCCCCGATCTCACGGAGGTGCTCGCCCTGTTCGGCCCGCAGGGCGAGCGCCTGCACGTGCGCGCCCGCCCCACCACCCGATGAACCGCAGCCCGATGAACCGCAGCCCGATGAACCGCAGCCCGATGAGCCGCCGTCCGGGAGGCGCCGGTCAGGAGGTGCCGAAGCCGTCCAGCTTCTCGCGCTCCTCCGGGGTGGCGAGCTCCTGGAAGACGGTGATGTGCAGGCCGCCGGGCGCGTCGAGGCGGGCGTTGAGCGACTGCCAGGGGGTGAGCGTGGGCGGGGCCACCTCGTCCGCGCCGGCCGCCACCAGGCGGGCGGTGGTCGCACGGGAGTCGTCCACCTCGAAGGCGACCCGGAGCTTGGGCGCCACCTGCCGCCCCACCTCGACGTCGTCGATCATCTTCTTCTGGGCCGGGTTGGCGATCTCCAGGGTGGCCCGGCCCGCGTCGAGGATGGCCACGCGGGCGCCGTCGCCGGAGGAGTAGGCGGCCTCCTCGGGCAGGCCGAGCACGTCGCGGTAGAAGGCCAGCGCCGCCTCGTAGTCCTCCGCCTCGACGACCAGCCGGAGCTGTCGGACGGCCGGGGCGTCGGGGTGGTCGTTCATGGGTTCTCCTCATCAGATGGCGACGATCGTCCCCGCCAACCCGCGCCGCGGCCGGTAAATTCCCCTTCCAGGCTCGTTCAGGCCGCGCTGAGGGCCTTGACCAGGTCGTCGAGGACGACGCCGGCGGCCAGCGGGGCGCCGCGGGTGCTCCAGACCGAGCCGTTCACCGGCACCACGTGCCCCGCCTTGACCGCTTTCAGCTCCTTGAACGCGGGCGTCCGCCGCACCTCCTCCAGCGTCTTCTCGCCGTCGGCGGTCAGGGTGGAGACGAACAGCCATTCGCCGTCGATGTCCGACAGCGCCTCCAGGCTGAGCGGCATGGAGTGGGCGGTGCCGTCCTTGTCCTGGGCGGCGGGACGGGTCAGGCCGAGGTCGGTGGCGACGAAGCCGGCGAACTGCCGCTTCTCCATCCAGCTCGGGCCCTGCGGGTTCCAGCGCACGATGCTCACCTCGGCCGGCTTGATCCTGGCCTTGGCCGCGGCGACGCGGGCGTCGTAGTCCGCCATCACCTTCCTGGCCGCGTCCAGTTTGTTGAGCGCGTTGCCGACGCCCATGAACGACAGTTTCCAGTCGTCGGTCGGGGCCATCGTCACCACGGTGGCCGGGGTGACCTTGCGGAGCTGGTCGAGCACTTGCTGGTCCTGCAGGTCGCCGGCGAGGACGAGGTCCGGCCGGGCCTCGACGACCTTGTCGATGACCGGCTGCAGCAGGTTGCCAACGACCGGGACGCCCTTGACCTTGTCGGCCAGGTAGGCGGGCGGCGTGTCGATGCCCTGGCCGTTGGTGATGCCCACCGGGGTCACGCCGAGGGCGAGGACGGCGTCCAGGTCCTCCTGGGTGAGGGTGACCACGCGCTTGGGCTCGACCGGCACCTTGATCAGGGCGCCGGTGGCGTCCTTGACCTCCCGGACGGCCGGCGCGGCGGCGGACGCGCCCGGCGCGGCGGGTGCGGAGGACGCGCCGCACGCCACGGCGGTCAGGACGGCGGCGGCGGCGACGACGAGCAGTCCGCCGAGCCTGCGGAGAGGGGCCATTCGAGCTCCCGGGCTGAGAAATTAGGAAAGCCTTACCTTTTTTAGGTTAGCCTTACCTTATGTTTACGCAAGCCCGCGCCTTCTGGCTCGGCGCCGCCGCGCTGCTGGCCCTGTGCGCGGCGTCCATGCTCACCGGCGCGGGCCGGGTCGCCCCCGGGCAGGTCCTCGACTACCTGCTCGGCGGCGGCGGTGACGGCCACCTGCGCATGGTGGTGGACACGCTGCGGCTGCCCCGGACGCTGGCCGCCCTCGTCGTCGGCGCCGCGCTCGGGGTCTCGGGCATGCTGCTGCAGTCGGTCACCCGCAACCCGCTGGCCGAGACCGGGCTGCTCGGCGTGAACGCGGGCGCCGCGCTCGGCGTCGTGACCGGGATCGTCACCGCCGGCGCGCAGACCGGCGGCGCGTACCTGGGCTGGGCGCTCGGCGGCGCGCTGCCGGCCACCGGGGTCGTGCTCGCGATCGGGGCCCGGCTCTCGCCGCTGAAGCTGGTGCTGGCCGGGGCCGCCCTGTCGGCCACGCTCACCGGGATCACCACGGCCGTGCTGGTGGCCGACCCGGTGACGTTCGACCAGTACCGGTACTGGATCCTCGGCTCGCTGGCCGGGATCCCCATGGACCGGGTGCTGGCGATCGCGCCGGCGGTCGCGGCGGGGCTGGTCATGGCGGCGGTCGCGGCCCGGCCGCTGGCGGCGCTGGCGCTCGGCGACGACCTGGCCGTCGCGCTCGGGCACCGGCCGGGGCGCACGCGGCTGTGGGTGACGGTGGCGGTGACGCTGCTCAGCGCCGCGGCGGTCGCGGTGGCCGGCCCGATCGGCTTCCTCGGCCTGCTGGCCGGTTACCTGTCCAGGTCCCTGGGCGGGGGGCGGGTGGGGTCGCGGATCGTGTTGTCCGGGCTGGCCGGGGCGGTGGTGCTGCTGGGGGCCGACGTGCTGGCCCGGATGGTCGTGCGGCCGTACGAGGCGCCCGTGGCGCTGCTGGTCGCCGTGCTGGGGGCGCCGGTGCTGGTCGTGGTGGCCCGGTCGCGGGCGGTGGCCGCCGGGCCCGGCGACCTCGTCCCGTCCGGCGCGCCGCGGCCGTCGCGGTGGCCCGCCCGCAGGACCGCGCGGGCGGGCGGGCTGTCGCCCTCCGGCGCGCGGGTGCTGCGGGGGCGGGGCTGGTCGGTGCTGGTGCCCGTACGGTCGTCCGTGGCGGCGGCGGCGCTGCTGGCGGTCACCGCGGTGGCCGTCGTGGCGGCGGTCGCGGCCGGGCAGTCGGGCATGACGGCCGGGCAGGCGCTGAGTGCCCTGGCGGGCGCGGGTGAGGGCGGGCACGTGCTGCTCGTCCAGGAGATCAGGCTGCCGCGGGTGGTGGCGGGGCTGGTGGCCGGGGCGGCGCTCGGGCTGTCCGGCTGCCTGACCCAGGCGCTGGCGCGCAACCGGCTGGCCACCCCCGACATGCTGGGCATCAACCAGGGCGCGGTGATCGCCATCATGGTCGCCGGGATGCTGTCCGCCTCGGGCACGCTGTTCGCCCACTGGTGGATCGGCCCCGTGGGCGCGCTGGCCGCCGCCGTGGCGGTGTTCGCCGTCTCGGGCGGCGTCGGCCGGCAGGGATACCGGTTCATCGTGACGGGGCTGGCGCTGACCACGCTGGCCGGCGCGCTCACCCAGTCGCTGCTGGCCTGGCAGGGGCTCGGCTCGGCCACGGCGGTGCACTCCTGGAGCGTGGGCAGCCTGGCCGGGCGCGGCTACCCCGTCGCCCTGCCCGTGGCCGCCGGGCTGGCGGTGCTGGTCCCGGCCGCGCTCGCGCTGGCCCGCCGGGTGGCCGTGCTGCGCTTCGACGAGGACGTCAGCGCCGGGCTCGGCGTCGATCCAGGCCGGACCAGGATCGCCCTGCTGGCGCTCGCCGTCGTGCTGGCCGGGCTGGCGGCAGGGGTGGCGGGGCCGGTCGCGTTCGTGGCCCTGGCCGCGCCCGTCGTCGCCGCCCGGCTGGCGGGACCGGCCCGGCTGCCCCTGGTCGGCGCGCCGCTCACCGGCGCGGCGCTGGTCGTGATCGCCGACACGGCCGGCCGCGTGGCCGCCGACGGCGCCGAGATCCCCGTGGGCGTCGTGACCAGCATCCTGGGCGGCCCCTTCCTGCTGTGGACCCTGCTGTCGGACCGGAGGCCGTGACATGACACCCGTGACCACCCCGATCGTCGAGCCCGCCGGCACGCCCGGCCGGTGCAAGGTGACGTTCCTGTGGCGGCCCAGGTCGCGCGGCGAGCAGGCGGTCGTGCTGATCAACACGATGACCGACCGCGACCGGCACGCGGGCGACATCAGCCGACATGTCATGACCCGCCGTCCCGGCAGCGACCTGCTTCACCTGACCTACGAGCTCGACGCCGACCTGCGGGCCGGCTACCAGATCCTGCCCTGCGACCGGCTGCCGGGCACCGACCGGGACTCCTGGCTCCAGGTCATGCGCGCGGCCGTGCCGGATCCGGGCAACCCGCTCACCGTGCCCGGCCCGCCGGACCGGCGTGCGTCCTCGCTGCTGGAGCTGCCGCAGGCGCCGCCGCAGCCGTACCGGGAGCGCCGGCCGGGCGTGCCGCGCGGCCGGGTCGGCCAGGCGCGGTCGGGCGGGCGGCGGGTGTGGGTCTACACGCCGCCCGGCCCGGCCGCCGGTCCCCTTCCCGTCGTCGTGCTGCTGGACGGCGAGGTGTGGGCCGGACGCGTCGCGCCCACCCTGGACAACCTGGTGAACGAGGGCCGCCTGCCGCCGCTCGTCGTGCTGATGCCCGACTCGGTGGACCGGCCGACCCGGCTGCGGGAGCTGGCCTGCCACGAGCCGTTCGTCCGCTACCTGGCCGACGACCTGCTGCCGTGGGCCGGGCGCACGTACGGGGCGACGGGCGATCCGGGGCTGACCGTGATCGCGGGGCAGAGCCTCGGCGGGCTGACCGCGTCCTACGCCGCGCTCCTCGCGCCGGGACGGTTCGGCAACGTCCTGTCGCAGTCGGGGTCGTACTGGTGGCCCGACGAGGATCCGGAACGGCTGACCCGCCGGTACGCCGCCGTCCCGAGGCTGCCGGTGCGCTTCCACGTCGAGGCCGGCCGGCTGGAGTGGATGCTGCTGGAGGAGAACCGCCGCTTCGCCCGCACCCTGGCCGCCCAGGGGTACGAGGTGAGCTACACCGAGTACAACGGCGGCCACGACCCGGCCTGCTGGCTCGGCGGCCTGGCCGACGGCCTCACCGACCTCGCGGCCGGTTGGCTGTGAACGTCAGGGACGCGATCCGCCGCCGCGCCGAGGCGCTCGCCCCCGAGCTGGTCGCGCTCAGCCACCGGATCCACGCCCATCCCGAGACCGCGTTCGAGGAGCACCGGGCGGCCGCCTGGACCGCGGGCCTGCTCGAAGCGGGCGGCTTCGACGTGACGGCGGGCGCGGGCGGCCTGCCGACGGCCTTCTCCGCCTCCCGCGGCACCGGCCCCCTGACCGTGGCCTTCTGCGCCGAGTACGACGCGCTGCCCGGCCTCGGCCACGCCTGCGGCCACAACGTGATCGCCGCCGCCTCGACCGGCGCGGCCCTGGCGCTGGCCCCGTTCGCCGACGAGCTGGGGCTGACCGTGAAGGTCGTCGGCACCCCGGCCGAGGAACGCGGCGGCGGCAAGGCGCTGCTGCTGGAGGCCGGGGTGTTCGACGGCGTGGACGCCGCCATGATGGTGCACCCGGGGCCGTTCGAGACCGTCCGGTTCCGCTCGTTCGCGCTCGGCACCCTGGACGCCGAGTACACCGGACGGGCCGCGCACGCCACCCTCGCCCCGCACGAGGGCCGCAACGCGGCCGACGCGGTGACGCTGGCCCAGGTGGCGATCGGCCTGCTGCGCCAGCAGCTCCCGCGCGACCTGCGCGTGCACGGCGTGGTCACCTCGGCGGGCGAGGCCCCCAACGTCATCCCGGCCAGGTCCACGGCCTCCTACGAGATCAGGGCCGCCGCCGCGCGGGACCTGGTCGAGCTGCGGGCGCGGGTGGAGTCCTGCTTCCGCGGCGCGGCGACGGCGACCGGCTGCGAACTGCGGCTGACCCGGCCGGAGCCCGACTACCTGGACTTCCGCGACGACGCCGCGCTGGCCGGTCTATACGCGGCCAACGCCGCCGCGCTGGGCCGTCCGGCGCCGGTGGAGCGTGAGCCGTTCGCGGTGACGGACATGGGGAACGTGTCGCACGTCGTGCCGGCCGTCCATCCCATGCTGGACATCGGGGCGGGCGGGGCCGCGCCGCACGAGCCGGCGTTCGCCGCCGCCGCGGCGGCCCCGGCGGCCGACCACGCGCTGGCGCAGGCGGCCGTCCTGCTCGCCCTGACGGCCGCCGACCTGGCACTCACCCGGTAGCCCCGGCCTCCCGCACGGCCGACGCCCCGGGGCTCACCCGGTAGCCTCGTGCGGCCGCGTGGCGGCCGGGGCGGGGCGGAGCAGCGCCGCGGTGCCGTAGGCGGCCAGCAGGAACGCCGCCGCGGCCAGCAGTGCGGCGCGGTACCCGGCCAGGGCCGCCGCCGCGGCGCACACGCCCACGCCGAGCCCGCCGCCGAGCATGCGCAGCGACTGGAACAGGGTCATGGCCCGGCCCATCACCTGCGGCCCGATCGTCGTGAACGCCGACACCTGCACCGCCGTCACGGCCTGCCCGAGCACCAGGCCCACCGCGAACATGACGGCCCGCAGCGTCCAGGGCCCCGGCTCGGCCAGCGCGAGGAACGCGAACAGCGCCGCGCCGCCGAGCAGCCCGGCCGCCACCACCCGCCGCTCGCCCCAGCGGGCGCAGGCGCGGTCCACCAGGAACCCGGCGGCCATGAGCCCCAGCGCCTCCGGGAAGACGACGAGACCGGCGTCGGTGGCCGTGGCCGCCAGCGCGTCCTGGTACATCACGGGGAAGGCGAACAGCATGCCGAGCAGCCCGGCGGCCGACAACGTGGCGGTGGTTGCGCCGCGCAGGAAACCGCGATCGGCCAGCAGCCCGAGGTCCAGCAGCGGCAGCTCGGTGCGGCGCGCCGACCTGGCCAGCGCCCACACCAGGGCGGCTCCGGCGGGCAGCGCCGCCCAGGCGAGCGGCGACATGCCGGCGGCGGCCTGGTTCAGCCCGTACATCAGCAGACCGGACCCGGCGCCGGCCAGCAGCAGGCCGCGCACGTCCAACCGGCCCCCGCCCCTGCCCGTGCCCCCGCCGGGCCCGGTGCCCCTGCCCGTCCCGCCGCCCGTGCCCCCGCCCCTGCCCGTCCCGCCGCCCGTGACGGGGGCGAAGGCGGGCCGCGGGGCGGCGGCGCCGGCGAGCAGGGCCGCCGCGCCGAGCGGCAGGTTGACCAGGAACGCCCAGCGCCACGAGAGCGTGTCGGCCAGCAGGCCGCCGAGCACCGGGCCGAGCGCGGGCGCGAGCGCGGTGGGCACCACGATGTGCCGGGACAGCCGCATGCGCTCCTCGGGGGCGTAAGCGGCGAACAACATGGCCATCCCGGCGGGCGTCAGCACGCCGCCCGCCGCGCCCTGCAGCACCCGGAAGCACACCAGCGCCCCCAGGTCCCACGACAGCGCGCACAGCCCGGAGGCCGCCGTGAACGCGGCGAGCGCGGCCAGGAAGACGCGGGACGCGCCGTACCGGTCGCACAGCCATCCGGCGACCGGCATGGCGATCGCGAGGCTGGCCAGGAACGCCGACTCCACGGCGTTCGCCGCGGCGGGCGGCACGCCCAGGTCGGCGGCGATGGCGAACAGCGCCGGGTTGACGATCGTCGCGTCCAGGCCGCTCACGCACATCGCCGTGACATAGGCGGCCAGTACGCGGCCCCTCACCGGCGCAGGCTGTGGGGGCGCAGGTCGGTCCAGGACGCCTGGACGTAGGCCAGGCAGGCGGCCCGGCCGTCCGGCCCGAAGCGCACCGACCAGCCGTCCGGGACGGCGGCGAAGGAGGGCCACAGGCAGTGCTGGTCCTCGTCGTTGGCCAGGACGAGGAACTGGCCGTCCGGGTCGTCGAAGGGGTTCACGGGGTGTGCTCCTGGGTCTTGGCGACGGCGCCGAGGGGGCCGGGGCCGCCGGGCCGGTCGATTCCGTCGAGGTGGTCGAGGTGGTCGATTCCGTCGAGATGGTCGAGACGGGCGGCGACGATCGCGGCGATCTCGGCGATCGGGCCCGGCTGGGTCATGTCCTTGTGGCTGCAGGCCACGTCGTGCGTCTCGATCGTGCCGCCGACGTGCGGGCGCCAGGCGTCCGCGGTCAGGGTGTCGTCCACGGTGTCGACGGTGGCGCGGAAGAACAGCACGTCGCCGTCGAAGCGGCGGGTGTCGAGGGCGCGGACGAGGCGGTTGGTGTTGAGGTAGAGGTCCTTCAGCTGGGCCAGCGTCCCGGCCGACAGCCCGGCCAGCGGGCTGGACTCGCGGCGCAGGATCTCCGCCACCCGCTCCAGCGTGAGGGCGGCGTCGGGGGCGAAGCCGGCCATCGTGAGCAGCGCCTCCAGCGCCTCGGCCTCGTCCGAGGGCGGCAGGTCGCGCATGCCCTCGGCGGGGTAGGCGTCCAGGACGGCCAGCAGCGCGACCTCCTGCCCGGCCAGCCGGAGCTGCACCGCCATCTCCTGGGCGATGATCCCGCCGGTGGACCAGCCCAGCAGGTGGTAGGGCCCGCGCGGGCGCACCAGCCTGAGTTGGGCCACGTAGTCGGCGGCCAGGCGGCGCAGCGAGGTGGGCAGGTGGTCGCGGCGGGCCTGCAGCCCGTAGATCGGGCGATCCTGGACGTGCCGGAGGAGGCCGCCGTAGCACCAGCTCAGCCCGCCCGCCGGATGCACGCAGAACAGCGGCGGCCGGGAGCCGGACTCGCGCAGCGGCAGCAGCGTGCGCAGCGGGTCGGTGCGCGCGCCGCCCTGCGCCAGGGCGGTGAGCGCGGCGGCGGTCGGCGCCTCGAACAGCGCGCCGACGGACACCTCGGCGCCGAACACCTCCTTGACCCTGGCCACCAGCCGGACCGCGAGCAGCGAGTGACCGCCGAGGTCGAAGAAGCCGTCGTCCACGCCGACCCGGGGCAGGCCGAGCACCTCGGCGAACAGCGCGCACATCGCCTCCTCGCGCGGCCCGTCCGGCAGCCGGCCGCCGCCGGTGGGGGCCTCGGGGGCGGGCAGGGCGGCGCGGTCGAGCTTGCCGTTCACGGTGAGCTGCAGCGCGGGCACCCGGACGACGGCGGCCGGCACCATGTAGCCGGGCAGCGCCCGCGCCACGAACGCCCGCACCTCCCCCACGTCGACCTCCGTGTCGGAGTGGCCGCCTCCGGAGGCGCCCCGGTCGAGGGCATCCCTGTCGAGGGCGGTCCCGGCGGAGGCGGTCCCGGCGGAGGCGGTCCCGGCGGAGGCGGTCCCGGCGGGTGGGACGACGTAGGCGGTGAGGCGCTGGTCGCCGGGCCGGTCCTCGCGGACGATCACGGCGGCCTGGGCGACCGACGGGTGCCGCAGCAGGGCCGCCTCGACCTCGCCCGGCTCGATGCGGAAGCCGCGCACCTTGACCTGCTGGTCGGCGCGGCCCGCGTAGTCGAGCGTGCCGTCGGCGCGCCACCTGGCCAGGTCGCCGGAGCGGTACATGCGGGTGCCGGGCCGTCCGAAGGGGTCGGCGACGAACCGTTCGGCGGTCAGGCCGGGCCGGCCGAGGTAGCCGCGGGCCAGGCCGTCCCCGGCGACGTACAGCTCGCCGACCACGCCGGGCGGCACCGGCCGCAGGCGGTCGTCCAGGACGTAGACCCGCAGGTCGGGGATGCCGCGCCCGATGGGGCTGCCGTGCTGCTCGCCGGGCGGCAGCACGTGGTGGGTGACGTGCACGGTCGTCTCGGTGATGCCGTACATGTTGACCAGGCGCGGCAGGTCCGGGCGGCGGGCCCGCCAGGGCGCCAGCCGGGCCGGCTCCAGCGCCTCGCCGCCGAAGATCACGTACCGCAGGGCCAGGTCGCGGCCGTCGTCGGCGGCGATGAGCTGGTAGAACGCCGACGGCGTCTGGTTGAGCACGGTGACCCGCTCGCGTTCCAGCAGGGCGAGCAGGTCACCCGGGGACCGGCTGGTCCCGTACGGCACCACGACCAGGCGGCCGCCGTACAGCAGGGCGCCCCACAGCTCCCACACCGAGAAGTCGAAGGCGTAGGAGTGGAACAGCGTCCACACGTCGCCGGGGCCGAACCCGAACCAGGCGTCGGTGGCCGACAGCAGCCGGACGACGTTGTGGTGGGTGACGACCACGCCCTTGGGCCGTCCGGTGGAGCCGCTGGTGTAGATGACGTACGCGGCGTCGCCGGGACGCAGGTCGCGCGCCGGGTCGTGGTCCGGCCAGTCGCCGAGGTCACCCAGCCAGGACGCGTCCACGACGCACACCGGCCCGGCGTCGGCGATCATGTGGTCGGTCCTGGCGGCCGGGTGGGACGGGTCGAGCGGCAGGTAGGCCGCGCCCGTCTTGACCACCGCGAGCAGCGCCGCCACCAGGTCGGGCGAGCGGGGCAGCGACAGCGCGACGACGGCGCCGGGCCGGGCGCCGTGGGCGATGAGCCGGTGCGCCAGCCGGTTGGCGCGCGCGTTCAGCTCGGCGTAGGTCCAGGCGTCCACGGCGACGGCGTCCGGGGTGCGGCGGGCCTGGGCCTCGAACAGGCCGGGCAGGGTGCCGCCGGGCTCGCTGACCAGGTCGCCGTTCCACTCCTCGATCAGGGTGCGGCGTTCGGCGGCGTCGAGCAGGTCGTACCCGCCGAGCGGCCGGTCCGGGTCGGCCATGGCCTGTTCCAGCAGCCGGGTCAGCCGGCCGGCGAGGGTGTGGGCGGTGGCCCGGTCGAACAGGTCGCTGTTGTACTCCAGGAAGCCGGCGCCGGACGGGCCGACGTTCAGGGTGAGGTCGAACTTCGCCGTCCCGGTGTGGACGACCTCGACGCCGGGCGGCTCGGCGGCGTCCTGGTGGACGAGCATGACCTGGAACAGCGGGTGCCGGTCGCGCGACCTGGGCGGGTTGAGCGCCTCGACGAGCCGGTCGAAGGGCAGCTCGGCGTGGTCGAACGCGGTCAGGTCGGCGGCCTTGACCCGGTCCAGCAGCTCGGCGAACGACGGGTCGCCCGAGGTGTCGGCGCGCAGCACGACGGTGTTGACGTAGAAGCCGACGCTGCCGTCCAGGGCGCTGTGGCCGCGGCCCGCGACGGGCGTGCCGATCGGGATGTCGGTGCCCGCGCCGAGCCGGGTGAGCAGGGCGGCGAGGGCGGCGTGCAGCACCATGAAGACGCTGGCGCGGGCGCGGCGGGCGAGCGCCTCGACCTCGGCCATGAGGACGGGCGGGAACGCCACGGGGACCGTGCCGCCATCGCCGCCCAGCACGGCGGGCCGTGGCCGGTCGAGGGGCAGGTCGAGCCGGTCGGGCAGGCCGGCCAGCGTGGCCCGCCAGTGTTCCAGCCCGGTCAGTGGCAGGTCGCGCTGCCACAGGGTGTAGTCGGCGTACTGGACGGGCGGCGGCCCGAACGCCGGCGCCCGCCCGCTCCGGCGGGCCTCGTAGGCCACCCTCAGGTCACCGACCAGCGGCCCCGCCGACCAGCCGTCGCCCGCGATGTGGTGCAGGACGAGCATCAGCACGTGCTCGTCGCGGCCGAGCCGCAGCAGGTGGGCGCGGAAGGGCGGCTCGGCGGCCAGGTCGAAGCCGCGGCGGGCGATCCGCCGCATGGCCGCGGCGGGCTCGGCCGGCTGCCAGACGGGCATCGGAACGCTGTACCGGTCCAGGATCCGCTGGCAGGGGACGCCGTCGCGGTCGGGGAAGACCGTGCGCAGGATCTCGTGCCGGGCCACGACGTCGTCGAGCGCGGCCCGCAGGGCGGCGCGGTCCACGTCGCCGCCGAGCCGCAGCGCCAGCGGGATGTTGTACGTCGGATCGGGTCCCTCCATCCGGTACAGGAACCAGAGCCTGGCCTGCGCGGACGACAGCGGCACCGGGTCGGGCCGCGGCCCGCTCTTCAGGGACGGGAGCAGGGGCGGCCGGGGGGCGGCGGTGACGCCGAGCCGGGCCGCGAGCCCGGCCGGGGTGGGGGCGTCGAACACGGCCCTGATCGGCACGGCGGCGCCGAAGGTCTCCCTGATCCGCACGGTGAGGCGGGCGGCCAGCAGCGAGTGGCCGCCCAGGTCGAAGAAGCCGTCCTCGGGACCCGCCGCCGGAAGGTTCAGGACCTCGGCGAACAGGGCGCACATGCTCTCCTCGGCGGCGTTCGCGGGCGCCCGGCCGGTGGCGGGCCCGGCCTCGGGGGCGGGGAGCGCGGCGCGGTCGAGCTTGCCGTTGGGCGTGCGGGGCAGCGCCTCCAGGCTGACGACCTGGGCGGGCGTCATCCCGGCGGGCAGCCGCGCGGCGGCGAACCGCAGCACCTCCCCACCGGTACGCAGGTCGCCACCGGGCCGGGTGGGGACGATGTAGGCGACCAGGCGGCCGGTGTGGGCGGCGACCGCGGCACCGGCCACCGACGGGTGCTCCTCCAGCACCGCCTCGACCTCGGCCGGCTCGATCCGCACGCCGCGCACCTTGACCTGGTCGTCGGCCCGGCCCAGCAGCTCCAGCCGTCCGGGGGCGGCCCAGCGGGCGCGGTCGCCCGTCCGGTACAGCCGCGACCCGCCGGGGCCGGCGACGAACCGTTCGGCCGTCAGGTCGGGACGCCCGAGGTAGCCGCGGGCCAGCCCCTCCCCCGCCAGGTACAGCTCGCCGGCGGCGCCCGGTGGCGCCGGTTGCAGCGCGTGGTCGAGCACGTGCGCCGACGAGCCCGCGGTGGGCCCTTCCGAGCCGTCGCCGAGCCAGGTGTAGGCGTCGACGGTGGCCTCGGTGGGGCCGTAGTGGTTGACGGCGAACGTGCGCTCGCGCAGGGTCCGCCACAGCGGGCCGGGCACGGCCTCGCCGCCGACCACGACGACGCGCGGCGGCTCGGCCAGCAGGCCGGGCAGCTCCTTCAGGTGGGACGGCGTCAGGTCCAGGTAGTCGACGCCGTGCTCGCGGACGTAGGCGGTCAGGGCCTCCGGGTCGCGGTAGCGGTCCTCGCCCAGCAGGTGCAGCTCGTGGCCGCCGATCATCCACAGCAGCGGGTCCAGGGAGGCGTCGAACGAGAACGACGCGGTGTGCGCGACGCGCAGCCGCCCGCCGTCCGGGAACAGGCGCTCGCGGTGGGAGTCCAGGAGGGCGGCGAGCCCGCCGTGGGTGCCCACGACGCCCTTGGGCCGGCCGGTGGAGCCGGAGGTGTAGATGACGTACGCGGCGTCGCCCGGCCCGGGAAGGGGCGGCGCGTCCGGCGTGCCGGGCGCGTCCCCGGCCCAGCCGGGGGTGAGCACCACGGACGGGGCTGCGTCGGCCAGCATGAGGGCGCGCCGCTCCGCCGGGTAGGAGGGGTCCACCGGCAGGAAGGCCGCGCCGCTGCGCAGCACCGCCAGCAGCGCCACCACCAGCTCGGCCGAGCGCGGCAGGACGACGGCCACGACCCGCTCCCGGCCCGCGCCGCCGGCGGCCAGCCGCCGGGCCAGCCGGTCCACCCGGGCGCCCAGCTCCTCGTAGGTGAGCCTGTCGCCGTCGCACACCAGGGCCGTCTCGGCGGGCGTCAGCCGGACCCGTTCCAGGAAGGCGTCCACCACTGTCCGCCCGCCGGCCCGCCTCTCGGTCCGCTCGGCGGTCCGCCCGTCAGTCCGCCCGTCGGTCTGTCCGGTGGCGCGGCCGGTCCGCGGGGCGGGCCAGGTGGGGAGGGCCGCGCGGTCCTCGTCGGTGAGGAGGGGGAGGCGGCCGAGGGGGGTGTCCGGGGAGGCGCCGGTCAGGGTGGTGAGGAAGCCGGCCAGGCGCCGGGTGTGGGCGGCCAGGGCGGGCGGGTCGTAGTGGGCGGCGTTGCCGTCGAGTTCCAGGGTGAGGCGGTCGCCGTCGGGCAGGAGCGCCACGGCCAGGTCGTCCACCGGGCCGGCGGCCAGGTTGGTGACGGTGCCGGTCGCGTTGCCGAACTTCGTCTCCGTCGGGAACGGCTTGATGTTGAGCAGCGGGCCGAACAGGGCCCGTGACGTCCCGCCGAGTCCCAGGTCGCGGCGCAGGTCCTCGATGCGGTAGCGGCCGTGGCGGCGGGCCTCGGTGATCCGGCGGGCGGCCTGGCCGACCAGGTCGCCGACCGTGCGGCCGGGCCGGACGTCCAGCCGGACCGGCAGCACGTTGACCGTCAGGCACGGCACCCGGACGGCGGCTCCGGCGCGGTTCATCAGCGGCAGCCCGACCAGCACGTCGGTGCTGCCGGTGAGCCGTCCGACGTAGCAGGCCAGGCCGGCGGCGGCGACGTCGGCCCAGGTGGCGCGGGCGGCGCGGGCCAGGTCGTCCCACCGGGGCAGGGGCGGCAGGGCGGCGCGGCGCCGTACGACCTCGCGGGCCGGCAGCGCGGGCGTCCCGGCGAGCCCGGCGGGCTCGGGGGCGCCGGCCAGCCGCTCCAGCCAGTACGCCCGGTCGCCGGCCCGCCGTTCCGAGGCCAGGTACGCTTCCTCCTCGGCCAGCACCGCCGCCATCGACCCGAACGGCCCCGCCCCCGGGGCCATCCCGTCGGCCAGCGCCGTGTAGATGTCGGCGGTCCGGCCGACCAGCATCGACAGGGCGTAGGCGTCGATGAGGATGTGGTGGGCCCGCAGGTACCAGACGTGGTGGTCGCCGGCCAGGCGCAGCAGCGCGTGCCGCGACAGGGGGCCGGTGACGACGTCCACGGGCGCGGCCAGGTCGGCCCGCATCCAGGCGTCGGCCGCGGCCTCGGGGTCGGGCTCGCCGCGCAGGTCCAGCACGGTGAGGCAGCCACGCAGCGAGTCGTAGTCCGGCAGGTACTGGGCGGGTTCGGCGGTGAAGCGCAGGCGCAGCGGCTCGGCCTCGGCCAGGCAGCGTTCCAGCGCCCGCGCGAAGAGGGCGGGGTCGAGCGGGCCGCGCAGGTCGATGCGGTCCGCGGCGTTGTAGACGGGGTTCTCGGGGTCCAGGCGCTGGGCGAGCCAGATCCCGGCCTGGGCGCCCGTGAGCGGCCTGGTCTGCACGGTCACGTGAGCAGCTCCGCCCAGGCCGCGATGGTGGGCCGGTCCACGAGGTCGGGGAAGCCGATGTCGCGGCCCTCCCGCCTCCACGCCTCGATGAGCGTCATCACCCTGATGGAGTCCAGGCCGGCGTCCAGCAGGTCGTCGTGCGGGCCGAGCTCGGCGGGCTCGACGTACAGCAGGCCGGCGATCTGGGCGCGCAGGCGCTCCTCGGCCTCAGACACCGGCCACCGCCCCCGACAGGGCGCGGCTGACGCGCGTGGTCGTGGTGGTGACGGCGCACCGCTCGGCGGCGTAGGTGAGGGCCATCTCGTGGTGCTGCCGGGAGAAGTCGGCGACGGCGTCGGCGACCACGAACGCCTGCACGTCCCGCATGAACGCCTCGCAGGCGGTCATCAGCACGCCGATGTGGGCGTACACGCCGCAGATGACGAGCTGGTCGCGGCCCTGCCCGGCCATCAGCTCGGCGAGCCCGGTGCGCTGGTAGGCGCTGTAGCGCCACTTGGTGAGCAGCACGTCGCCGTCGCCGGGCGTCAGCTCGTCGGCGATCGCGGCCTCGCGCGGGTCGGCGCCGATGCCGGTGCCCCAGAAGTCCAGCAGCAGGCCGCGCTGCTCGGCGCTCTGGGCGCCGGGCTGGGCCGAGTAGACGACGGGCACGCCCAGCTCGGCGCACCGCTCGCGCAGCGCCAGCACGTTGGCCATCAGCTCGACCATCGGCGAGCGGCCGGGGGTGAAGGCGCGCAGGAAGTAGTTCTGCATGTCGTGCACGAGGAGCACGGCCCGGCGCGGGTCGGGCCGCCAGTCGACCCGGTTGGCCGGGAGCTCGGACGGCATGGCGTACGGTTCGATCCTGGGGATCGGCATGTCATGTCCTTTCGCGGAGGTGGCGCTTGCTGACCTTGCCGACCGCGGTCTGCGGGAAGGCGTCGACGAACTCGAACCGGTCAGGGATCTTGAAGACGGCGATGCCGCGCCCGCGCAGGAACGCGCGCAGCTCGGCCCTGCTGGGCGGGTCGCCGCGGCAGATGACGTAGGCGCAGGCCCGCTCCCCCAGGTAGGGGTCGGGCACGGCGACCACGCTGGCGTCGTGGACCGCCGGGTGGGCCAGGAGGTGGTTCTCGACCTCCTCGCCCGCGATCTTCTCGCCGCCCCGGTTGATCTGGTCCTTGGCGCGTCCCTCGACGATCAGGTGGCCGGTGGGGGTGCGGCGGACGATGTCGCCGGTGCGGTAGAAGCCGTCGTCGGTGAAGGCGGTCCTGTTGTGCTCCTCGGCCCGCCAGTAGCCGCGGATGGTGTACGGGCCGCGGGTCAGCAGGTGGCCGTGGTCGCTGTCGCGGCCGTCGTCGTCCAGGACGCGGATCTCGTCGTCGGGCGAGATGGGACGTCCCTGGGTGGTGACGATGGTCTCCTCGTCGTCGTCCAGGCGGGTGTAGTTGACCAGGCCCTCGGCCATGCCGAACACCTGCTGGAGCGTGCAGCCGAGCTCGGGCCGCACGCGTCTGGCCGCCTCCCGGCTGAACTTGGCGCCGCCGACCTGGAGCACCTCCAGGCTGGACAGGTCGTGGCCGGTGGTGGCGGCGGCGTCCAGCCAGACCAGGGCGAGCGGCGGGACGAGGGCCGCGATCGTGACGCGCTCGCGCTCGACGAGCGGGAAGCAGGTGCCGGGGCTGGGATCGGGGGCCAGCACGGACGCGGCCCCGGCGCTCAGCGCCCCGAACACGCCGGGCGAGCTCATCGGGAAGTTGTGCGCGGCGGGCAGCGCGCACAGGTAGACGCTGTCCGGCCGCAGCGCGCAGATCTCGGCGCTGGCGCGGAAGCTGTAGATGTAGTCGTCGTGGGTGCGCGGGATGAGCTTGGGCAGGCCGGTGCTGCCGCCGGAGAGCTGCAGGAACGCGACGTCGCCGGGCGCGGGGCGGTGCGGGCCGCCGGGGTCTTCCTCGTCCGGGCCGTCCTCGTCCGGGCCGTCCTCGTCCGGGCCGTCCTCGTCCGGCTCGGTCTCGGGGAGCTCGCCGAGGACGTGCGCGGGCGTGCCGGGGGCGAAGGCCCGGTGCTCGTCGTCGGGGCAGATGTAGGCGGCGGCCTCGGTGAAGGAGCAGAAGTAGGAGATCTCGGCCGAGCGGTGGGCGGGCAGCGCGAACACCGGCCAGGCGCCGATCCGGAACAGCGCGAAGCACACCTGGTGGAACTCGGGCACGTTGGGGAGCTGCACCACGACGCGGTCGCCGCGGCGGATGCCGCTCGCCCGCAGCCCGGCGGCCAGGCGGTCGGCGCGCTCGTCCAGGTCGCGGAAGGTCCAGCGGGCGGTGGGTGAGATCAGGGCGGGGCGGGGGCCGTGCGCGGCGGCCAGGTCGCGCAGCAGGCCGCCGAACGTCTCGCCGCGCCAGTAACCGGCCGCCCGGTAGCGCGCGGCCTCCTGCTCAGGCCAGTGCATCGGAGACCCCCAGGGCGCGCAGCATGGTGCGGAACTTGGCGGCGGTCTCGGCCAGCTCGGCCTCGGGGTCGGAGCCGGTGACGATGCCGGCGCCGGCGTACAGGCGCAGGGTGTGCTCGGCCACCTCGGCGCAGCGGATCGCCACGGCCCACTCGCCGTCGCCCGCGGCGTCGGTCCAGCCGGCCAGCCCGGCGTAGAAGCCGCGGTCGAACGGCTCCAGCTCCTCGATCATCCGGCGCGCCCCCGCCTCGGGCGTGCCGCAGACGGCGGGCGTCGGATGCAGGGCGGCGGCCAGCGCGAGCACGCGGGTGTCGGGGTCGCGCAGCGTGCCGGTGACGCGGGTGGACAGGTGCCACATGGTCTCGGTGGAGGTCAGCTCAGGCGTGCCGGGCACCTCCAGGCCCGCGCAGTACGGCGCGAGCGCGTCTGCGACGGCCTCCACGACCAGCCGGTGCTCGCGCAGGTCCTTGGCGGAGGCGGCCAGCGCGGCGGCCCTGCGCCGGTCCTCGGCGGGGTCGGCGCAGCGGGCCGCCGAGCCGGCCAGCGGGTTGCTGACCACGGCCCGTCCGTGACGGGAGACCAGCAGCTCGGGGCTGGCGCCGGTGAGCGTGCGGCCGCCGGGCAGCGGCGCGGCGAAGGAGTAGCCGTGCCCGAGCAGCGGACGCAGCAGCCCCGGCAGGTCGATCGGCTCGTCCGAGCGCAGCTCCACGGTCCTGGCGAGCACCACCTTGGCCAGGCCGCCGCGCTCCAGCTCGGCCAGGGCCCGGCGCACCGCGGCGGCGTACGCGGCCGGCTCGGGCACCCGCCTGCTCCACCAGCCGCCGCTGACCAGGGGGGCGGCGCCCGGCGGCAGCGGCGGCGACCAGGTCTCGGACTCGGGCAGGATCAGGTGGGCCGTGCCGTCGAAGCCGATGGCCCCGGCTGCCGGGCCGTCCACCCTGCCGGCCAGCGTGGCCAGGTCGCCGGCGGCGACGCCGCGCACCCCGCGGGTGAGCAGCGTGCCGCGGGCGGAGGCGAACAGCACCGACTCCGCGCGGTCGTAGCCCGCGAGCGGATCCGCCGCGGTTGTCAGCAGATGCAAGGGAGGTCCAATCTCGATCGGTCCAATCTCGGTCGGTCCATCTGGTTCGGCCCATCTGGTTCGGCCCGACGCCGGGCCGTCCGGGTCGGGAGGCCGCGGGCAGGAGGGACGGGTCAGGCGCGGAGGGTGGCGCCGCCGTCCACGAGGAGGTCGTGCATGGTGATGTGCCTGGCGCGTTCCGAGCACAGGAACAGCACCGCGTCGGCCACGTCGGCCGGGTCGGCCACCCGGCCGAGCGGGATGCCGACGCGGAAGGCGGCCGGGTCGCCGTGCAGGGTGGCCGACAGCGCCTCGTCGGGGTCGGCGCCGTCCCACAGGGTGCGCAGCATGGCGGTGTCGGTGGAGCCGGGTGAGACGACGTTGCACCTGATGCCGTGCCTGGCGACCTCCAGGCCGAGGCAGCGGGTGAACATCCGGGCCGCCGCCTTGGAGGCGGCGTAGGCGGCCATGCCGACGCGCGGCACGCCGGCCGCGTTGGAGCCGACGGTGACGATCACGCCCCGCCGCCGCGGCGTCATGCGCCGGGCGACGGCGCGCGAGACGTGGAAGACGCCGTCGGCGTTGACGGCGAAGCTCTGCCTCCAGTGGTCGTCGCCGGTGCCGTCCACCTCGCCGGGCAGCAGCACGCCGGCGGTGTTGACGAGGATCGCGATCGGGCCGAGGTCCCGCTCGACCGCCGCGACGACGTGCTCGACGTCGTGGGGGTCGCGCACGTCCACGCGGTACGGCCGCCCGTCGCCGCCGGTCACCGGTCGCAGGTCGGTCGCGGCGACCACGGCCCCGGCCCCGGCCAGGGCGGCGCAGACGGCCGCCCCGATGCCGCGGGCCGCGCCGGTCACCAAGGCGATCCCGCCGTCGATCCCGTCCATTGCGGCACGTCCTCCCCGAATGCTTTAGTTAGGTAAGCCTTGCCTAATTTGAAGGCAAAGAGACCGTCTGTCAAGACCGCCGTCCGGACCCGGGGAGAACCGTCCGGAAGGCCGCGTGAGGAGCGAGATCGGGGATGTCACCGCAGGTCGGAGACGCGAAAAGGCGGCGTGACCGCAGCTGGGAGCCGCGGCCACGCCGCCGGTGCGAGGAGGTGGTCTCAGGCCAGAGCAGGCCGGCGCAGGGCCGGGTAGTCGGTGTAGCCGGTGTGGTCGCCGCCGTACCAGTGCTCGATGCGGACGGGGTTCAGCGGGGCCCCGGCGGCCAGACTGTCGGGCAGGTCAGGGTTGGCCAGGAAGGCGCGTCCCAGCGACACCAGGTCGGCGCCCGCGTCGAGCAGCCGTTCCGCCTCGCGCCGGCCGCCGTCGGCGGGCAGCGGGCCGGGCCAGGGCTGGCCCGCGACCTGCACGAGCGCGCGCGGGACCTGGCCGCGCGGCAGGGCCACCTCTACGGCGAGGTGCACGCGGTGATGGGCCTGGCCCTGGGCGCGCGGCGGTCCGGGGATCTCGACGCCGCCGAGTCCTTCCTGGCCGGCTGCGCGACGTCTATCCCTCCTCACCCGCGGGCGCGCACCTGGTCCACGCCGAGCTGGGGTTCGTGGCCGAGCTGCGCGGCGATCACGAGTCGGCCGCCGCCCGCCACCGGCGCGGCCTGGAGATCGCCCGCTCGACCGGTGAGCCGCGGCCCCTGGCGCTCTCCCTGGAGGGGCTGGCCGGAGCGGCGGCGCTGGTGGGGGCGGCGGACCGGGCCGCGCTGCTGCTCGGCGCGGCCGACGGGCTGCGCGGCAGCGTGGGCGCCCGGCTGCCGGACGCCGAACGCGGCGACGTGGAGCGGATCACCGCGTCCGCCGTCGCCGTGCTGGGCCGGGACGCCTTCGCCGAGACGTTCCTGCACGGCACAAACAACTTTCTTGACATCGCCGAAACTGCCGGGTCGAACTTTTCATGAGTCCTGCTCGGGCCGATGCGATCTCATTCTCCGGGACGTAAGGCCAGGTCAGCGGCGCACCTGAAGCGGCGACGCCCCTTCCTTGATCTATTACTCCCGGTCAAAAAATCAGTATGACAGCCCCTTGCCCTCCTTAGGGATTTTGTTCATATTTGCGGGCAAGTCACCCCACCCTCAGGAGGCTCCAGTGAGCATCCATGGCTTACGGATCCGGCGCGCCGCACTGATCGTCGCCACCGCCGGACTCCTCACCGGCGCGGTCACGGGCGTACCGGCCCAGGCATCGCCCGCGCCGGCCCAGCCCGCCGCCGACCCGGCCGCCGCCGCGGCCAGGCTGGAGGGGCAGCTCGGCGCCCGCACCGCCGGCTCCTACTTCGACCAGGCACAGGGCAAGATGGTGGTCACCACCACCGATCCGGCCGACGCCGAGGCCATCACCGCCTCGGGCGCCGTGCCGCGGGTCGTGTCCCGCAGCGGCCCCGCACTTGAGGCCATCATGTCCTTCCTCGACCGCACGGCCGCCGTCCCCGGCACCGCGTGGGCCGTCGACCCGGCCTCCAACCAGGTCGTCGTCTGGGTGGACAGCACCGTCGCGAGCAGCGCGCGCACCAAGGTCCAGATCGCGGTCCAGCAGGCCAACACCCAGGCGGCCGCGGCGCAGGGCCAGAGCGCCGAGGCGGCCACGCCCGCGGTGCGCGTCGAGAACGAGCCCGGCAGGTTCAGCCTCTTCATCCAGGGCGGCGACGCGATCTACGGCGGCCAGTACCGCTGCTCGCTGGGCTTCAACGTGGTCAGCGGTTCGACCTACTACTTCCTGACCGCCGGTCACTGCGGCAACATCGCCTCCACGTGGTACGCCAACTCCGCGAAGACTACGACCCTGGGCAACACGACGGGGTCCAGCTTCCCGGGCAACGACTACGCGATCGTCAAGTACACCAACACCAGCATCGCCCACCCGGGCGGCGTGGACCTCTACAGCGGCTCGCGCGACATCACCAGCGCGGGCAACGCCTACGTCGGCCAGTCCGTGCAGCGCAGCGGCAGCACGACGCACGTGCACAGCGGCTCGGTGACGGCGCTCAACGCCACCGTGAACTACGCCGAGGGCACCGTACGCCAGATGATCAAGACCAACGTCTGCGCCGAGGGCGGCGACAGCGGCGGCGCGCTGTTCTCCGGCGGCGTCGCGCTCGGCCTGACCTCCGGCGGCAGCGGCAACTGCTCCAGCGGCGGGACGACGTTCTTCCAGCCGGTCACCGAGGCGCTGAGCGCCTACGGGGTGAACGTCTTCTGATCGGCCGCTGACGGCGGGTGAGCCGATCCGCGTGCGGGCCGCGTCCAGGCGCGGCCCGCACGTTCGCGTAAAAGAACCTATACAAAACAGACAAAACGCCCTAATGTGGGCATCGCCCCAGTCGGAAGCGACTGGGGCGCCAAAACTTCTTCCGCCGGCGTGCGCACCGGCCGCCCATAGGGCCACATTTTCGGGCAATTCCCCTTCGGGGTGCCGCCCGCCCCCTCAATTACGTGTCGTAACGGCTGTGTTACTGTCCGCGTTATGAACAAATCGGCCACTGAGCGGCAGATCGAAATTCTCTGGCCCACCATCGGCGTATCGGTCACAGCAGACCTTGACGGACGCAACCGCGACCTCGCCGACGCGTTGTGGCGGACCCTGCCCTACCGCAGCCTGCAAGGCCACGCCCTCGTGGCGGGCCACCATCTCTACCACCTGGCCCCGATGCCCGAGTTGCTGCACGTCCCGGGCGTCCACAAGATCGACCGGCGGATCGCGCCCGACGGATCGGTGTTCTGCTCCCGCCTCCAGCACCTCGGCATCAAGTACGGCCCGCTGAGCGAGCCCATGCCCGCCACGCCCATCGGCACCGTCCGCGAGGAGGACCTCGACGCGCTCGCCGAGGCCGGGCAGGCGGTGTGGCAGTCGGTGTACTCCGGCGGCGAGCCCGTGATCGTCGAGGTGCGCAGGGCCGGCGACGGCGGCGGACACCAGCTGCGGCGCCCGACGGCCCGGCACGCCGAGGCCGAGCAGCTCCTCGCCGAGCTGCACGAGGAGATCGAGCGCATCTGGCTCGACCCGCCCCAGGAGCTGGTCGACCTGCACGAGGGCCGGATCGCCTCGGGCGCGGGCAGCTTCGGCACCACGCTGACCACGATGCTGTTCGTCAACGGCGAGACCCGCCCGCTGGGCTACTGCTGCTACTCCGGCCTGGTCAGGGCCGCCCAGCAACAACAGCTCCCGCTGGAGTTCCTGCAGCAGATGGCGCGCATCATGGCCGCCACCCCGGCCGAGTTCCTCGGCTACTGCGGGCTGAACAAGCTGCACCAGTTCACCGAGCGCGCCCTGGAGGTCGCCGACCAGCTCCAGGACCGCGAGGACTTCGTCGCGCTCATGAGCCACATGGCCCTGTACGTCAACTGCCTGGGCGCCTGGAACCTCCAGCTCTTCCCGTGGCAGGTCGACGAGCACCTGCGCGCGGACGGCTCGGTGGCCCCGATCTCCGGCTCGATGCTGACTCCCTTCGAGGGCGGGACGGTGGCGCCGGCATGAGCCAGGCCGACCGGGCCGAGGTGGTGGTCATCGGCGGCGGCGTGATCGGCCTGTCGATCGCGGCCCACCTGGCCGAGGCGGGGGTGGAGACCGTCGTCCTGGAACGCGACGACCTGGCCTCCGGCGCCTCGCGGGCCACCGCGGACGTGCTGCGCGCCTACTTCTCCGGCGACCCGGTCAGCTCCGCGATGGCGGTGCGCAGCCTGTCGGCGTACCAGTCGTTCCCGCGCTGGCCCGGCGTCGAGCTGCCGATGCGGCAGGTCGGCTACCTCGTGCTGTTCACCGAACGGGAGCAGGTGAACAGGTTCGAGGACGAGCTGCCGGCGCAGCGGGCCGCGGGCGTGGACGTGTCGCTGATCGGCGCCGAGGAGGCCCGGCGGCTCAACCCGCTGGTCGAGGAGCCGTCGCTGCTGGCGGCCGCGTGGTCGCCGCAGGCGTTCGTGAGCGACACGGCCGCCATCGTGGAGGCGTACGCGGAGGGGGCGGCGCGGGCGGGGGCCTCGCTGCGCACCGGCTGCCCGGTCACCGCCGTCGATCCGGCCACCGGGCGGGTCGAGACCGCGGACGGCACGCTCACCGCGCAGGCGATCGTGTGCGCGGCCGGGGCCTGGTCGGGCTGGATCGCCTCGGCGGCGGGCGTGGACCTGCCGCTGACCGGCCCGGCGGTGCAGGAGCTGCTCACCACCGGCCCGCTGCCCGAGGTGCCGGACATCCCGGTCACCCTGCACGCCGCCAGCGGGCTGCTGATCCGCCGGCGCGGCGACCGGGTCCTGATCGGCATGGGCAACCCCGGCACCGACCGGGACGCCTGGTTCGTCAAGGCCAGGGCGCAGCTCGCCACCACCTACCCCGGCCTGGACCTGTCCGGGCTGGAGACGGCGGTGCGCGGCCCCAGGGACGCCAGCCCCGACCGGTCGGCCTTCATCGGCCGGCTGCCCGGATCGCCGGCGTTCCTGTACGCCACCGGGTTCTCCGGCCACGGGCTGTGCAACGCCCCGGCGGCCGGCGAGCTGGTCCGTGACCTGTACCTGGGCCACGACCCGGCGGACGCGTTCGGCTTCGACCCGATCGAGCTGTCGGCCGGGTCGCGGCGGCGCTCGCGCTGACACCGCGCCCGCAGTGGTGCCGCCCGCGCCGACGCCGCATCCTTTCCGTGATCGAGGCGTGGCGTTGCCGCGGGTTGGCACGGCAGCGGGTACGACCGGCACCGGGGGAGACAACGATGACCACGAATCCGTACGCCACTGCGCCCTTCGGCTACGCGGCCGAGCCGACGGCCGCGCCGTACTCGATCGTCGAGCTCATGCCCGGCGCCCGCAACCTGGTGCACTACCTGCGGGTGGCGCCGGGCGAGCGGGTGCTGGTGCTGGCCGAGCACACCGTCGACCCGGTGGTCGTCCAGGCCATCGCGGCCGCGGCGGCCTACCGGGACGCCGACGTGCACATCCTGTCGGTGGCGCCGTTCAGCCCGGGCGGCTGGGACAGCGGGGCCGGGCACCACGTCGAGCGGGCCGCCGTCGGGGCGTCCGACGTCGTCATCGCCTGCACCTGGTGGGGCGAGGTGCACACCGCGCCGCTGTTCTTCGACGAGATCGCCGCCCTGCCGGTCAGGTTCGCGTCCCTGCACATGAGCGCCACGGCCGGGGCGCTGCTCACCGGCGCCCGCCTGCCCAACGAGGTCTTCTACGCCCTGGCGCACCGCACGCTGGAGAAGCTGGCCGCGACCAGCAGGATCCGGGTCACCTCGACGGCCGGCACGGACCTGACGCTGTCCGGGCTGACCCTCATGCCGGACGCCGAGCCGCCGGGCCCCGGCCAGTGGCGGCCCTTCCCGTACGGGGGCGTCAACTTCTGGCCCGCCGACACCGAGGGCGTGCTCGTCGTCGAGGACTGCACGGTGACCGGCGTGCCCGAGGAGCCGCTGAGCGTCCACCTGGCCGGCAACGTCGTGCAGAAGATCGAGGGCGGGGCGGACGCCGACCGGCTGCGCCGCTTCTCCCCCGGCGGCTTCTACCTGCGGCACGCCCTGATCGGGCTGAACCCGAAGGTGCGGGTGGCGGGCGGCAGCCAGTTCGAGCGGGAGAAGCACGCCGGCGCGTTCTACTGCGGGCTCGACGCGCTCACCGACGGCGTGGCCGTCACCACCGCGCCCGGTTTCGCCCACTGCGACTGCCAGGTCGACCGGCCCACCCTGTACGCCGACGACGAGCCGCTCGTCCTCGACGGCCGGCTGCTGCTGCTCGACGACCCCGAGATCCGCCGGGTGGCCGAACGCTTCGGGCCGCCGGACGTGATCCTCGACGACAACCCGGTCATGGTCCTCCCCCGCCGCTACAGCGGGGCGACGTCGAGCCGATGACCGCCCGACCGCACCAGACAGACAGGATGACCATGGAACCCGAGTTCGTCCTCGACCCGGCCACCCTCGACCTGCACGACAGCGACGAGCGGCTGCGCCGGGCCGGCCCGCTCGTCCCGGTACGGGTCGAGGGGGTGCTGGCCTGGGCCGCCACCAGCCACGCGACGCTGGAGGCGGTGCTGTCGCACCCGGCGATGACGCGCGACATCCGGTACTGGGACCCGGCGGCCCGCGCCGCGGCCCCGCAGGGCACGTCGCTGATGCGGCTCGTCACCGACGCGTCCATGCTCAACGCCGACGGCGAGGACCACCGGCGGCTGCGCGGCCCGCTGGTCAAGCTGTTCAGCGCGCGCCAGGTGCAGCGGATGGAGCCGTGGATCACCTCCATCGTCGGCGACCTGCTGGAGGACCTGGCGGCCCGGCCGCCGGGCGAGCCGGTCGACCTGCGCGCCGAGTACGCCTACCCGCTGCCGTTGCGCGTCATCGTCGAGATGCTGGGCGTGCCCGAGTCCCACCGCGAGCGCCTGCGCGCGCTCACCGACGAGGTGGTGCAGCTCGACCAGAGCCCGCCGGACAGCCCGGAGGGGCGCAGGGCGTTGTTCGAGCTGGTCGGCGAGATCATCGAGGTGCGGCGCGGCACGCCCGGCGAGGACCTGACGAGCGAGCTGATCGCGCTGCACGCCCAGGGCCGGCTGGACGACGCCGAGCTGCGGGACACCGTGCAGGTGCTGCTGATCGCCGGCCACGTCACGACGATCAACCTCATCGCGCACGCCGTGCGCGCCCTGCTCGAACGGCCCGAGCAGCTCGAACTGCTGCGCTCGGGGGCCGTGCCGTGGAGCGCGGCGGTGGAGGAGGCGCTGCGCTGGGAGTCGCCCAACGCCTACTTCCCGATGCGCTACGCCATGGAGGACCTGGAGATCGAGGGCGTCCGGCTGCGGGCGGGCGAGGCGGTGCTGGCCTGCTTCTCCGCCGCCGGCCGTGACCCCGAGCGGTTCGGCGAGAACGCCGCCGACTTCGACGTGACCAGGCCGGCCGTGCCGCATCTGGCGTTCGGGCACGGGCCGCACTTCTGCCTGGGCGCGCCGCTGGCCCGGCTGCAGGCCGAGGTGGCGCTGCCGGCCCTGTTCGCGACGTTCCCCGGCATCCGGGCCGCCGGGCCGCTGGACGACCTGCCCCGGCTCACCTCGCTGCTGGACAACGGCGTGCGCGCCCTGCCGGTGCTGCTCGGCCCGCGCGCCACCGGCTGAGCTCCGTCGGCTGAGCTCCGCCGGTTTCTCCGTGATTGCGGATCTTCATGGGCTGCTTTCTCGGAGATTGCCGCATGTGAACGGGCCCGTTGCGGCGCCCGCGCCGGGCGTTCTTTGCTGAATATCCAGGTTCGGAAACCAGGATCGACCTCCAGGGGTATTCATGCAGACGCCCATCGCCCCCATCGGCGCGCACGGCATGCTCGTGTTCCTGTTGCAGATCGGAGTGCTGCTCGGCCTGGCCCTGGGGCTCGGGGCGCTGGCGGCCCGGTTCCGGCTGCCCGCCGTGGTGGGCGAGCTGTTCGCCGGCGTCGTGCTCGGGCCGTCGATCCTGGCGCACGTCGCGCCGGGCCTCCAGCGCTGGCTCTTCCCCGCCGACCCCGGCCAGTTCCACCTCCTGGACGCCGTCGGGCAGGTCGGCGTGCTGCTGCTGGTCGGCCTGACCGGCATCCACATGGACCTGAACCTGGTGCGCCGGCGGGCGGCCACCGCGGCCGGGATCAGCGTGGGCGGCCTGGTCATCCCGCTCGGGCTCGGCATCGCCACCGGGTTCCTGCTGCCCCGGATGATCGTGCCCGACGGCACCGACGGGACGGTGTTCGCGCTGTTCATGGGCGTGGCGATGTGCGTGAGCGCGATCCCCGTGCTGGCCAAGACGCTGATGGACATGCGCCTGCTGCACCGCAACATCGGCCAGCTGACGCTCACCGCCGGGATGATCGACGACGCGTTCGGCTGGTTCATGCTCTCGATCGTCAGCGCCATGGCCGTCAACGCGGTCAGCACCGGCACCGTGCTCACCTCGCTGGCCTACCTCGTGGCCATCGTCGTGGCGGCCCTGACCGTCGGGCGTCCGCTGGTGCGCGGCGCGATGCGGCTGGCGGCCCGGTCGCCCGAGGCGGGCCCGACGGTCGGCATGGCGATCATGCTGATCGTGCTGGCCTCGGCCGGGACGCACGCGCTCGGCCTGGAGTCGGTCTTCGGCGCGTTCGTGATGGGCATGCTCATCGGCGGCGCGGGACGGGTGGACCCGGCCCGGCTGGCGCCGCTGCGCACCGTGACGCTGTCCGGCTTCGCCCCCGTCTTCTTCGCCACCGCCGGGCTGCGGATGGACCTGACCGCGCTGACCCGGCCGCCGGTGCTGCTGGCCGGGCTCGCGGTGCTGGCCGTCGCGATCGTCGGCAAGTTCGCCGGCGCGTACGCCGGAGCCCGGCTGAGCCGGCTCAACCGCTGGGAGGCGCTGGCCCTGGGCGCCGGGCTCAACGCGCGCGGCGTGATCGAGGTCGTGGTGGCCATGGTCGGCCTGCGGCTGGGCATCCTCAGCGTCGAGGCGTACACGCTGGTGGTGCTGGTCGCGATCGTCACCTCGCTGATGACGCCGCCCATCCTGCGCGCGGCGATGGCCCGGGTGGAGCAGACGGCCGACGAGGAGATCCGCGAGACGGCCCACCGCTCCTGGACCACCACGGCGAGCTGACGGGGACGACGCCGCGCGCGGCACGCCCTAAGGTTGCCCCATGTCCGACATGCCGTCACGGGTGGAGCTGCACCCGCGGGGCCGCTACCAGGGGGCGTCCCTCGGCTACGCGGCCTTCGCCCCGTCCGCCGGGCGCGGCTACATGACCGACGGGCTGACCCTCGCCCTGCGGCACGCGTTCGACGACCTGCGGCTCCACCGCCTGGAGGCCAACATCCAGCCGGCGAACAAGGCGTCCCTGGCCCTG
This sequence comes from Nonomuraea sp. NPDC049637, assembly GCF_040675235.1. Lineage (NCBI taxonomy): Bacteria > Bacillati > Actinomycetota > Actinomycetes > Streptosporangiales > Streptosporangiaceae > Nonomuraea > Nonomuraea sp. NPDC049637. The sequence goes on from NZ_JBFAOM010000034.1 coordinate 51,233, forward strand.
GCCCGGCGCCTGGGCTTCCGGTACGAGGGGCTGTCGCCGGACTACCTCTACATCGACGGCGCCTGGCGCGACCACGAACGCTGGTCCATCACCGCGCCGAGCCCCTGGCGGCCCGACCCCTCCCTGCCGGAGGTGTGATCAGGGCGACGGCACCACCCGTGTGGCCGTCACGAGGTCGTGCAGGGCGGCCCGGTCGCGGCGGGTCAGCACCAGCACGACCGAGGCCCCGGCCAGGGCGTACGCCGCGATCAGAAGCGGCATGGCGATCGCCGAGTCCGGGTCGCGGACCAGCCGGGAGACCGCCATGTGCGCGCACTGCCACGGAAGCAGCTTCACCAGGGCGCGCGCTGCGATCCGCGCCACGCCGGGCCGCCCCCGCCGTCCAGTGCCACGACGAGCCCCGCCCGCCGCTTGCCCCACGTGGCCTGCCGCCGCCCCGCCTCCCCGATGACCAGGTACGCCCCGAGGGGCAGCACGCTCAGCGCGGTGATCAGCAGGTCGGTGCCCAGGGCGCCGAGCCCGCCGAACCCCGCTCCCGCGCGGCTCAGCGGGACGAACACTCCGGCCAGCACCGTCAGCCAGGCGGCGATCACGAGGTAGTCCCAGCCGGCCGCCACCAGCCTCGGACGTAACGCCGTCCGGCCGCCTCGCGTCCGCTCCCGCTCGTTCAGCACCGCGTCGCCTCCATGACCCGCACACACAAGGGAGCCTGATCTTCGCACGGCCGCCACCAGGCGGAGGACGAGGGCCCGGCGCCGGCCGTCCCCGAGACGGCCGGCGCGGGCTCAGGCGGTCGCGCCGGGACCGCGGCCGTTCTCGCTGATGGCCGCGTTCACCAGGGCACGCGCGGCCCAGCGGACGGTCTCCCGTTCGGCCTCGGCGTCCAGGCCGCGGACGTCACGCAGGGCGATCTGCGCCTCCCAGCCGACCACGACGGTCAGCGCCGAGATCAGCCGCTGGAACGCCTCCTCGCTCAGGGTGTCACGCAGCGGCGCGCAGGCCTGCTCCAGCCAGCCCACCCGCCGCTGGGTGCGGCGCGGGCCGGTCGCCCCTGGCGAGCCGCCCACCGGCGGGTCGACGGTCAGGCGGATCAGCCGGCGCCCGAGGGGCAGCGACTGCGGGGAGTGCTCCAGCAGGGTCCTGATGAGGGCGTCGACGCGGGCGGCGGGGTCGCCGGCCAGCGCGGGGTCGGCCAGCGCCTGCTCGACCGGCGGATCGTTGATCGCCCCCGCGGTCGCGTCGATCAGCAGGTGGTCCAGCGTCGGGAAGTACGTGTAGACCGTGCGGCGGGACACGTCGGCGGCGGCCGCCACCTCGTCGATGGACGGGGTGGCGCCCCCGGCGCTCAGCCGGATCGCCGCGTCGATGATCGCCTTGCGGGTGCGGCGGCGCTGCGCTTCTCGTCCGCCGCCGCGGACCGGATCGTCACTGGTCATGATGCCGTCTGTCACTCCTTTGGGCCGCCGGTCTGTTCGGTGCGCGGCCGTGTTGACGACCACTCGCGAGCTGAGTATATCTATGTGCAGTCGCTGCACGGGAGTGCAATCAATGCACAACCGAGAAATCGATGTCCCGTGCCCGGCACCCAGCAACGGAAGGACAGAAGGTCACCATGAGCAAGATCTGGTTCGTCACCGGTTCATCCCGCGGCCTGGGCCGCGAGTTCGTCGAGGCCGCGCTCTCCCGCGGCGACAGGGTGGCCGCCACCGCGCGCCGCGCCGACGACCTCCAGGACCTGGTGGCCGCCCACGGCGAGGCGATACTCCCGCTGGCGATGGACGTCACGGACAGGGCCGCCGTCGCCGAGGCGGTGCGGCGGGCCGTCGGCCACTTCGGCCGCCTGGACGTCGTCGTCAACAACGCCGGTTACGCCCAGGTCGGCGCGGTCGAGGAGCTGACCGAGCAGGACCTGCGCGACCAGCTGGAGACCAACCTGTTCGGCGCGGTGTGGGTGATCCAGGCCGTCCTGCCCCACCTGCGCGCCCAGGGCAGCGGCCACATCATCCAGCTGTCCTCGGCCGCCGGGCTCATCGCCGTCCCCCTCGGCGGCGCCTACCACGCCTCCAAGTGGGCCCTGGAAGGGCTGAACGAGGCGCTCGCCGGCGAGGTCGCCGAGTTCGGCGTCAAGGTGACCATCATCGAGCCCGGCGGCTTCGCCACCAGGAACGGCAAGAACCCCGACCCGCTCGCCAACGGCCACCTGGCCACGCCGGACCCGGCCTACGACGACCTGCGCCGACGTCTGGCCGCGATGACGGGCAAGCAGCCGGCCGGCGACCCCAAGGCCGCCGCCCGGGCCCTGCTCAAGCTCGTCGACGCCGAGAACCCGCCCCTGCGCGTGCTGTTCGGCCAGGGCTTCTACCCGATGGTCCAGAAGGCGTACGCCGACCGGCTCAAGATGTGGGACGACTGGCAGGACCTGTCCGCCGAGGCCCACGGCCTGCCGGACGCCGGCGCGGTCCCGGCCGCGAGCTCCTGACGCCCGACCAGCCGGCCCGGCGGCTCCCGTCAGCCGGAGACGTAGGTGATGGAGCCGGTCCAGCGGTTGGCCGCGTCCCGGTAGACCTGGAACAGCCCGGTGTCGAAGTACGGGGAGACGCCGGTGTCGTACCGCCCGTCGGCGTCGGTGTCGGCGACGCTGATCGTCAGGCCGTTCAGGTAGCCGGCCCGGGTCCCGGCGTCGTAGCCGGTCACCCACGCCGCCCCGGGCGAGGCCGTGAACGGCGAGTCCACGCCGACGGGCCGGTCCACGCGCAGGCCGGAGGGCTTCACCGCGAACGTCGGCCCGGTCGAGCGTTCGAGGCCCCCGCCCCCGTACGGGCTCGAGCCGTCGGGGTGCGGCCCGGAGGGGTGGCCGAAGACGTCGGCCGCGGGCGGGAGCGGCTGGTTGGCCGCGATCCCGAGGCCGCCGACGTTGTCGCCGAGGCGGCCGACCGTGGTCAGCGTGCCCGGGGCGGACAGGACGACGCCGCTGTGGACGGTGGCGAAGGCGTAGTCCCGGTCGAAGTCGTGCAGGTCCTCGAAGTCGTAGTGAGTGACGCCCTGCTTGCCGACGTACAGGCCGTAGGGGGTGGCGCCGTCGGAGTAGGCCGGGACGAAGACCCACTTGCCGAGCGCGCCCATCGGGGCCTCGATGTCGAACACGCAGTGGCCCGCGGTGGCCACCAGGTTGCGGTAGGCCGACTGCACCGAGGTGCCGGTGCACCAGTGGGGCAGGCCGTCGCTGCCGATGAAGAACACCTTGCCGGACGTCACGACCTCGTCGCCAGGCGGCGGGTTCTCGGCCCCGATCGGCGGGGTGCTGACCGCGGGCCCGTCCGGGACGACGCCGGTGGACAGGCGTTCGCCCCCCGTCGCCGCGGCCGGCACGGTGTACGGCGTGGCGGCCCGCAGGTTGGCCGCGTCGTCGGCGAGCCAGAACCCGGCCACCTCCCTGGCCTTGTCCACGACGGTGGCCAGCGGGACCGTCGCGACGGTGGCCGCCCGTGCGGGCCCGGCCACGACGACGGGGGCCAGCAGGCTCAGCGCGGCGGCCGACGTGATCATTGCACGCCTCAAGGACATCTCTCCGTCCGGTAGGGCCGGCCGGACGACCCGGCCGGCGAACACCAAGATCGTAAGCACGACCGGCGACGGAAACCCACAAGTTTTGGATCACATGTTCGAAACGGTGTGGCGACCGGCACACGTATGGCCCACCACCCGGAGGGTGATGGGCCAGGCCGGAGCGGAGCCGCGCGGGTCAGGAGCGCTTGCGGCCCACCGCGCACAGGTGGTAGTCGCCGTCGATCGGGGACGGGTCGGTGTCGGCGTCGGGACGCCACTCGCGGGTGTTGACGATGCCCGGCTCCAGGAGGTCGAAGCCGTCCAGCATGGAGGCGAACACCGACCGCCTGCGGGCCGTGAACGGCGAGGTCGCGTTGCGGTAGACGGCGCTGACGTCGTCGGCCTTGCTCGGCATGGTGTCGGGGGCGACGTGCGTCAGCACGATGTGGCTGCCGGCGGGCAGCAGGTCGCGGTAGCGGTGGACGACGCCCACCGGGTCCTCGTCGTCGGTGACGAAGTGCAGCAGCGAGACCACCAGCAGCGCGATCGGCCGGGAGAAGTCCAGCACCTCCGCCGCCCGTTCCATGACGGCCTCCGGCCGCCGCAGGTCGCCCTCCTGGACGGTGACGTCGGGCGAGTGGCCGAGCAGGGCGCGGGAGTGGGTGAGCACGACCGAGTCGTTGTCCACGTAGACGATCTTGGCGCCGTCGATCACCTCGTGCACGTGGCCCGCGGTCGGCAGCCCCGACCCGATGTCGAGGAACTGGTCGACGCCCGCCTGCCGCAGGTGGCGCACGGCGCGCTGCAGGAAGGCCCGGCTGTTGCGGGCGTCGCCCCTGATCTCGGGGATGATCGACAGCACCTTCTCCGCGGCGGCCCGGTCGGACGCGAAGTTGTCCTTCCCGCCGAGGTAGTAGTCGTACATCCGCGCCACGTTGGGCACCGCGGCGCTGACGCCCGGCGGGACTCGGTCACTCATCATGTGCCAAACCTAGACGATCTAGGGCTGACGTTGGGATGATCTCTGCCATGTTAGGTCTCGACCCCGCGGCGGGCATCAGCAGGACCAACCTCTGGGCATGCATGGGGCTCGGGCTCCTCGGCACGGCGGTCATCACGTTCCTGCCGGCCGCCCAGCCGTACCTGCTCACCGACGCGCTGGGGTTGTCCGGCGACGACCTGGGCCGCACGACCGGCTACCTCCAGGTCGCCGCGGAGGCGGCGCTCATCCTGAGCCTGGCCTGGTACGGCGCGCTCGCCGACCGGATCGGCCGGCGGCCGGTCGCCGTGGCGGGGCTGCTGCTGTGCGCGCTCGGCGCGGCGCTCTACCCGTTCGCGGGCAACGTCGCCGTCCTGGTCGCCCTGCGCGTCGTGTTCGCCCTGGGGATCGCCGCGCTGAACGTCACCATGTCCGCGATCACCGCCGACTACGTGCGCGACCGCGCGCGCGGCAAGGCCTACGGCTGGCTCGGCCTGTTCAGCGGCATCGGCGCGGTGGTCGCGGTGCTGGTGCTGGTACGCCTGCCGAACATGCTGGAGGGCGGCGGCATGGCCCCGGCCACGGCGGCCAAGGTGGGCTTCCTGGTGGTCGCCGGGCTGGTGCTGCTGGGCGCGCTGGCCCTGCGCGGCACGCTGGCCCCCGGCCTGGCCGCGTCCGTCGAGCCGGCCGCCGGGCCCTCGGCCGGGCAGCAGGCCGGTGAGCGGGCCGGGCTGGGGCGGCTGGTCGTCGAGGGCGTGCGGCTGGCCCGCGACCCCGGCGTGGCGCTGTCGTACGCGGCGTCCTTCGTGGCCAGGGCCGACCTGGCGCTGGTGGCGAGCTTCCTGTCGTTGTGGATCGTGGACCACGCCAAGGCCGTGCGCGGCATGTCCGCCACCGAGGCCCTGGCCAAGAGCGGCGCGATCGTGGGCATCGCGTACATGGTGATCGTGGTGGGCGCGCCGCTGTTCGGCTGGCTCGGCGACCGGATGCGGCGGCAGGACGTGGTGATCCTGGCCCAGGCGCTGGCCGGGGCCGCGTACCTGTCGACGCTGCTGGTCAGCGACCCGCTCGGGCCGGGGATGATGCTGGTGGCGGCGGCCGTCGGACTGGGCGAGATCGGCGTCATCACCACGGCGGGCCCGCTGCTGGCCCAGCAGGTGCCGGCCCGGTACCGGGGCTCCAGCTTCGGCGTCCAGACGCTCTGCGGCGCGATCGGCATCTTCGTCATCTCCGGCGTCGGCGGCTGGCTCTACGACCTGTGGCGGCCCGCGGCCCCCTTCGCGCTGGCGGGCGCCTGCGGCCTGCTGGTCGCCCTGTTCGGCCTGGCCGTGCGCCGCCGGGTGACCCCCGTCCCCGAGGCCGTCCAGGGGACCGTGCCGGCGGCCTGACGGACGAGGGCGCCCCGTCGAGGAGCGCCCTCGTCGCGGGTCAGGCGACCAGCCGGCGGTCGGCCGCCCGGACGGTCTCCCGGACCACGCGGCAGATGCCGGCGATGTGCCCCGCGTCCACCGTGGGGCCGGTCGGCAGGGACAGGACGCGGGCGGCCAGGCCCTCGGCGCGGGGCAGGGGCAGCGGGAAGTGCCTGCCCGGGTCCGACCGGTACGGCTCGACCTGGTGGCAGATCGGGGAGAAGTAGCGCCGCGCGTGCACGTTCTCCTCCAGCAGCGCCGCCAGCACCGCGTCCCGCGACACGCCGGCGACGGCCTCGTCCACCTCGATGACCAGGTACTGGAAGTTGGCCCGTTCGCCGGGCGCCTGGCCGCGCACCACGACGCCCGGCAGCCCGGCGAGCAGTTCCTCGTAGACCCGCTGGTTGCGCCGGTTGGCCTCGACGATCGTGTCGATGGCCTCCAGCGAGGTCAGCCCCATGGCCGCGTGGAACTCGCTCATCCTGGCCACCGTGCCGGCCCCGGAGATCTGACCGGCCGCGTCGATGCCCTGGTTGCGCAGTTCCCTGACGCGCGCGGCCAGGTCGTCGTCGTCGGTGACGATCGCGCCGCCCTCGACGCTGTTGACGAACTTGGTGGCGTGGAAGCTGAAGATCTCGGCGTCCCCGGACGTGCCGATCGGCCTGCCCCGGTAGGTGCAGCCGAGCGCGTGCGCCGCGTCGAACAGCAGGACGAGCCCGTGCTCGCGGGCCAGGCGCTCCAGGGCGTCCACGTCGCACGGGTAGCCGAAGACGTGCACGCCGAGTATGCCGCGGGTGCGCGGGCCGATCAGGCGCTCGACGTGGTCGGGGTCGGCGTTGCCGGTGATCTCGTCGGAGTCGCAGAAGACCGGGACGATGCCGATCCACTCCAGCGCGTGGGCGGTGGCCACCCAGGTGAAGGAGGGGACGATCACCTCGTCGCCCGGCCGCAGCCCGGCGGCCCTGGCCGCGATCTGGATGCCGGTGGTGGCGTTGCAGGTCGCCACGGCGTTCCGGGCGCCGGTCAGGTCGGCCAGGCGGGCCTCGAACTCGCGCACCAGCGGGCCGTTGTTGGTCAGCCAGAGCCGGTCGAGCACGCCGCCGAGCCGTTCCAGCAGGCGCGCCCGCTCCCCCGCGTTGGGCCGGCCGACGACGAGGGGCTCACCGAAGGCCATCGCCGGCCTCCTCGCGCACGCCGACGAACAGCCCGGGGCTGTTGGGCCGGCCGTCGGCCAGCTTGAACGCGGGCCGGAAATCGGCCCGGCAGCCCGCCTTGGCGAACGCCTCCAGGTACTGGTCGCAGGTGAACAGGCTGGAGTAGAGGACCTCGGCGAACTCCTTGAAGCCCGAGGCGTCGGCGACCCTGAACCGCACCTCCAGCCGGCTCTTGCCGCCCTCCCTGCGCGAGTGCGTCATGCGGGAGATGACGAGCCCCTCCTCCACCAGCGTGTGGCCGCCGACGTGCCCGTCGAGGAAGTTCTCCGGGAAGTACCAGGGCTCGACGACGAGGACGCCGCCGGGCTCCAGGTGAGCCGCCATGCGGCCGACGGCCTCCACCAGCTCCTCGTAGGAGCCCAGCTCGCCGACGGCGTTGCCCATGCAGGTCACGGCGTCGAAGGTGCGTCCGAGGTCGAAGGTGCGCATGTCGCCGGCGTGCAGCGGCACGCCGGGCAGCCGCCGTCCGGCGACCTCCCGCATGTCGGGCGACAGCTCGACCCCCTCGACGTGGTCGAAGAGCTTGGCGAAGGTCTCCAGGTGCGCGCCGGTGCCGCAGGCGACGTCGAGCAGCGAGGCCGCGTGCGGCGACCGTTCCCTGATGATCCGGTCGAGCTCCCGGGCCTCGCCCTCGAAGCTCTTGCCGCGGCTGCGGAAGACGCGGTCGTAGTACTCGGCGTGGTCGGATCCGTATTCCATGCAGATCTCCTTCAGGCCACCGCCGGGACGGGCTCGGCCGTCACGACCCTCGGCTGCGGGATGGGGATGATGAACTTGCCGCCGCGGCGCAGGAAGTCCTGCTCCTTGGAGATGATCTCGTCGGCGTAGTTCCAGGCGAGCAGCAGGTAGTAGTCGGGCTGCTGGTCGCGGGCCTGCTCGGGCGAGCGGCACGGGATGCGGGTGCCGGGCAGCAGCCTGCCGTGCTTGAGGCTGGTGGTGTCGCTGCAGAAGCGCACCTCGGCCGGGCCGAGCTCGCAGAACTGCAGCAGGGTGGTGCCCTTGGAGGGCGCGCCGTACCCGGCGACGGTCAGGCCGCGGCCGGCCAGGTCGCGCACGAGGTCGCCGATCTGCCTGATCACCTGGTGGGCGCGCTCGGCGAAGGCCAGGTAGGCGTCGTCGGAGTCGAGGCCGCTCTGCCGCTCCAGCGACAACAGCCGGTTCACGGAGGGCCGGGCGGGGTGGGCCGAGCCCTCCCTGGCGGCGAAGACGACGATCGAGCCGCCGTGCACGGCCGCCCGCTCGACGTCCACGATGCGCAGGCCGTGCCGGGCGAACAGGTGGGCGAGGGTGGTGACCGAGTAGTACGACAGGTGCTCGTGGTAGATCGTGTCGAACTGGTTCTCCTCCAGCAGGTCCAGCAGGTACGGGACCTCGATCGCGACCAGCCCGTCGGGGGCCAGCACGGCGGTGGCGCCGTCCAGCACGTTGTGCACGTCGTCGATGTGGGCGAAGCACTGGCGGCCGAGCACCAGCTTGGCCTCGCCCTGCTCGGCGTGGATGCGGCGGCCCTGGTCGGCGCCGAAGAACTCGGGCAGCGTGCGCACGCCGCGGGCGTTGGCGATCTCGGCCAGGTTCTCGGCCGGGTCCACGCCGACGACCCGCTGCCCCTGCTCCTGGAAGAGCGCGAGCTGCAGGCCGACGTTGCTGCCCAGCTCGACGACGAGCTCGCCGGGCGCGAGCCCGGCCCGGCGGGTGCACCAGCCGACGATGCGCCGCATGTGGGCGGTCATCTGGTCGGACTCGGAGGTGACGTACACGTAGTGCCGGAACAGCACGTCGGGCCTGATCACGTGCCGGATGGCCATCAGCCGGCAGTTGCGGCACACGATGACGTCCACGGGGTAGGCGGGCTCCTCGGCCGGGAGGTCGGCGGGGTCGAGGAAGCCGTTGGCCAGCGGCACGGACCCGAAGGAGGTGACCTCCAGCCAGTCGTCGCGCCCGCAGACCCGGCACGTGTCAAGACGTCGGACAATGTCCTGCATGGCTTCTCCTCATGATCTTCAGTGGGCGGCCACGGCGAGCTCGCGGTGCTTGAGCGGTTCCCACCAGGACCGGTTGTCCCGGTACCACGCGACGGTCGCGGCCAGCCCGGTCTCGAAGTCGACCGACGGCGCGTAGCCCAGCTCCCGCTCGATCTTGGAGATGTCGAGGGAGTAGCGCAGGTCGTGCCCCGGCCGGTCGGGGACGTGCTCGACCATGTCCCAGCCCGCCCCGCACGCCTCCAGCAGGCGGGCGGTCAGCTCCAGGTTGCTCAGCTCGCTGCCGCCGCCGATGTGGTACACCTCGCCGGCCCGGCCGCGGTCGAGGACCATGCGGATGGCCCGGCAGTGGTCGGAGACGTGCAGCCAGTCGCGCCGGTTGCCGCCGTCGCCGTACAGGGGCACCCGGCGGCCTTCGAGCAGGTTGGTGACGAACAGCGGGATGACCTTCTCGGGGAACTGGTAGTGGCCGTAGTTGTTGGTGCAGCGGGTGATCACGACGTCCAGGCCGAGCGTGCGGTGGAAGGCCAGCGCGAGCAGGTCCGAGCCGGCCTTGGAGGCCGCGTACGGCACGTTCGGCGCGAGCGGCGTCTCCTCGGTCCACGAGCCCTCGGCGATGGAGCCGTACACCTCGTCGGTGGAGACGTGCACGAAACGGCCGACGCCGTGCCGCAGGGCCGCCTCCAGCAGGGTCTGGGTGCCCAGCACGTTGGAGCGCACGAAGCCGGTCGCGCTGACGATCGACCGGTCGACGTGCGTCTCGGCGGCGAAGTGCACGATCGCGTCCTGCCCGGCCACCACCTCGTCGGCCACGAGCGGGTCGGCGGTGTCGCCCTGCACGAAGCGCAGCCCCGGGTGGCCGGCCACCGGGTCGAGGTTCTCCAGGTTGCCGGAATAGGTGAGCTTGTCCAGGACGGTGACCCGCGTGCCCGGCGAGTCGCGCAACGTGGCTCTGACGAACTCCGAGCCGATGAAACCGGCGCCGCCGGTGACCAGGATCCGCAACTGTCCGCCTCCTGTCTGAGGGGTCGACGGCTACCGGGCGGCGGCGGTCAGCCGCTCCAGCTCCGCGACGATGTCGGTCGGGCTCGGCGTGGCCAGCCAGTCCTGGTGGATGGCGGCCGCGCCCTTGGTGAACGAGGGGTCCTTCAGCACGCGCAGCAGCTCGTCGCGGATTTCGGCCGCGGACTGCGTCTGGTGGTTGATCCGCACGCCGGCGCCGCGCGTGGTGACGTACCGGGAGGTCCGGGTCGAGGTGAGCTGTTTCTGGCACTGGAGCTGCCAGTCGATGCCGCCCTCGACGGGGGTGCCGACGAGCCGGTTGTGCTCGTCGGTGTCGCAGACGATCTGCGGGACGTTCATGGCCGAGGCGGCCGCGAAGGTGCCGATCGAACCGTGGTGGATGATCGCCGAGCAGGTCGGCAGGAGCTGGTCGAGCGGCACGTAGTCGAACACGCGCACGTTGGCGGGCAGCGGGCGGTCCAGGTCGAGCAGCTGGTTGGCGTCCAGGGTGGCGACGACCTCGGCGTCCAGGCCGTCCACGGCCTCCATCAGCTTGGCGGTGCGGCCCCAGTCGCCCTTGAAGAACGTGCGCATCGACACGCCCAGCGAGATCGCCACCCGTGGCCGCTCCGGCGGCCGCCGCAGCCACTCGGGCACGACGCTCGCCCCGGTGTAGGGGACGTACCGGACGGGCAGGCGGCGCACGCCGGGGGTGGGCAGGCTCATCCCGGGCGGGAACGGGTCCACCGTCCAGTCGCCGAGCAGCAGGTTGTCGTCGACGGTCACGCCGTACGCGTCGGCCAGCGGGCCGATCACCCCGGTCATGGGGTTGCGCTCGCCGCTGCCGGCGAACCTGTCCGCGGCCCAGGCGGTGTAGTCGGGGGCCAGCAGCGTACGGGCGTGGGCGGCGCCGCAGACCCGGGCCGCCACCGCGCCGCACGGGAACCACGGGTCCCACAGGACGAGGTCGGGCCGCCACTCGCGGGCGAACTCGACGACGGCCCGCACGTCCTGGCGCGGCTCCGGCGGATGGTAGTTGCGCATGGTGAGCAGCGCGAAGTGGTAGAAGACATCCCAGGGCGGGCGTTCCGCCTCGGTGATGCCGAGCGCGGCGACCAGGCGCTCCGACTCCTCGATCGTCGGGATCAGATCGGCGAACCCGGGGTAGCCGCGGTCGTGCACCGACAGCGGCTCGGGCGCGCCGCAGGAGACCGCGGTCAGCCCGGCCGCGTTCACCGACCGGTGGAAGTCGGGCACCGAGACCCCGGTGTCGACGCCCGGCGGGGCCGCCACCACCACCTGGTGCCCGGCCGCCTGCAACGCCCAGGCGTAGGGCACGATCGGCAGGAAGTGCGCCGTCGCGGGGAAGACGGTGAACATCACGCGCATGGCGATCACTCCAGAGGCGAGTCGGGGGCGGCCAGGCCGGCGCGCAGGATCTCGCCGAAGTCGGCCACCATCGTCACGATCGTGCTCTCGGTGAACAGGTTGCTGTTGTAGGCGAAGTTGCCGAAGATCTCGCCGGAGGGGGCGATGTCGAAGGTGAGCAGCGCACCGTCGGGGATGTCGGTGCCGTTGGGCTGGTCCAGCAGGCGTTCGCGGACCTCGGCGATCTCCAGGTCGCCGACGCGCTCGCCGTCCATGCCGGTGGCGAACTGCCAGACCTGGAGCGCGCACAGCGCCTTGCTCTCCAGCGCGGCGTCGGCCATCAGCTCGGGCGCCTCGGCCACGATCTGCAGGAACGGGATCTCGTTGGCGTAGGAGTCCATGCAGGTCCGGCGGGAGCGCTCGACGACCTGCCGGAAGGTGGCGCAGCCGTCCAGGCCGGTGCGCAGCGGCAGGAAGTTGAAGAACGGCCCCACGGTCTCCTGGAACTCCGGCTGCCCGCGTCCGGAGCTGATCACCGGGACGACCAGGTCGGTGGCCCCGGTGATCCGGCTGAGCAGCACGTTGTAGGCGGCCAGCAGCACCATGAACGGCGAGCTGCGCATCGTCCTGGCGTAGCCGATCACCCGGGCGGAGACGTCCTTGGGCAGCGAGAACCGGTGGACCGGGCAGACCTTGGCCAGCCCGGCCGACCTGGCGTGGTCGGTGGGGACGGCCAGCATGCGCGCCCCGCGCAGCCGCTCGGCCCAGAAGTCGCGGGCGGCCTGGGTCTCGGCGCTGCCGGCCTGCTCCTGCTGCCGTCCGGCGTACTCGTGGTAGGGCCGGGGCTCGGGCAGCGGCGGCACGGCGTGGCCGCGGCGCTCGGCGTAGCGGGTGACGATGTCGCGGATGAGCAGCTGCATGGACCAGCCGTCGCCCGCGGTGTGGTGCACGATCAGCGCGAGCACCGCGTCCTCGTCGTCGAACCGGCCGAGGATGGCGCGCAGGTGCGGCAGTTCCTGGAGGCTGTAGGAGCCGGCCTCGACCTCGGTGAGCAGCTCCTCGGCCCGCAGCGCGCGCTCCTCGGGGGCGGCGGCCGGCAGGTCGACCACCAGCAGCCGGGCCGGCGCGGACGGCTGCCGCACCTGGTACGCCTCCCCCTCCCCCCGGGTGATCGTCATGTTGAGCGCGTCGTGCCGGTCGGCGACGTCGTCCATGGCGAGCTGGAGGGTGTCGACGTCGATGCGGCCGCGCAGGCGCCAGCCGACGACGATGTTGTAGCGGGCGCTGAAGGGCCCCTGGGCGTCGCCCTGGTCGAACAGGCGCAGGAAGTGCTGGGTGTAGGACAGGGGGTACCGGATCGCCGGCGGGGAAATGGTCATGCTGCCGCCTCCGTGCGGGCATCGCGTCGGCCGCTGCGCTGGAGCTCCACGGCCCGGTAGAGGGCGCTGATGTTGCCGCTGCCGAAGCTGCGCGCGCCCAGTCGCTCGATGAGTTCGAAGAAGAAGGTGTCGCGGGGGTGGGTGGAGCGGGCGAAGATCTGGTAGAGCTGCCCGTCGTGGTCCTCGTCCACGAGGATGTCGAGCCGGGCCAGGTCCTCCAGCCGGTACTTCACCGGCCGGACCCGTTCGGCGAGCAGGCTGTAGTAGACGTCGGGGGCGGTCAGGAACTCCACCCCGCGGGCCGCGCTGCCCTCCACCGCGGCCACGATGTCGGCGGCGGCCAGCGCCAGGTGCTGCACGCCCGCGCCGCCGTGGTCGCGCAGGAACTCGTCGATGTGGCCGGGCGTCCTGGTCACGTCCGGCTCGATCAGCGTGAACGTCACCTCGCCGCGGCCGCGGCTGCGGACGACCTTGGTGGTCATGGCCTGCGAGCCGACGGCGATGCGCTCGGCGAAGGTGAGCTCGAAGCCGAGCACCCGCCGGTACCACTCGACGGTGGCGTCGAGCTCCCCGGCCGGGACGCACACGGCCAGATGGTCCACCTCCTGCAGCCCGAGGGCGGAATCGGCCGGCCGCGGCCCGGTGTCGCGGAAGCCGGGCAGCGCCCGCTCCGCCGCCCCGGCCGGGCGCTGCACGAACGTGTGCAGCACGTCGCCGAAGCCGTGGACGGCGGCCGTGACGAAGCCGTCGCGCCCGGCGGGGGCCGCCACCGGACGGGCGCCGCGCCGCACCGCCTCGTGGTAGGCGGCCGCGGCGTCGGGCACGCCCAGCGCGATGTCGGACACGCCGTCGCCGTGCCGGTCGAGGTAGCCGGCGCCGGGGTGGTCGGCGGCCAGCGGCTGGGTGAGCACGAACCTGATCCGGTTCGCGCCCAGGGCGGCCGCGCGGGCCCGGTCGTCCCGGGCCGTGGCGTGGGCCGTCAGGCCCAGGGAGCCGGTCAGCCGTTCGGTCTCGCCGTCCAGGTCGCCGACGTAGAAGCCGATGTGGTCCAGGCGCAGGTCGTCGAAGATCGTCGTGGTGGTCATGGGCTATCCGGCGTCCGTCCGGGCGGCCAGACCGCGCGGGCGCAGGTCCGTCCAGTGGGTGGTGACGTACTCGGTGCAGGCGTCGCGGACGGCGGGGCCGAAGGCGACCTCCCATCCCGCGGGCACGTCGGCGAAGGCGGGCCACAGGCAGTGCCGGCCCTCGTGGTTCACCAGCACGCGGAAGGCCGCGTCCCGGTCGTCGAATGGGTTGCTCATCTCGTCCCTCTCACTGGGTGCGCGCGCCGGCCTCTAGCCACTCGTCCAGGCCGGCCACGGTCGCCGCGTCGAACAGGTCGCCGATGGACAGGTTCACGCCCAGCGCCGCGCGGATCCGGCTGACCAGCCGCATCGCCAGCAGCGACTGGACGTCCAGGTCGAAGATGCTGTCGTCCACGCCGACCCGCTCGACGCCGAACACCTCGGCGAACACGGTGCACAGGACCTCCTGGCGGGGGTTCTGCGGCGCGCGGTAGGCCGAGCCGGGCTCGGTGTCGGGGTCGGGCAGGGCCGCGCGGTCCACCTTGCCGTTGGCGGTCAGGGGCAGCGCGTCCAGCACGACGAACGCCGTGGGCACCATGTAGTCCGGCAGCGAGGCGCGCACGTGGGCGCGCAGCGCGGCGGGGTCGGGAGCCTCGGCGGCCGGCACGACGTAGGCGACCAGGCGTTTGTCGCCCTGCCGCGACTGCCCGGCCACGACGGCGACGTGCGCCAGCCCGGGATAGCCGGCCAGCACGGCCTCCACCTCGGCCAGCTCGACCCGGAAGCCCAGGATCTTGACCTGGTCGCCGGCCCGCCCGATGAACTCGATCTGCCCGTCGTCGTTGCGCCGGACCAGGTCGCCGGTGCGGTACATGCGCTCGCCGGGCCCGCCGAACGGGTCGGCGACGAAGCGCTCGGCGGTCAGGTCGGGGCGGCCGTAGTAGCCCCGGGCCACTCCCCTGCCCCCGATGTACAGCTCGCCCTCCAGGTCGCCGGGGACCGGGCTGAGGCGGTCGTCGAGCACGTAGAGCCGCACGTCCCGCATCGGGCCGCCGACCGGCACGGTCGTGCCCAGCTCGGTCCCGGCGGTCAGGGGGGCGTGGGTGGAGAACAGGGTGACCTCGGTCGCGCCGTACATGGCCCGCACGGTCGTCCCCGGGCAGGCGGCCAGCACCTGGCGGACGGCGGCGGGCACGATCACGTCGCCGCCGGTCAGCACCTCGCGGACGCCGGCCAGGCAGTCCGCCCCCTCCTCGGCCACGACCCGGAACAGCCCGGCGGTCAGGTGCAGCCCGGTGATGCGCTCCTCGCGGATCAGCCGGCGCAGGGTGTCGAGGTCCGGCTCGCCGGGCGGCGCCACGACGATCGTGCCGCCGTGCAGCAGCGGCACCCACAGCTCGTACGTCGAGACGTTGAACGCGTACGGCGCGACCATCAGGACGCGCTCGTGGGCGCCGGTGTCCCAGCAGGGGTCGAGGGCCAGGCCGAGCACGTCCCAGTGGGTGACCGCGACGCCCTTGGGGTGCCCGGTCGAGCCCGAGGTGTAGATGACGTAGGCCAGGTCGTCCGGGCCGGTGGCGACGCCCGGCTCGGTGGCCGGTTGCTGCGCGGTGGCGGGGTCGTCGTCGGCCAGCAGGGTCGCGGGGGCGGCCGGCAGGCCCGCGGCGGCCTTGGCGCGGTCGGCGACCAGGACGGGCGTCCCGGACGAGTCGACGATCCACTGCCGGCGGTCGGCCGGGTAGGCGCTGTGGACGGGCAGGTAGCAGCCGCCCGTCTTGAGGATCGCGAGGAGCGTGACGACCAGCTCGGCCGAGCGCTCCATCAGCACCGCGACCGGCGTCTCGGGGCCGGCGCCGAGCCCGCGCAGGCGGTGGGCGAGGCGGTTGGCCCGCTCGTCGAGCTCCCGGTAGGTCAGCCGCACCGGGCCCGCCGACACCGCGACCGCGTCGGGCGTGCGCCTGGCCTGCTCGGCGACGTGTCCGTGCACAGTTGTAGGCGACATCAGCGGGTTCCTCAGTCGTCGTGGAAGATGGCGTGGATGCCGGAGACGCCCGAGAGCATCGTGGCGAAGTCGATCTTGCGGGGGCGGAGCTTGCTGGGGTCGAGGGTCTTCTGCGCCCTGTCCCAGTACTCCTCCTTGTGCCTGGTGCGGTCGTAGAAGAAGCGCACGAAGTCCAGCAGGGAGTTCAGGAACTCGCGGTAGTCCTTCTCGTAGCGGGCCAGCACGGCCTCCTCCGAGGCCGGGTCGGCGAGGATCTCGTCCACCGCGCCGGCCAGCCCGTGGGCGCCGCGCAGCGCCAGGCCGACGCCGGTGGACAGCAGCGGGTCGATGAAGGCCGCCGCGTCGCCCACCAGGGCCCAGCCGGGGCCGTGGAAACGGGTGCAGGTGTAGGACCAGTCGCGGATGCTGCGGAAGCCGCTGACCCGGGTGGCGCCCTCGGTCAGGGCCCGCACCTCCTCGGCGGCGGCCAGCTCCGAGGCGTACAGGTCCTCCAGGCTCTTGCCGGACTTCTTGTACTCCTCGATGGGCGTGACGTAGCCGACGCTCACCGTGCCGTCGTGCAGGGGGATGAACCAGAACCAGCCGGCGGGGCGGTTCTCGGTGACGGTGTCGCCGAAGCGCGTGCCGCCGTAGCGCTTGCACCCCTGCCAGTACGACCAGACGGCGATGTTGCGCAGGTCGTCGTGGTACTCGATGAGGTCGAAGCGGCGGGCCAGCAGGTGCTGCTGCCCGGTGGCGTCGATCAGCAGGCGGCAGCGGGCGGTGCGCTGCTCGTCGTCGCCCTTCACCGCGTACGTGACGCCGGTGACGCGGTCGCCGTCGAACACCAGGTCCTTGACCGTGGCCTCCTCGAACACCGTCGCGCCCAGCTCCCTGGCCCTGGCCAGCAGAAGGGCGTCGAAATCGGCGCGGCGCACCTGGTAGGCGTACTCGTAGTTGGACGCCTCGGCGAAGCGGAAGTCCCAGGTGCCCTGGTTCCTGCCCCACAACAGGGTGCCGCCGTACTTCTTGACGAACCCCATCTGGTCCAGCCGGTCCTTCAGGCCCAGTTCCTCCAGCGTGGGCATGGACCCCGTGATCAGCGACTCGCCGATGTGATAGCGCGGGAACTTCTCCCGCTCCAGCACCAGAACCCGGTGCCCGCGCTGGGCCAGCAGTCCCGCCGTACCCGAGCCGCCAGGGCCTCCGCCGATCACGACAACGTCGAACTCGTCATGAGTATTGATCACCGTGCTCCTCCGTTTCGCCGCTCTGCGACTCGCAGTCAGGGTCACATTCACGTCGCGGGGCCCACATCCTTTGAATTGCTGTCTGAGCTCACGAAACACCGCATTTCACAAGATGTGCGGCGGGGTGGCCGCGTTCATCATGAGGCGAATGAGAACGGTCATCAGCGTCTGGATCGCCGAGCATCCCCTGCCGGACTACCTGGGCCCGATCAGGAGGATGGCCGCCGACTTCGAGGCCGCGCACCCGGACCTCCGGATCGAGATCACCGGGCACGGCTTCCGCGAGCTGCCCGCCGCGGTGGCCGCCGCGGCCGGCCGGGGCGAGCCGCCGGACCTGGCGGAGTACTACGCCACGGCCACCCGGCTCGCGCTGGACACCCGGTCGCGTTCCGGCGCGCCGCTGTTCACGCCGATCGAGCGCGCCGTCGGGGGACGCGCGGAGATCCTCGGCGAGCCGGTCGTGCTCGCCGACCTCGAACCGGCCGTCCGCGGCCACTACACCTACCGCGGCGAGCTCGTCGCCGCGCCCGCGACGGCGACCACGGCGGTGCTGCTCAGCAACGCCACGCTGCTCCGCGCGGCCGGGATCGAGGCGCCGCCGCGCACCTGGGAGGAGCTGGAGCGCGCGTGCGCCGCCGTACGGGCGCTGCCCGGCGGCCCGCCGCACGGCGTCTCCTGGGCCAACCACGGCTGGCTGTTCCAGCAGGCCGTCGCCGGGCAGGGCGGCCTGCTGGCCGACCACGACAACGGCCGCGCCGGCCGCGCCGGACGGGTGGACCTGGCCTCCAAGGAGCTGCTGGCCTACGCCGCCTGGTGGCGGCGCCTGCACGCCGAGGGCCACTACCTGCGCGCCGGCGAGCCCGGTGACTGGGGCCCGGCGCTGGGGGCGTTCCTGGAGCGGCGGGTGGCGTTCACGGTCGCGTCCTCGGTGGTGGCCGGCATGATCGCCGAGCGCGGGCGGGAGGCCGGGTTCGAGGTGACGGCGAGCCCGCTGCCGCACAACGAGAGCCTGCCGCGCGCCGGGCACCTGGTCTCCGGCCAGGCGCTCTGGCTGACCGACGGGCTGCCGCCGGAGCGGCGGGACGGCGCGCTGGCGTTCGTCCAGCACCTGCTGAGCGCGGGCAACGCGGCGCGGTGGCACCGTGAGGCCGGTTTCCTGCCGGTCACCAGGGCCGCGGCCGGCCTGCTGGAGGAGGAGGGCTGGTTCGCGCGGCACCCGGTGCACCGGGCCGCGACCGCCCAGCTGCGCGCCGCCGACGGCTCCCCCGCCGCGCTGGGCGCGGTGCTCGGGGACTTCGCCGGGATCCAGGACCTGATGACGCAGGCCATGGCCCGGGTGCTGGACGGCGCCGACCCCGACGACTGCTTCGCCGAGGCGTCGCGGCGGGCTCAGGGCCTGCTCGACGCCTACAACGCCGACTGCCTGGACGGGCGCACCCCGCGCCGCCTGTCCGTGGGCTGAACCACCGCCGCCCTCCGGGCGGCGGCACCGCTCCCACGGCATCCGCCCGTGAAGTGAGCACTTCAGAAGAAGACCGTGCCGGCGGGCGATGCCACGCTCGGACATGGCGATGGGAGTTCCCGTATGTTAAGCCGACGGCGCTTGATCGTTCTCGGTGGCCTGGCAGGAGGCGCCGCGCTCACCCCGGTGTCCCGCGGGCTGTTCGGCGAGCCGGAACAGCAGGCGCAGCAGCAGCACATGATGCGCATGCACGACCACGGCGGCCGGGTCCCCGCGGTCCGCACCGGCGCCACCGCGGCGCCCTTCAGCGTCGCGATGCCGGTGCCCCCGGTGCTGGCCCCCGTGGCCACCCTGCCGGGCATCGACTTCTACCGGCTGTCCATCCAGCAGGCGACCACCCAGATCCTGCCGGGCGTGAGCACGCCCGTGCTGACGTACGGCGGCCAGTTCACCGCCCCCACCATCCGCGCCCGGCAGGGCCGCAGGGCGCTGGTCACCTTCGACAACAGGCTCGGCCACGAGGCGAACGTGCACCTGCACGGCGGCCGCGTGCCGGCGGCCAGCGACGGGTACCCGATGGACCTGATCGCCGACGGCAAGTCGAAGACCTACGACTATCCGAACGCGCAGGCCGGCGCCACGCTGTGGTACCACGACCACACCCACCACATGGAGGCCGAGCACGTCTACCGCGGCATGCACGGCTTCTACCTGGTCGAGGGCGCCGACGAGCAGCAGCTCGGCCTGCCGTCCGGGGCCTACGACGTGCCCATCCTGCTGCGCGACGCGCTCTTCGACGACCAGGGCGGGCTCGTCTTCGACCCGGCCGACCCCTACAACCGGCCGACGCTGATCGCCAACGGCAAGGCCCAGCCGTACTTCCAGGTCGCGGCCCGCAAGTACCGGCTGCGCCTGCTCAACGGCTCCACGCACCGGATCTTCGAGCTGTCGCTGAGCAACGGCGCCCAGATGACGCAGATCGCCACCGACTGCGGGCTGCTGGCGGCGCCGGTGCCGACGTCCAAGCTGGTGCTCTCCTCGGGCGAGCGGGCCGAGGTCGTGATCGACTTCGGCGCGTTCCCGCTGGGCACGCAGATCACGCTGGAGGACGTGAGCGGCTCCGTGCTCCGCTTCGACGTCGTACGGCGGGCCGTCGACCGCAGCCGCGTGCCCAGCCAGTTGCGCGCGATGGTCCCGCTGGCCGCGGCCACGCAGACCCGGCAGCTCACCCTCAGCCTGGACCCGGTCAACATCCAGGCCCTGATCAACAATCGGGCGTTCGACGCCAACCGGGTGGACATGCAGGTCAAGCGGGGAACCAGCGAGGTCTGGGAGGTCACCAACTCCGACACCAACGTCGGGGGCTCCGGCTTCGGCGTCCCGCACAACTTCCACACCCACCTCGCCCAGTTCCGGATCCTGGACCGCGACGGCACGCCGCCGCAGCCGGGCGAGGCGGGATGGAAGGACACGGTGCTCATCCAGCCGGGCGAGACCGTGCGCTTCCAGGCCAGCTTCGGCGACTACCTGGGGCGATACGTCTACCACTGTCACATGTTGGAGCACTCGGCCATCGGGATGATGGGCCAGATGGAGATCGTCAACTAGTTCCTCAAGGAGGACTGCATGAGCACCACGAACAGCACGTCCGCCGTCGGCCGGTCCACCGGCCGCGGCGTCAACATCGCCCTCTGGGTCGCCCAGGTCCTTCTGGCGTTCCAGGTCGGCCTGGGCGGCGTGCTCAAGCTCGCCGGCGACCCGACCATGGTCGCCATGTTCGAGGACATCGGCGCCGGCCAGTGGTTCCGCTACGTGGTCGGCGTGCTGGAGATCGCCGGCGCGATCGGGCTGCTGATCCCGCGGCTGAGCGGCGTGGCCGCGCTGGCGCTGATCGGCCTGATGATCGGCGCGGCCGGCACCAACGCGATCGTGCTGGGCGGCGTCCCCGTGATCGAGGCCGTCCTGCTGGTCGTCCTGGCGCTGGTCGTCTGGGGCCGCTGGTCCCGGGTCAAGGCGTTCTTCGGCGCCAAGTGAGCCAACCCCCGCCCGGTACGCGATCGGCGTACCGGGCATCGACCTGTCCCGTGGAGGGAACATGACAGAGACGGCCAACCCGCAGAACCAGCTCCCCACCCCCGACCCCTCGCTGCAGACCCTGCAGCCGCTGGTCGGCACGTGGGAGATGACGGGCAAGGACTTCGGCACCGGCGAGGCGACCGGCGGCCGGCTCGTCTTCGAGTGGATGGACGGCGGCTTCTTCCTCGTCCAGCGCGTCGAGATGAGCCACGGCGGCGGCACGATGACCGGCGTGGAGTACATCGGCCACGACCCCGAGAGCGGCGCGCTGCGCTCGCACTACTTCGACAGCACCGGCAACAACTTCGTCTACGTGTGGAAGCTCGACGGGCGCGACCTCAACATCTGGTTCGGCGCGGAGGGCTCGCCTGCCGGGTTCACCGGCGCCTTCAGCGAGGACGGCCGGACCATCAGCGGCCGGTGGGAGTGGCCGGGCGGCGGCTACGAGGCCACCATGACCCGGGCGGGTTAGCCGGACCGATCTCGTGACGGCCGGGACCGGCCCCCACGGCCCGGCCGCCGCCCCCCGTCCCGGCCGGCTGCTCACTCCAGGCGGCCCCGCCCGGCTGCTCACTCCCGGCCGTCGCCGGGGCCGGCGGCGGGGCGGGTGAGGCGGACCATGGCCCGGTACAGGGCGGTGGGCGCGGGGGTCGGCTCCAGCGGGGGCAGGTCGGCGCCGGGGGCGGCGTAGGCGCGCAGCATCTGGCCGACGAGGCGGCGCCAGGTGTCCGGGGCGGCGTCCCCGGTGGCGGCGATGACCCCGGCGTTGGCCATCAGCAGGATGACCATGTCCTGGTCGGTGAAGTCCGCCCGCAGCCGGCCGGTGGCCTTGGCGCGCTCGATGAGGTCGAGGAAGCCCTGGTAGGCCGCGGCCCGGCGCTTCTCCAGCGCCTTGGCCGCGGGGAAAGTCATGGCCAGCACGTCGGCGAAGCCCCGGTCGGCGGCCTGCATGGCGCACACGGACCGGACGTAGCCGACGAAGCCGTGCCAGGGGTCGGGGTCGGCCAGCGCCTCGGCGACGGCGGCGGCGTAGGCGTCCATGCGGTCGGCGAAGACGGCGTTGATGAGCTCCTCGCGGGTGGCGAAGCGGCGCGACAGGGTGGCCTTGCCGACGCCGGCGGCACGGGCGATGCAGGCCATGGAGACGCCGAGGCCGTGGCTGGCGTACAGGCGGCGGGCGGTGGCCACGATGCGTTCGCGGTTGCGTTCGGCGTCGGCGCGAAGGCCCGGGCCTGGCTGCTCACCTGAGGTGTCGGCGCGAAAGCCCGGGCCGGGCTGCTCACCTGAGGTGTCGGCGGGATGATCCATGCGCCCATCCTACCCAAGTGGAACGACCTACCCGTTTTTCTTGCTACGCTGACGGCACGAAACGGGTAGCCCGTTCCACTTTTCTGAGAGGTGCAGCTCATGCGTGCTGTCATGATGAACTCCGTCCCCGCCGACCCGGCCCTGGCCGATCTGCCCGTCCCGCGGCCGGCGGCCGGCGAGGTGCTGGTGAAGGTCGCGGGCTCCTCGGTCAACGGCTTCGACCTGGCCGTGGCCGCCGGCTATCTGCAGCAGGCGATGGAGCACCGGTTCCCGCTGGTCGTGGGCAAGGACTTCGCCGGCACCGTCGAGGCGCTCGGCGAGGGCGCCGAGGGCTTCACCGTCGGGCAGCCGGTCTTCGGCGTGGTGATGAAGCCGTTCCTCGGCCCCGGCTCGATGGCCGAGTACGTCACCGTGTCCGCCGGTTACGGCATCGCCCCGCTCCCCCAGGGGCTGACCGCCGCCGAGGCGGGCGCGCTGGGTCTGGCCGGCACCGCGGCGCTGGACAGCCTCGACGCCGTCGCCCCGGCCGACGGTGAGACGGTGCTGATCTCCGGCGCCACCGGCGGCGTGGGCGCGCTGGCCGTGCAGCTGGCCGCCGCCCGCGGCGCCCGGGTGATCGCCACCGCCCGTCCCGGCGCCGAGGCCGACTTCGTCGCCGGGCTCACCGACGCCAAGGTCGAGCTCGTCGACCACGGCGGCGACCTGGCCGCGCAGGTCCGCGCGCTGGCCCCGGCGGGCGTGGACGCCGTGCTGCACCTGGCGGGCGACGGCGCCGAGCTGGCGGGGCTGCTGCGCGACGGCGGCCGGCTCGCCTCGACCCTCGGCCTGACCCAGGACGCCGTCCAGGACGCCGTCCAGGATGCCGCGGTCACCGTGCACACCGTCATGGCCGATCCGAACCCGCGGACCCTGACCGAGCTGGCCACCCGGGTCGCGGCGGGCGCGCTGCGCGTGCCGGTCACCGCCACCTACCGGCTGGAGCAGGCCCCCGAGGCGTTCGCCGCCTTCCGCGCGGGCACGCTCGGCAAGATCGCCGTCACCTGCTCCTGACGTCCCCGGCCTGAAGGCCCGGGACCGTCCTCACCCCTCGACCGGCCACGCCGGGGCGCATCGCCCCGGCCACCCCCCGCTTTCGCGAAGGAACCCGTGATGAACATCGCCCTGTGGATCGTGCAGGCCGTGCTCGCCCTCCTGTTCGGGCTCGCCGGACTCACCAAGTCCACGCAACCCAAGGAGAAGCTGGAGCCCAGACTGCCCTGGGCCGAGGACTTCTCCGCCGGCGCCGTCCGCCTCATCGGCCTCACCGAGCTGGCCGGCGCGCTCGGGCTGATCCTGCCCGCGGTCACCGGCGTCGCGCCCCTCCTGACCCCGCTGGCCGCGGCCGGCCTGGCCGTGGTGATGGTGCCGGCCGCGCTCGTGCACGTCCGCCGCAAGGAGCCCGGCGCGATCGCCGTCAACGCGATCCTGTTCCTGCTGGCCGCGTTCGTCGCCTGGGGGCGCTTCGGACCTCACCCCTTCTGAGCACCCCTAGACCGGGACGCGCGGGCTCTCGGCCGCCCGGCGTGGCTCGGCCTCGGCGCGCCGGGCCACCAGGCGTTCGCGCAGCCGCATCGCGGGCAGCTCGACCAGGTAGTAGCTGACCGTCGCGACCGCGACCGTGCCCACGAGCACGACCGCCAGCAGCTCCCAGAAGCCGGACTTGCCCATCACCATCGGCATCGGCACCGGCGGCGCGCCGAAGACGCTGCCGTTCTGCAGCCAGAGGTACTGCAGGATGAAGTGCCACAGGTAGACGCCGTAGGAGATGCGGCCGAAGAAGCGCATCGGCCGGTTGGTGAGCACGGCGTCGATGACCTTCGAGTGCACGCCGGGCACCACCACCGGGGCGATGATCAGCAGCGCGAAGACCAGGAACAGCACCATCTCGGCCATCGCCTCGGGCACGGTGGCGTAGTCGGCCATGCCCGGCTTGCCGAACGGCCGGATGCAGTTGATCACGTAGACGACGGCCGCGCCCAGCCAGAACAGCAGCGGACGGCGGGCCACCAGCCGGTAGAAGGCGGGCGTGGTGTCCTTGGCCTCCGCGTACGCCGACAGGATCGCCAGGCCCATGCCGATGGCCAGGAAGCCGGTGAAGCCGATCACCCAGAAGTACTCGTACGGGAAGGGGCCCATCGACTCCAGGTGCGTGTACGCCGTCCAGGCCAGGCCGACGAGCACGAAGACGCCCAGCGGGACCAGCAGACGGCGGGCCTTGGCGCCGGGGTCGGCGGCCTTCCTGGCGTACCGGTCGAAGATCCAGGCCAGAATGGGCAGCGCCAGGTAGAAGGTGACCTCGGCGGGCACGGTCCAGGTGGGCTCCAGCCCGGCGTAGCCCGCCTCGGGGCCCGGCACGTAGTAGTGCATGAGCAGCAGGGGGCTGAGCACGTACCACAGGCCGTCGACGCTCTTGAGGTTGAGCAGCAGCAGCGCCGCCACGGCCACCAGCCAGTACGCGGGCAGGATCCGCAGCATGCGCTTGATCAGGTAGCCCTTGAGCTCAGGACGCGACGTGCCGACGATCGTCGCCCTGGCGAACGGCCGGTACAGCAGCAGGCCGGACATCACGAAGAAGGGCGGCAGCAGCACGTTGAGCCCCTGGATCAGCACGGGCCAGATGCCGACGGACGGTTTGTCGTAGAAGCCGATGACGCCGGCGGCGAAGGCGACGTGCACCACGATCACGCCCAGTGCCAGATATCCGCGCAGCCCGTCGAGCCGAGGGGCACGTTTGCCGGGGCCGCCCCTCTTGATGATCTCCGGTGAGGTCATGGCATGTTTCCTCGCAGTTCGCTCGCTGATGGGGCTCGGCACCCCCTCGGCGCCATCGTCACGCGGGGCCGCGGGCGGCCGCATCTCGTGTCGTGCTGAATTCCCCGTGCCGCCGGACGGCCTTTTCCACATCTTCCGGAATGCGTTTCCGGCGAATTGCAGGAAGCGGTCCCGGCGGGGCAGGTAGCTGCCCGGGAATGCCCTGTCGCCCGTCCCCCGGGAGGCGCATCGTTGGGGCCATGAGAGAAGACACCGTCCTGACGTACTCGTCCTACCTGGCGCTGGAGGAGATCCTCACGGCGCAGCGACCGGTTTCCGAGAGCCATGACGAGACCCTGTTCATCATCGTCCACCAGGTGTACGAGCTGTGGTTCAAACAATTGCTGCACGAATTCGCCGAGCTGCAACTCGAACTCGCCGGCGGATTCACCGCGCACGCCATGCGGACTTTGCACCGGTCCTTGAAGCTGATGCGGCTGGCGGTCTCCCAGATGGACGTCATGGAGACGATGACGCCGTTCCAGTTCGCCGCCTTCCGCGGCAAGCTGGGCACCAGCAGCGGCTTCCAGTCGGCGCAGTTCCGCGAGATCGAGGCGGTGCTGGGCCGGCGCGACGAGCGCATGCTGCTCGGCCAGGCCGAGGGCAGCCCGGCCCGCGCCCGGATCGAGGCGGCGATGGCCAGGCCCACGCTGTACGACTCGCTGCTGACGTACCTGTACCTGCGCGGCTACGAGGTGCCGCAGGACCGGCTGCACCGCGACGTACGCCTGCCGCTGGAGCCGTCGGAGCCGGTGCAGGACCTGCTGCTGCGGGTCTACCGGGACGACACCGGCGCGGCCCAGCTCTGCGAGCGCCTGGTGGACCTGGACGAATGCCTCCAGGAGTGGCGGTACCGGCACCTGAAGATGGTCGAGCGCACCATCGGCGCCCGCCCGGGCACCGGCGGCTCCAGCGGCGGGGCGTACCTGCGGGCCTCGCTGACGCCGGCGTTCCCCGACCTGTGGGCCGTCAGGAGCATGGCATGAACGACATCTCGGGACGCCTGGCGCCGCACTACTCGGCCTTCCGCGCGGCCGACCGGCTGCTGCTCACCGGCCACTCCCACCAGGCCTGGCCGGACGTGGCGCTGGCCGGGCAGATCGAGGCGTTCGACGACGCCGCCCGGGACGTGGACGACAAATGGGCCGCCGCGTTCAAGAAGGCCGACCGGGTCAGGGAGGGGTTCCGCCTCTTCCTCGGCGACCCGTACGCCGAGCTGGCCCTCGGGTCCAGCACGCACGAGCTGGTGCTGCGCTTCCTGTCGGCGCTGGACCTGCGCGGCCGGCCCCGGCTGGTCACCTCCGGCGGCGAGTTCCACACGCTGCGCCGCCAGCTCGCCCGCCTGGCCGAGGAGGGGGTGGAGGTGGTCGTCGTCCCGCCGGAGCCGGTGGGCACGCTGGCCGCGCGGCTGGCGGACGCGGCCGACGGGCGCACGGCCGCCGTCCTGGTCTCGGCGGTGCTGTTCGAGACGGCCAGGATCGTGCCGGAGCTGGACGCGCTGGCCGCCGCCTGCCGCCTGCGGGGGGCCGAGCTGCTGGTGGACGCCTACCATGCGCTGGGCGTGGTGCCGTTCTCGACGGCGGGCCTGGAGTCGGCCTGGGTGGTGGCGGGCGGGTACAAGTACCTGCAGCTCGGGGAGGGCAACTGCGTGCTGCGGCTGCCGGCGCACGCCGACCGGCTGCGGCCGGTGGTGACCGGGTGGTACTCGGAGTTCGCCGAGCTGGCCGAGGACCCGCGGGCGGGCGGCCGGGTCGGCTACCCGGCGGGGGCGGCCCGGTTCGCGGGGGCGACCTACGACCCGGTGAGCCACTACCGGGCGGCCCGGGTGTTCGACTTCTTCGCCGCGCAGGGGCTGACGCCGCAGGTGCTGCGGGCGGTGTCGCTGCGGCAGCGCGGGCTGCTGGCGGCGCGCTTCGACGAGATCGGCGCGCCCCCGCACGTGGTCAGCCGGGACCTGGACGCCGCGCCCGAGGAGTTCGGCGGGTTCCTGGCGCTGCGCTCGCCGTACGCGGGGCGGCTGCGGGCGGGGCTGGCGGCGCGGGGGGTGCAGGCCGACAGCCGGGGCGACCACCTGCGGCTCGGGCCGGCGCCGTACCTGTCGGACGCGCTGCTGCACGCGGCCATGGACCACCTGGCCGCGGAGGTCCGCTCCCTGACGTCCGGGGCGGCGGCCGGCACGGCGACCGGCACGGCGACCGGCGCGACGGCCGGCACGGCGGCCGGGGCGAGGCGGGCGGCGTGAACCAGAGGGGGCGGCGGCGGCCCACAGCCGGGCACCTGCCCCCGGCCCCGGCCCGGCCTTGCACCCGCCGACGGTCAGGGGCGGAAGAGGGCCGGGTCCATGGGGACGAGCGACGGCGAGACGCGGACCGGGAAGCCGATCTGGTCGAGCACGTCGCGGCGCAGGTCCACCCCGGGCGCGAGCTCCACGAGCTCCAGGCCGCCGGCGGTGACGTCGAAGACGGCCCGCTCGGTGACGACGCGGGCCCACTGCCCGCGCCGCACGCCCTCGCCCAGCCGGTACGTGACGTGCCCGGCCCGCGGCACCAGCTTGCGCACCCGCCCTTCGGCCAGGATCCGCAGCCCGCCGTCGGCGCAGCTCACCCGGAGGCCGTCGGTGGTCAGCGTGCCGGCGAAGACCAGCCGCGTGGCGTTGTGCGCGATGTCCACGAACCCGCCGGCGCCGGGGTTGGCCGCGCCGAACCGGCTGACGTTCACGTTGCCCTCGGCGTCGATCTGGGCGAAGGCGAGCGCGGCGAACGGGCAGCCGCCGCCGTCGATGAAGTCGAACTGGGAGGGCCCGTCGAGCAGCGCCCGCGGCGAGTAGTTCGCCGAGAACTGCCAGCCGCTCATCACGATGCCGCCGAACGAGCCGTGCTCGGTGGTGAACAGGTGCTCGTCCAGGCGGCCGTCGTCCAGCAGGCCGTCCTCGGCCATGGCCAGGACGGCGTCGGAGGAGGCGCCGAACCCGAAGATCGAGGTCTCCCCCGGCCTGACCTCCCTGGCGACCCGGCGGGCGATCACCTTGTCCGGCCCGGACGGCAGCCGCGGCACTCGCGCGACGGCGTCGGGCACGTGCCGCAGGTAGCCGGGGTCGTGCCGTACGCCGGTGGTCATGGGCGCGTCCGGGACCACGACGACCCGGTCGACGAGCGCCCCGGGCACGCGCATCTCCCGCGCGGGCGACGAGCCGGCGGGCACGATCCGCGACACCTGCGCGATCACGGTGCCGCCGCACGCCTTCACCGCGAGGGCGATGGCCAGCGCGCTGGAGAACAGCGGCTGGTCCTCGAAGGACAGGTTGCCGTCGGGGTCGGCGGCGCTCGCCCGGACCAGGCCGGCGTGCAGCGGCCAGGACGGGTAGAACAGGTACTCCTCCCCGCCCAGCTCGACCAGCTCCACCAGGTCCTCCTGGGCCAGGCGGGTGAACCTGCCGCCGCCGTGCCGGGGGTCGGCGTACGTGCCGAGTCCGACGCGGGTCAGGTAGCCGGGGCCGCGCCGGGCCACCTCGCGCAGCCAGTGCATGGCCGCGCCCATCGGCCAGCTGTACGCCTCGACGAGGTCGTTCTGGATCAGCTCGGTCAGGGCCGGGCGGGCGCCGGTCACCGGGTGGCGGGGGTTGATGAACGAGGCGGACACGATGCGGCGCATCAGGCCCTTCCTGGCCACGTGGTCCATGCCGCCGATGCCGACGGCGTCCCCGGTGGCGCAGGGGAAGTAGAAGGTCAGCTCGCGGGGGGCGCCGGTGGCGGCGAAGCGCTCGCCGAGCGCGGCCAGCAGGGCGTCGGGGGTCAGCCAGCCGATCACGCCGGTGCTGGCGACGGCCTGGTGGTCCTCGATGAGCGCGACAGCCTCGGCCGCCCCGCACACCTTGCCCGTCCGGCCGGCCGCCGCCGGCTCCGGGGCCTGGTCCGCGGCCTGATCCGGGACCTGATCCGGGGCCTGGTCCGGGACCTGGTCCGGGACCGGGGCCGGGGCCTGGTCCTGGCCGGTCATGGGCGGGCTCCGAAGCGGGCCAGGCTCTCGCGGGCCGCGGCGGAGGCGCAGTCGGCGCCGAACATCCAGGTCGTACGCGCGTCGAGCGTCTCGGCGGGCCCGCTCACCGCGTCGGCCAGCGCCCGCTTGGCGGAGGCGACCGCGTGCGGGGGCAGCGCGGCGAGCCCCGCCGCCACCTCCAGCGCGCACGCCAGGGCCTGGCCCGGCGCCGTGAGCTCGTCGGCGCCGCCGATCCCGTGCAGCTCGCGGCCGGTCAGCGGGCGGTCGCCCCAGACCAGCCGCCGCGCGGCGACCGGCCCGACCCGGGCGGCCAGGCTCTGGATGCCCCAGGGCGGCACCCAGCCGAGCCGCACCTCCGGCAGGTGCCAGCGGGCGTCCTCGGCGGTGACCACCACGTCGCAGCCGGTGGCCAGCAAGAAGCCGCCGCCGAGCGCGAAGCCCTCGACGGCGGCCACCACGGGGATGCCGAGATGCTGGACGGCCCTGGCCACGCGCCCGGTGTCGGCCTCGTGCCGCACCATGCCCTCACGCGTCATCCCGGACAGCTCCTTCAGGTCCGAACCCGCGCAGAACCCCGGCGGCGCGCCCGTCAGCACGGCGGCGCGCACCCCCGGGTCGTCGTCCAGCTCGGCCAGCGCGCAGCCGAGCGCCGCGACCAGCCCGGACCCGAGCGCGTTGCGCACGCGGGGCCGGTCGAGCCGCAGGACGGCCACCGCCCCGCGGCGCTCGCACGCCAGGCCCCCGTCCGACGGCCGATCCATCAGAACGGGGTGGGCCAGGGGGCCAGCCAGGCGACGTCCACGACGCCGGGACGCAGGTGCGGCCAGGCGGCCACCTCGCGCCAGCCGTGCGCCGTCATGTGCTCGGCGATGCTGTCGAGGGTCGAGCCGCCGCTGTAGCGGGCCGTCACGCTGCCCTCGACGACGGCGAGCCGCAGCCGGCTCAGGTCGGTCCCGGCCAGCACCTCCAGCTCGGCGCCCTGGGCGTCCACCACCAGCACGTTGCAGCCGTGCTGCACCTCGCTGACGGGGATCACCGGGACGACGTCCTGCCGGACGACGGCCATGGGCAGCAGCGGCGGCAGCATGCTGGACTGCTTGTCGTAGGGGGTGACGTTGAGGGTGGCCTGGCCGCGTTCCCGGCCGGCGCACGCCGCCACGACCTCGCGGGCCGGGTGGCCATGCTCGGGCTCGGGCAGCCCGGCGGCCAGGTGGTGCAGCCGGAGCTGCTCGCGCAGCGCGGGCAGGTGGTCGCCGTTGGGCTCCATCATGACCAGGCGGCGGAAACCGCACCTGGTGAGCGCCTCCACCTCCTGGCCCCGGTGCGCGCCCACCTGGATCGCCCCTTCGGCCGGCAATCCCAGCTTGTCCAGCAGGTCGGGCAGGTGATCCTCCCATCGGGCGCTCACCCGCTCCGGTGCGACAGTCTGGTTGCGCATCTGGTCGTCTCCTCCCGGTGAACCGCTCAGGGCAGCGTCATCGTGGTCATCGTCGGTCGCGGCCGCGCGCCGCCGCATCTCGTGGATTGCGCGGTACGGCCGCCCGCCGCCGTGCTCGGTCGCCCGGGCTCGCCGTCCGGCACCGCCGCGCGGCGAGCAATCCGCGAGGTGCGGGACGGCCGCGCGGCGGACCACGATGGACGCGGCGACCGAAGGGAGGGCCCATGCGGCGAACTCGTGACCGTGACCTGAACGCCTACCTCGACCGGCTGGACGTCGGCGACCCCGGCGAGCCGTCGCTTCCGGCGCTGCGCGCCCTGCACCGCGCGCACGTGGAGCGGGTGCCGTACGAGACGTTGGAGGTGCAGCTCGGCCGGCGGATCACCGTGGACCCGCGCGAGTCGGTCGAGCGGGTGCTGCGCGGGCGCGGCGGCTACTGCGTGCAGCTCAACGGGGCGTTCGCCACGCTGCTTACCGCGCTCGGCTACGACGTCACCTGGCATCGGGCCGGGGTGCAGGCCGCCGTCCGGGCGCCCGCCTCGCCGGCGTCGTTCGCGCCGCACCTCGCGCTCACCGTCGCCCTCGACGGGCAGGACTGGCTGGTGGACATCGGGCTCGGCGACGGGCTGCACGAGCCGCTGCCGCTGCGGGCGGGGACGTACCGGCAGGGGCCGTTCGAGTTCCGGCTGTCCGCCTCGGACGTGGAGCCCGGCGGCTGGCGGTTCGACCACGACCCCCGCGGGTCGATCGCCGGGCTGGACGTCGAGCGGGCGCCCGCCGAGCCCGGGGACTTCGTGGAGTGGCATCCGTACCTGTGCACCTCGCCCGAGTCCCGGCTGGTGCGGGCCGCCGTCGTGCTGCGGCGCGACGCGACGGGCGCCGACTGCCTGGTGGGCTGCATGCTGCGCCGGGTCGGCGCGGACGGCAGGACCGAACGGGAGCTGTCCACCCGGCGGGAGTGGTTCGAGGCCCTGGAGGAGGTGTTCGGGCTGCGCCTCGACGACGTCAACGGCGCCGAGCGCGAGGCCCTGTGGACCAAGGTCCGCGACGCCCACCTGGCCTGGCAGTCCCGCCGCCGCACCCCCGCCGCCTGACCCCGCCCGCTGGTTTTCCGATCAGCGGGCGGATCTCGCCACGGCGGCCGGGGTGACCGGGGTGAAGAGGTTGACGAGATTGCCGTCGGGGTCGCGGAACAGCAGCGACCGGTTGCCCCAGGGCATCGTGGTGGGCTCGTTGACGAAGTCGGTGACGAAGCCGGTCAGGTTCTCGTACACGCGGTCCACGTCGTCCACCAGGAACTCGACGATCACGCTGTGGTTGTCGGCCGGGCGGGAGGAGCCCGGGGCGAACAGCGGGACGGTGCGGGTGCTCGCGATCGCCAGCGTGGCGGTGCCGGTCCTGATCTCGGCGAAGTCCTCGGTGGACCAGGTCGCCGGGGTCCCGGTGGCCTGCTCGTAGAACCCGGCGAGGCGGGCGACGTCGTCGGTGATGATGCGGATCGATACGAAGTTCATGACGTTCCTTCAGTGTTCGTGCAGCTCTTGGCACCCCGCACGGTACGACTGATACTGGACGGATTCGGTCCACTATTCGCCATAGGCTCGTATTCATGTCGCCACCCACCGGTCGTGTGCTCACGCTCCTGGAGTTGTTGCAGTCGGGCGGCGTCCGGACGATGGCCGAACTGGCCGACCGGCTCGGCGTCGACGGCCGTACCGTGCGGCGGTACGTCGGTCAGCTCGTCGACCTCGGGCTGCCGGTCGAGTCGGTGCGCGGCCGTTACGGCGGCTATCGTCTCGCCCGCGGTTACCGCCTGCCGCCGCTCATGCTCGACGACGACGAGGCGCTGGCCGTGCTGCTCGGCCTGATCGCCAACCGGCGTACGGCGGGCGACGCCGGGGACACGGCGAGCGACACTGCGAGCGAGACGGCGGCCGCGAAGATCCGCCGGGTGCTGCCGGAACGGCTCGTCCGCAGACTCGACGCGCTCATGGAAGCCCTCGCCTTCACCGGCCCGTCCGGCAGGCCCGCCGGCCCGGACGGCGCCGTCCTGCTCACGATCGCCGACGCCGTACGCCACCGCCGGCCCGTCTCGATCCGGTACGCCGACCGCACCGGCCGGCGCAGTGACCGCACGCTGCACCCGTACGGGATCGTCAGCCACGCGGGCCGCTGGTACGTCACCGGCGAGGACCCCGGCCTCGGCGAGAACCGGACCTTCCGCCTCGACCGCGTCGCGGACGCCCGGACCCTGCCCGGCTCGTTCGAGGCGCCGGCCGGCCCGGATCCGGCGCAGCGCGTCCTGTCGGGGTTCGCCACCGCGTCCTACCGGCACGAGGTGACCCTGCGGATCCACGGGACGGCCGAGCAGATCCGCGCCCGCCTGCCCGCCGCCGTCGCCACCATGGAGGAGATCACCGACGACCCCGCTCTCAACCCCGCTGACGCCCTCGCCGTCGAGCCCGCTGCGCAGACCGCTGACGAGCCCGCTGCGGAGGCCGCCGGGGAGGCCCATCCGGCGGGTGGGCGCTGGTGGCGGGTCGAGCTGCGGGTCGAACGGCTCGACTGGCTGCCTGCCGTGCTCGCCGCGCTCGACCGTCCGTTCGTCATCGAACGTCCCGCCGAACTGCGCGACCTCGTCCTCGCCGTCGCCGGCCGCCTCGCGTGCCGCGCCCGCCGAGCCTGACCGCCCGGCGTCACACTCCGACGAAGCTCACCGTCTCCGCCAGGTCCGCCCGCCCCGTACGCAGCCGCGTCTGTTTCGCCGGAAATGAAACCTACGGTGCACTGGTGTCGTCCTGGCTAGCGTGGCGGAGTGCACACAGTGATCACGCGAGACGGCCGCACCCTTGCCGTGGAGCAGTGGGGCGTCCCCGACGGGACACCCGTCTTCTACCTGCACGGCACCCCCGTGGGACGCCTGGCCCGCCACCCCGACGACTCCTTGTACACCAGGCTCGGCATCCGGCTGATCACCTTCGACCGCCCCGGCCTCGGCGGCTCGACGCCGCTGCCGGGGCGGCGCGTCGTGGACGGCGCGGACGACGTCGCCGCCGTGGCCGACGCGCTCGGCCTGGACGAGTTCGCCGTCTACGGGGTCTCCGGCGGCGGGCCGCACGCGCTGGCGTTCGCCGCCCGCCACCCCGGCCGGGCGGTCCGGGTCGCCACGCTGGCGGCGCCGGCCCCGCGCGACGCCGAAGGGCTGGACTGGACAGCCGGGATGATGGAGGGCAACCGACGCAGCGCCGCCGTCGCCCTCCAGGATCGCGACGCGATGATCGCCCACCTGGGGGCGGACTCGTCCGGGCCGCCGCAGTTGCCGCCGTTCGAGGCCGCCGTCCTGACGCGGCCCGAGGTCAGCGCCATGTTGGCGGCCGCCTACGCCGCGGCGGTCCGTCCCGGCCTCGGGGGCTGGGCCGACGACGTCATCGCCCTCTTCGGCAGGCCCTGGGAGGTGGACCCCGCCGCCATCACCGTTCCGGTCCGGCTGTGGCACGGCGAGCTGGACGGGGTCGTGCCGGTCGCGCACGCCCGCTGGCTCGCCGCCCGGATCCCCACCGCCACCCTCACCGTCCAGCCCGACGCCGGGCACGCCGGGCACTTCGACGCCACCCCCGCCACGCTGGAGTGGCTGCTGCACGGCGACGAACCCCTCCGCGACCAGGACGAGATGGCGGCCGCCACGACATAGGCGGCCCGCCGTCAGTGAGGGATGGTGTCGATCAGTTCCCGGGCGCCCTGGCGGAGCAGCGCGACAGCGACGGAGGTGCCGAGCGTCGCCGGGTCGAGCGGGCCGGCCCACTCGTGCGCGTCGAGCACGCGCTTGCCGTCGGGGGAGAAGACCCGGGCGCGCAACGACAACCGGCCGTCGCGCTCGGCGCGGGCGTACCCGGCGATGGGCGAGTTGCAGTGGCCCTGGAGCACGTGCAGCAGCATGCGCTCGGCCGTGATCTCCCGCCACGTGTCGGCATGCCCCAGCCCGGCGACCGCGTCGACGGTCGCCGGGTCGTCCTCCCGGCACTGCAGGGCCAGCACGCCCGCGCCGATCGGCGGGCACATCGTCTCCAGCGACAGCGCCTCGGTGATCCGTTCCGGCCGGCCGATGCGCTCCAGCCCGGCCACCGCCAGCAGCAGCGCGTCGGCCTCCCCCGCGTCCAGCTTCTCCAGGCGCCGGTTGGCGTTGCCGCGCATCGGCACGCAGCGCAGCTGCGGGTGGGACGCGGCGAGCTGGGCCACGCGCCGCACCGACGACGTGCCGATCCGGGTGCCCTCGGGCAGCGCGTCCAGCTTCAGGCCGCCGGGGTGCACGAGCGCGTCGCGCAGGTCGTCACGCTTGAGGAAGGCCGCGAACACCGTGCCGGCCGGCAGCGGGCGGTCGGCGGGCACGTCCTTCATGCAGTGGACCGCCAGGTCGGCCTGGCCGGCCAGGAGCGCCTCGTCGACCTCTTTGGTGAAGGCGCCCTTGCCGCCCAGCGCCGACAGCGCCCCCTGCCACCGGTCGCCGGACGTGGTGACCGGGACGACCTCGGTGCGGATGCCGGGATGCCGGTCGGCCAGCTCCCGCCGGACGCGCTCGACCTGGGCGAGCGCCATGGGAGACGAACGCGTCACGATGCGGATCAGCTCGGGGACGGCCATCCCCCGATCGTAGGGCGTCACCTCCGTGCCGCGCGGGCTGATTCCGGAGCTCGCCATGGATGGCCCGCCGAAGGGATGGCGGCTTAGGGTACGGATCACCAATTGTCACGGGGGAAGAGGACGGGGACGTACATGATGGCCAATGATCCGGGACGGCCGACGCTGATGACGCGGATGGTCGCGGCGTACAAGGGCGAGGTGCGCGCGGACGAGCTGGAGGCGTACCGGCGGGCGGGGGGCCTGGTCTACACCGAGCTGGAGCGTGCCGAGGAGCTGCGGTTACGCCTGGTCCAGGACGGCGTCAACCTCTGGCACGGCCCGCAGTCCGCCTCCGGGCAGCTGCTGTGCACCTGGAACGCGTTCGTGCTGCAGACCATCGGCGAGCAGCTGCTCGACTCCGACTACAGCGCCGACCCGCGCACCGCGGGCTACGTGCCGCCGGTCACCAGCCGGCAGGTGGCCGCGTGCTTCGCGCAGGTGGAAGGCTGGGTGTCACGCGCCCGGCAGGCGGCCGGCAACACCCGCTATCTGGTCGAGACAGAGCTCCAGCTGCCCGCCGACCTGCCCGAATGGGCCGAGGCGGACCCGTGCCCGCTGCCCCACCTGCACGGCATGCTGGCCGCCACCCGCGCGATCCGCCGGCACGCGGAAGTGGCCTTCGGCGTGTTCGAGCAGACCGTCGCCGACGACCACGACCACCAGGCCGACCTGCAGCGGCTGCGCCAGCTCGTGGCCGAGGCCGCCACCGCCGCCGACTACGCCGAGGGGCTGCTCAAGGCCGATCCGCAGCCGAGCCTGCACGAGGCGATCGAGCAACGGCTGCAGCGGTCCCTGGAGCTCTACTACCACGTGGGTCAGCTCATCGCCATGCCCAGGCACATCGCCACCTACCAGAGCACCGTCACCAGGCCCGCGGCGACGTACAAGTCCCTTGAGGCGAATCTGCGCGACCTCGACCCGTGGTGCCTGACCGACCCGCAGCGGCGGGACTACTGGCAGGCCGACCCCAAGGCCCGGCAGGCCGTCAAGGAGATGTGGGAGTACGACCCCGACCCGGCCGCCACGCTGCACATCCAGGCGCAGATCGACGCCGCCTTCCGGGACGGCGCCATCGCCTACGCCGTAGACGCGGCGGGCAAGCCGCTCGGCAGCTACTACTGCTGCCCGTTCCCCGCCATCTATTCGGTGCGCAGGCCGGTGGTCATCGCGGGCAGGCTGCTGCGGCCCATGCAGCGCTTCACCTTCGAGGCGTCCGCCGAGGAGATGGAGAGCGGCGGCCCGTTCCGGCGCGAGATCATCGTGGCCGACTTCAAGCCGACGAACGAGATCGACTACTGCGACCCCGACGGGCTCCACGGCGACTAGTGTCATCCGCCTGAAATTCGCCGGCAATATTCAGCGAGGGATTCGAGGATCTCCTCGGCGGATCTCCAGCTCGGCCGGCACGGTGTCGGTGGCGGGCGACCACCTGCCCTTCCAGCGCTACGACCTCAGCGCTGCCGCGGGCATGCGCACGTGGGCGCGGAACGGCTGTTCCGCGCCCACCGTCGATCCATCTGTTTCAGCAGCCGACCGGCGCGTCCACCGTGACGGAGGCAGGGCCGTAGAAGCTGGGCCCGCCGGGACCCACGGGCCCCTGGGACAGCTTGACCTCGGCGCGAACCGTCGATCCGCAGGGGACGGTCGCGGTGGCGTCCTCAACGGTCACGGTGTTGTTCCAGATGCTCACCGACTGCCGCCGGGAGCCGAGGAACAGGCCACCGACGACTTGGCCGGACACCTCCACCTCTGCGCGCTGTGGGGTGATGACTCCGCCGGGTCCAGGCTCTGCGATGCCGGGCGCGCCGACGGTGCCGTATAACCGTGCCTGGGTGCCGGTGAGATCCACGCAGGCCTTGGTGGAGAGGCCCGAGATCAGGACGCTGTCACTGCAGGTGGTCGTAGTCGTGGCAGCGGATGCCGGGCCGCTCAACGCGAGCGCCCCCGCGGCCGCCGCCCCTGCGGCGAGTACCGCGGATCCACGCTTGACGATCTGCTTCAACGATTTCCCCTTTGATGATCGGGCGTGCGGCCTCGCGCCGCACACGATCAGTAGCATGTCACACATGACATGATGAAGGGCTGAGCGCCAGGAGAACTGCACGATAACCACGGGAAAAGGTTTGAGCGTTTAAAATCGGGCAGCCCAAAACCGCAAAATCGGAAAATGAAATAGGGGTCGAAAGCGAAGGCGCAAACCCCGGCCGTCGAGCTCTCGCCCAGAAAGCGTCCGGGCTGCTTCGCGCCGTGCCTCACCTCCGGCATCTCAGCTAAATGCGACCGATACAGGGAGTGGCGCTCACCTCCGGCCGGGAGAGGAGCTCTCACCTCGCATTCAATTCATTTCCCATTCATCTGCAAGAGCGCTTCGCGACTCTCGGTTCCGCAGGCAAGCGGCGACGGTGGAAGCGGGTCACGTGGGCATGCATTCAGAAGACCCGGCCATTCTGCGCGACATCGTGACCGCCGAACTCGGGCGCGCGGGCGCACAGGACTGGTCGCTCGTCGAGGACAACCTCTGGTGCAAGGTCACCCCCGACGCCTACCCGATGCCCGACCAGGGATGGAAGCTGCACGTCTCCGCGACGATGCTCTCCGCCCCGCTGGCGCTCGCCCGCGTCTCGCGAGTACTCGCCGAGGCCCGTTGCGCCTTCAAGTTTCCCGCCCGGCTGAGCGACTACTGGAAACTCCTTGAGCCGCACTGCAGCCGGGCGCAGGCCGGGAAGTTCATCACCGTCTATCCCCTCGACGACGCCGCGTCGGTACGCCTGGCCGCCCTGCTCGATGACGCCACCCGCGGACTTCCCGGTCCGGTGATCCTTTCCGACCGTCCGTACCGGGCGGGCGGGATCGTCCACTACCGCTACGGCGCCTTCAGCGGGCACCGCGTGCTCGGCAACGACGGGTTCTACGAGATTCGGCTGCGTTCGCCGCAGGGCCGGCTCGTTCCCGACGAACGGCGGCCCAGCTTCTCCCCGCCGCCGTTCGCGACCTGCCCGTTCGAGGTTCCGGTGGCGAGCCGGCGCCCGCGGGCGTCTGCGGTGATGCTCAATGACCGGTTCATCGTCCGTAAGGCCGTACGGCATGCCAACCGGGGCGGCGTCTACCTCGCCGAGGACACCGCCACCGGCCACGAGGTCGTCGTCAAGGAGGGGCGTCCGCACGCGTGCGCCGATCTGAGCGGCCGCGACGCGCGGGATCGGATCGCGGCCGAACGTTCCTGCCTGGAAGCCCTCGCCACGGCCGGGATCACACCGGCCGTGGTGGACTTCTTCGAGCAGGGCGGCCACATCTTCCTCGTCGAGGAGCTCGTGCCGGGGATCACGCTGCAGCGCTGGTCGGACGAGAATGCCGGGCCACTGGGCGAGGACGGCTTCGGCAGCGCGCCGGCGCAGGTCCTGCCCATCATCAGCCGCCTGACCACGTTGCTGAAGGCTCTGCACGGCCGAGGCTACGTGTTCGGCGACCTGTCGCCGAACAACGTGATGCTCTCGCCCGGCGGTGAACTACGGCTCATCGACCTGGAACACGCGGCCGTGCCGGGCACCACCGTCATGGTGGGCGGGACTCCGGGCTACCTCGCCCCGGAGCTGGCGGGCCACACGGGGGAGTTCCGGCCCGCCCCGCACGCGAGCGCCGACCTCTACAGTCTCGGCGCGATGGCGTACTTCCTGGCGGTCGGCGCCCACCTGGACCCGCCGGGCCCCGGCCAGGCGGCCAGGGTGGCAGCGGTTGCCGCAGCCAACCCCACGCTCGCCCTGCTGCGACCGCTCGTGGAGGGCCTGCTGGCGACAGAACCGGAACGGCGCTGGTCGCTGGACAGCTGCCTCCGCTTCCTCACCGCTCCCGCCCCGGAGCGGGCCGCCCCCCACCACCGGTCCCGGCCGCCGCAGCGGATCGGCCGCCTGATCGACGACGGGCTCGCGCACCTGGTGGAGACGATGGACACGAGCGAGGACGCCCCGTCGCCGTGGCCCGACGCCGCCGACGGCATCGAAGCCGATCCGTGCTCGGTCAACGGCGGCGCGGCGGGAATCCTCGGCGTCCTGACACGGGCCGAACCGCACGCGAGGGCGGCTGCCGAACTCGCCCGCTGGTTGAGGCGGCGGCTGGCGGCCGAGGACGTCTGGCCGCCCGGCCTGCACTTCGGGCGCTCCGGCGCCGTGTGGGCGCTGTACGACGCGGCGACGGCCACGGGCGACGCCGAGCTGGCCCGGTTCGCGGTACGGACGGCGCGGCGACTGCCGACCGACCACCCCGGCTCCGACGTGACGCACGGACTGGCCGGATGCGGCATGGCGCTCCTGCACATCGCCCTGGCCTCGGGAGATCTCCCGCTCCGGGACCGGGCCGCCGAAGCCCTCCAGAACCTGCATCAGGCGCGGTCGTACGGCAACGGCCACCCGCAGTGGCCGACGCCGCAGACGTTCGACTCGGGCCTGGCCGGGGCCAACCACTTCGGTTTCGCGCACGGCATCGCCGGCATCGGGACCGCGCTGCTCCACGCGGGCCGGGCCCTCCACCGGCCTGACTGGACGGCGACCGTCCACGAGATCGCCCGCGCCCTCTACGAACACGCCGAAGTGGACGGCGACACCGCCTGGTGGCCGACGCAGCGCGGCGACCTGTCCACGGTGCGCCCGCGCCGGCCGCACTGGTGCAGCGGCTCCTCCGGGATCGGCTCCTTCCTCGTGAGGTACTGGCGTGCCACCGGCGACCCGCCCGCGCTGGACCTGGCGCGCAAGGCCGCGGCGGCCGTGCACCGTACTCGATGGCAGTCAGGGCCGGTGCCGTGCCACGGACTGCCCGGCGACGGTGAATTCCTGCTCGACATGGCCGACTTCACCGGTGACGACCACTACCGGCGGTGGGCGCGAGATCTGGCCGGCTGCCTCGAAATCCGTGCGGCCGATCGTCGCGGCCGCCTGCTCGTCCCCGGACCCCAGGGAGACTTCCCGCCGACCTTTCTCGCCGGTACGGCGGGGATCGTCGCCTTCCTCATCCGACTGCGCGACCGGTCCGCCCGGTTGTGGATGCCGGAGGAGGCCCCCAGGCTCGCCGCTCCCGCAGCGGGACGGCGATGACAGACGGCCGCGCCACTGGCGGCCCCGGCATTCACAAGGAGGTGACGACCATGTCCTTCGACGTCGAGGACCTGCAGGCGCTCCAGGAGCTCGAGCCCGGCGCCAACGAGGCGCTCCGGCTGACCAACTGCATCAAGCACTTCGGCTGCACCGACAATTGACAGTCGAACCCGCCCGCCCGGACACGGGCGGGCGGGGCTGTTCGATCATCAGACGTTCGATCTACCAGACGCTCGGTCACCAGACGCTCGATGCAGACAAGGACAGGCCCGGCCCGTGCACGATCGTCCCCTCTTCGCTCCGGAGAAGCCTCCCGCCCCCGGAACCTGGCGCAGGGTCGTGCGGCTGTTCATGCCGCACCGGCTCGCCATCTGCTTCGTCGTCCTGCTCGTCGTGGCCTACTCCGCGCTGAACGCCGCCGTCCCGTTGCTGACCCAGCTGGTCTTCGACCGGGCGCTGTTCGGCGCGGGCGGTCCCGACCTGCCGCTGCTCGCGCTGATCGCCGGCCTGGCGGCGGCCACCGCCTGCGCGGTGGGTGTGGTGGACCTCGGCCAGTCGTGGGTGTCGGCCCGCGTCGCGCAGCAAGTGGTGCACGCGCTGCGCGTGGAACTGTTCGGCCGTCTCCAGCGCATGCCGCTGGCCTTCTTCGCCGCGACACCAGGTGGCGAGATCCAGTCGCGGCTGGCCAACGACACCGCTCAGATCGAGAACGCCGTCAAGGACACCCTGCCCAGCACGCTGTCCGGCGTCATCGGATTCGTGGCCGCCGCCGGCGCGATGGTGGCACTATCCCCCCAGCTCGCGGGTGCCGCCCTGATTCTCGCGCCCATCGTCGTCTGGGTGGCCTCCCGCTCCGGGCGAGCGCTCAAGAACCTGTCGGAGGTCAGCCAGCACTCTCGCGCGCAACTGTCGGCCATCGTGGCGGAGCGGCTGAGCCTGGGCGCCGTCATCCTGGCCAGGGTCCACGGCAGAAGCGCGGACGAGGCCGGCCGATTCGCCACGGAAAGCCGGCGGCTGATC
The DNA here is from genome assembly GCF_040675235.1 of Nonomuraea sp. NPDC049637. Lineage (NCBI taxonomy): Bacteria > Bacillati > Actinomycetota > Actinomycetes > Streptosporangiales > Streptosporangiaceae > Nonomuraea > Nonomuraea sp. NPDC049637. The sequence continues at coordinate 92,315 of NZ_JBFAOM010000034.1, forward strand.
CGGCTCGGAGTACGCTCCGGACTGGTGGCCCAAGGGGTGCTGAGCGCGGGACACGTCTTCTTCGTGTTGACCCCCTATCTGGTGTTCGTGGCGGCGGGCCTGTCCGACGGGATCACTCCAGGCACACTGGTGGCCTTCACCGTGCTGCAGGCCAGGCTCTACCAGCCCCTTTGGCAACTCCTGCACATCTCCACCGAGTTCCGCTCCGCCCAGGGAGCCTTCGAGCGGGTCTTCGACTACCTCGACATGGAGCCCGAGCCGGAGCCCGGACCTGACGCACGACCGGACCCCGCTCCCGGGCCCGGCGCGCTCGCCGTCCATGGGGCCACGTTCCGGTACGCCGCAGACGAGCGGGGCCGCCCGGCGTTGGACGCTGTGAGTCTCGCCCTCCCGGCCGGATCCACCACGCTGGTCGTCGGCCCGAGCGGCTCGGGCAAGACGACACTCGGCCACCTGCTGGCCGGCCTGCACACGCCCACCGAGGGCTCGGTCCGGATCGACGGGGTGAAGATCACCCGTCCGTCGCCCGGACAGATTTGCATCGCCACGCAGGAGCCCTTCCTCTTCCAGGGGTCGATCGCCGACAACCTCCGATACGCCGCCCCCGACGCCACCGCGGACGATCTCATGCGCGCCTGCCGGCTCACCCGCGTCCACGAGCGGATCATGGCACTCCCGGACGGCTACGACTCGCTGGTGGGAGAGCGGGGGGCGCTGCTGTCCGGCGGCGAACGACAGCGCATCGCCCTGGCCCGCGCGCTCCTGGCCGGCGCGTCCGTGCTGGTTCTCGACGAGGCCACCTCCGCGCTCGACCCGATGACCGAACTGGAGGTCGTCGAGGCGATCCTGGCCGAGCGGGCGGGACGGACGACGGTGATGATCACCCACAGGTTCGGCGTCCTCGAGTCCTTCGACACCGTCGTGGCCCTGGACGAGGGCCGGGTAGCGGAACACGGAGATCGCCTCGACCTGCTCGGCGACCGGCACGGATGGTACGCGCGGATGGTCCGCGCTCAGACCGGCGTCGCATAGACCCCCGTTCGCCCTGTGCCGCGTCAAACCATCACACAGGGCTTGAGCTGCATGTTCTCCGAAGCGGCTACGCGGCTCGCAGGCCCACCGGCGGACGGTCACCGACGCGATCGGCCTGGTCCTGCGCCGATGCCTGGATGGAGATGCGGGGTGTGATGGGCAAGTACGACACCCAGGCGCGCCTCGCCGCAGAACGTTCTACTGGAGATCGCGCTGTCGCCCGCCGCCGGATCGGCGATCAGGTTGTTCTGTCCCGCGGGCGGTGAGTTCGTCGTCGCGCACGTCAACAATCACCTGCCTACTGGCCAATAGCGACCAAGCGCCGGCGTCACATGGACATAGCCATTCAGTCATCTCTCCATGGGCGATAACCCGACCAGCACCAGTGCTTTGGCCCGGCGTAGTTTGACATCAGTTCTCCGTACGGCCGGCCCTCGACCCCACTTCTGCCATTGTCATCGGATCTGAACGGTGACAGTCGCCTGCGCCGGCTCCTCGGACGGACTGCCGGACACCTCGTGGTGATCTTGCCTGGCACCGCTGGCGGGATTAAGTGGCGGAGGCTTGAATCCTGTCCAGATGCGGGCCAGGACTGGAGGGTGATTTCCCGCCCGTAATCAAGTTTCATAGAGACGAGCGGGCGTCGTTGCCTCGATCACCGACCGAATGGGGGGCTGGTGATTGACATCGAGGGTGCACCGCTTTCAACCAGATGTGCTGTCCGTGGACTCCACCACTGCGGGCACGCCGCTGCTGCTCGCGCCGTGGTTCGGCAGCTCATCACAGGCTTTCTTGACGGGCGCATCTACCGGAATTCATGGCCGAAGAATATATGGCCGCTTTTTCTGTGTTGCCCCTTGAGCGTCGACCGGCTCAATGTGGAGACCACTGGCAGAGGGCACGCCGTCCGGTGTGTGTCAGGCCCCTACCCCCCGATTTCCCCTACCAAGGAGGTAACCATGGCTTCCTTCCCTTCTCGCGCCCGGCTGATCGTCAAGCATTCGGGCAAGGTGCCGGCCATCGAGAACGCCGGCCTCAAGGACGGTGCCAGCGTGAACCAGTACGACTCCGGCCACCAAGACAACGAGAAGTTCCGGCTGGAGCCCATCAGCGACGCCAACTGGTAGCTCACAAGGTCGGGCACGTCCGTGCCGTCCGTGCGCCGGACGGCCGGGCGTACCTGACATCGCGGTTCACCATCTCCACACTGCCGGGCAGCGGGCAACTGCCACAGAACGGGCGGCCCGGAACCCCTCGGGCGGGGGTCCCCGAGTCGTCGGAACAGCGTCTATGGTGCGCGATCCTGCGGGGATCAGTCTGGGTTGCGCATCACAAAGACGCTTCAGATGACCACCGATCGGAGTTGAGCCAGAATCTGGCGGCGAGGGCTTTTTGCTGATCATTTCCCAATTCCGGCTTCCCGGCGGTCGTCCCTACCTGTACATCCCTGCTTACGCGGTAGCCCTTGTTCAGGATGACCGGGTAGTAAAACACGCTGGTGGATCCTGCGTATGGGCCGCCTTGTGGCGGATCCCCCTCTGAACCGCCTGCTTGGGGACCCGTCGGGGACCACACGCCCTGCTCGCGCCGGGTGTGCAGCTGCCACAGTTCGTCGGCCACCGCGTCCGGTTCGTGGCGGGCGCCAGGGCCGATGGGGCCGACCACCGTGAGCTGCGCGGCGTGGACCCCGTCGTCGCCGAGCGCCGTCGTGGAGCATGCGGACGTAGGCTGACTCGGCCGCATGGGCGATCAGCGTTCAGGCAAGATCGGACCGCCCGCGAACGGTCTGGAACGTTCCCGCCGCGGTGAACGCGTTGGCGATCGGCGCGATGAGCGAGGCCAGGCGGCGGGCACCCGCGTCGCCGATCGGCGCCCACAGAGCGGCGCAGTGCTCGTCGGTCTCCACGTCGATGCGCTCACGTGCCGCACTGCCGGCGGCGGTGATCACAGCGTTGGAGTCGAGCCAGCCGCGCGCGACGAGGCGTGCCGTCGCCGCGCTCCACTCCTCGTCGTCCCACTGGCGGGTCGCTCGTGCGAGAGCCGTCGGGAGGCGGCCGGTTGCGGTGTGCAGAACGAGGCAGTCGCACGGCCCGAGGTCGTTGTCGGCGAGTACGACGAGATGGGCGTCGCCGCGCCACTCGCGCGCCACCGTGATCTGCTGCCAGAGCGCGACGAGAGGATCGGCGGGAAGCACGACCGAGGCGTTCGCGGCGGCCAGCACCTTGCCGGCGTAGTCGGCGCCGGCGACGACCGGGTCGATCAGCGAGCGCGCCTCGGCAAGGTGGTCGTCGGTGAGCTGTACGTTGACGCGCCGCATCGCCCGGCCGGCGGCCAGGAAGCGGGCGGCCTGCCATCGCCCGGGCGGTGCGACGTCCCACACGCCCGCCATGGCCCGCACTGCACGCGGGCTGAAGTTGTAGAAGGCCGCGAGCGTGACCTGCCACGGAACCGCGCCCATCGCGGCCGACCTGAAGGCCAGATACGCCGGCCCGCGGTCGCTCACGCCGAGCTCGACCGCCTCCTCGGCGGTTTCGGGGACGAGATAGATGAACAGGTGGGCGGCACTGATGGCGCGGCTGATGTCACGGACGGCGTTCAGGTCCATCAAGCCGTCGCCGGGGCGGGCGGAGTCGGGAAGGTGCATCGTGGTTGTTTCTCCTGGGAGTCGGGCGGTGCTGTCAGGCGGGTGTCTCGGCGGTCGCGATCAACATCGCGCGTCCGAGGGTGTGACCGGCCATGGTGAAGCCGAGGACGGCCGGCGTGGCGTCGGCCGGGACGCCTGTCGAGGGGATGTCGAGGGCGTGCACGACGACGAAGTAGCGGTGCGGGCCATGTCCGGCCGGCGGGGCGGCGCCGATGTAGCGGGCCACGCGGGCGTCGTTGGGCAACTGGTAGGCGCCCTCCGGCAGCTGTGAGCCGGTGTCGTCGCCGGCTCCCTCGGGCAGTTCGGTGACGGTGGCGGGGATGTCGGCGACCGCCCAGTGCCAGAACCCGGACCCGGTGGGGGCGTCGGGATCGTAGACGGTGACGGCATAGCTCTTGGTGCCGTCCGGGGCGCCGGTCCAGGACAGCTGCGGGGAGGTGTCCTTCCCGCCGGGCAGGCCGGAGGAGCGTTGCTCGGGCGGCCAGGGGGCGCCGTCGGTGACGGTGGTGCTGGTGACGGTGAAGGAGGCCGCCTTGGGAAAGCGGGCGAAGGGGTCGTTGGCAGGCACAGCGGTCGTTCCTTTCCGGACGAGTGCGGCTTACTTAATCGACCGTAGCACAAATAATCGATTATTCGAGGATCGTCTATGATGAGCTCATGGCTCAGATGGCGCACCCCTCGATCTCACCGGGGAAGCAGATGCTCTCCGAGCAGGTCTACGCACACCTGCGGGACGCGATCATGCGCGGCGACCACCCTCCTGGCGCCCCGCTCAAGCCGCAGGACCTGGCCAAGGAGCAGGGCGTGAGCCTGGCCGTGGTGCGCGAGGCGCTCGTGCGGGTGGTCGGCGAGGGGCTCGCCGACCGGCTGCCCAACCGCGGCTTCGCCGTCCCGGCCTTCTCCGACCGCCGCTGGCAGGAGGTCGCGGAGGCCCGTCGGACCGTCGAACCGGTCGTCCTGCGTATGTCCATCGAGCGCGGCGACCTCGACTGGGAGGCCCGTGTGCGGGCCGCCCACCATCGTCTGGTTCGCACTCCGGCGTACGTGCCGGAGGAGGGCGAGTACTACACCGGCGCTTGGGCCGAGGCTCACAGGGCCTTCCACCGCACGTTGCTGGAGGGGTGTGGCAACCGCGCGCTGTTGGAGACCTTCGACCGGCTGTGGACCGCGAGTGAGCTGGCCCGCCGTTGGTCGGCGCACCGCAACCCCGGCCGGGACGGCGCCAAGGAGCACCGCAGACTGGAGGAAGCGGCGCTGGCCCGCGACGCCGACACCGCGGCCGAGGTCCTGGTCCGGCACCTCACCTTGACCGCGGTTGCTCTGACCGACGACTCCGGCCAGGCCACCTAGGCCCACGCCGCAACGGCGAGCAGGACGCCGGTTCCCTCCAGCCCCAGAGGCCGGCCCTTCTAGATCCAGAGGCTGCCCAAGAGCCAGAAAAGCGCCCTGACCAGGGCCCTGGTCATCGGACGGGCCACGGAGGAACGCGGAGGAAATGCGGCGGAAGCCGGGCCGGGCCGTCAGTATCCAAGGACATCCGGCATCCAAGGACATCCGGCCTCGGAGCTGCCTATATTTCAGGCAACGGAATTCTCCTGTTGGAGGCTAGGTGTCCGATGTGTTCGCCAAGGATCTCAGCCGCCGGGTCGTGACCAGGATCGCTCCCGCCGAACTGCCGCTGTTCGACCAGACCTGGGACGCGCTCGGCGGCAGGACCAGGCCGAGGTCGCATCGGGATCCGCTCGGTTTCGGGTTGCCGGGGGTGGACGAGCTGCTGGTGACGGCGATCGTCTCCGGCGTGGTGACCACGGTGCTCGCGGACGTGGGCAAGGACGTCGGCTCGTGGACCGGCCGGCTGATCGGCCGGTTGCGCCGCCGTCCGCGGGAGCTGCCCGAGGCCCAGCCGGCGGGCCCGCCGCCGTTGCCGCCGGCCCGGCTGACGGAGATCCGCAAAGTCGCCTACCACAAGGCGCGCCGGATGGGCATGTCGCAGGCGCAGGCCGACGCGCTGGCCGACGCGGTGGTGAGCGAGCTGGCCCGCAACCCGTCATGAGCGGCCGTCTGCCGTCGGCCACCACGTCCGCGTTCGTCCTGCTGATCAGCCTGGCGTTCGCGACGACCGCGATCTACCGGCCGGGGATCTTCGACCTGCTGTCGGTGCAGGGGGCGGAGGTCCCGGCGAAGGTCAGGGAGGCGTGCCAGCTCGCGGCGCTGAAGGGCCTGGACGATCCCGCGTGCGACGTGATGAGCCGCGGGGCCCACCAGGATCTCCGGCTCGGCGTGTTGCTCTGTTTCGCGACGCTCGTCCTGCTCACCGGGCTGCAGTACTGGTTCGGCCCGGCCTGGCGGATCCGCCGCCGGCGGCTGCGTCCGGTCGGCGGCGAGGTGGGCGAGGAGCTGCGGCGGATGGCGGCGGAGGTGCTCGGCGGCCGCCGGGTCGTCTTCCTGCTCGACGTGCTCGACCCCGCGGTGGCCGGGCTGGCCTTCGGCCGGGCCGGGCGCCGGTACGTGGTGATCAGCCGGGGCACCTGGATGTCGTTCGAGCGCGACCGGCCGCTGTTCCGTGCGGTGGTGCTGCACGAGCTGGCGCACGTGCGCAACAGGGACCTGACCATCACGGCGGTGACGCTGGCGATGTGGCGGTCCTACGCCGCGGTGATCCTCGTGCCGGGTCTGCTCGCCGCCGTGAACGGAGTGTTGTCGGGGCAGGCGCCGTTCCTGCGGTCGGAGCTGATGCCGTTCGGGGCGCGCGCGGCGCTGTCGTGGTTGTTCGCCGCCCAGATCGCCGGGCTGGCGGTGTTGTCGTGGCTGACCCGTTCGGTGGTGCTGCAGTCGCGTGAGCTGATGGCCGACGCCCGCGTGTTGTCGTGGGAGCGGGACGCGACACCGCTGCGCCGCGTGTTCGAACAGGCGCCGGCGCCGCGCCGGTGGCCGGTGTCGCTGCGGGTGCGCACCCATCCGCATCTCGCCGTCCGGCGGGCCGCGCTGGAGGACGAGGAGCCGCTGGTGCGCCAGGGCTTCGTCTTCCCGCTGGCGCTGGGCGGCTGTTTCTCCCTGACCATGGATCCGGCCACGTCGCTGACCGCGCAGGGACGCACCAACACGCTGCCGTGGCCGGCGGAGGTGTTCGCCCTGCTGCTGGCCGTCGCGCTGGGGTTGCGGGCGTTGCGGGCCGTGGGGGCGCGCGGCGACGCGGTGCACGTGCCGCTGGGCCTGGCCGTGGGGCTGGCGGGCGGCTGGCTGCTGGCCCCGAGCAGGATGACGGACCATGCGCTGGCGCCGTTCCCCGTGGCGGTGCAGCTCGCCGGGCTGGTGGTGCTGGCGGTGGCGGGCCTGCTGCTGGGGGTGTGGGTGCGGTGGGTGGCGCGGGTGTGGGCGCCGCGGGTGCACGGGCTGCGGTCGGCGCTCGGGCCGCTGCTGCTGATCGCGGTGGTCGTGACGCTGGTCGCGCGGGCGTTCTACGACATCCAGGCCGACATCATCATCGCCCACGTGCAGAGATATCCCGCCGTCTCCGACCCGCTGGCCCAGGTCCTGATCAGCGCGCAGATCATGCTGGACTCCCGCCTGTCGGGGGGCGTCCTGCTGCTGCTCGCCGTCGTCCTGCTCATGCTGACCCCGATGGCGGTACGTTTGGTCACCCTCGGCGAACGCCGCCCGCCCGCGCCCCGGCGCACCGGCCGCGTCCCCCTGGCGGTGGGCTGCGCGGCCGCCGCGGCGCTGGTCACGGCAATGGTGTCGGGCACGGTCAACGGCTACGTCTTCCAGAGTTCCGGCACCGCGTTGTCGGGCGTCATCGCGACCGGAGCCGCCGTGGGCGCTGCCCTGGCGGCCTGCGTGGCCGCGCTGTCCGGGACGTCGCCGGTCGCGAAGGGCATGCTGACGGCTCTGGCCGCGGCGGTGCTCTACGCCCTCGCGCTGGAGCTGGTGTGGCTGCCCCTGCGGACGGCGCTGCCGTGGCCGATCCACATGATCATCCTGGAGCGCATGCTGGCGGCCGCGCTGATCGCCGCGCTGGCCACGGCCCTGCCGGCCCGCCTGCTGCCCGTCCGCGCGGGGCCTGGCGCGCCCGCGCCGCGGTGAGGCGGGGGCGCTGGACGGACGCTACTGCGTTCTCATCAGGTCCCAGAAGGACCGGTGGCGGTCGGCGCCCGCCAGCCAGGGCGCGAGGAACCAGGCCTCCCACTCGCCGTCGGCGGTCCTGACGTGCGGGTTGAGCAGGTACTCGCCGTCATCCCCGTAGCCGACCAGCAGGGTGTCGCGTACGTACTCCTCCCGCAGGTTGACGCAGTCCTGCTCGGCCCCGTAGACGAAGTAGAGCTCGTCGGGGACGCTGTAGGAGACCGGTTCTCCGGGCGACGGCCACAGCCCGGCGGCCTCGGGCTCGAGGTCGCGATACCAGCCGACCCGCGCGGCCGGCAACACGGTATGGCCGGACTCGTCGTCGCCCCAGCCGTCGGCGAACAGCAGGAACTGCCGGTAGCTCGGTGGCAGGGCCGTGCCCAGCCGGTCTTCGAGCCGGCTGACCTCCGCCTCGCCGGCCGGAGGGTGCAGGGCGTTGCCCGGCGCGGGCGGCGGGCCGCCGGGGCTCCGGGGGGTCAGGCCCTTCGCCGCGAAGAGGGCGGGCCAGCCGTACTGGGTGTTCATGGCAGGTGACCGTATCCGCCGCGGCCGACATTCCGTCCGGTCCGGCGGCCGGATGACGGTTGGGATGATGGGGTCATGGACACCCCCATCCCGATCGACACCGATGCCTGGCCGCGCCGGCAGCACTTCGAGCACTACCGCCGGGCCGTCCCGTGCACGTACTCGATCACGGTGGAGATCGACGTCACCGCGTTCACGGCGGCGCTCGGCCGGTCGCGGCGCAAGTCCTACCTCGCGCAGGTGTGGGCGATCGCCACGGTCGTCAACCGGCACGACGAGTTCAGGATGTGCCTCACCGCCTCGGGCGAGCCGGCCGTCTGGCCCGTCGTGCATCCGGCCTTCACGGTCTTCAACCCCGAACGCGAGACGTTCGCGTGCGTGTGGGCGCCCTACGACCCCGACTTCGCCGCCTTCCACGACGTCGCCGCTCCCCTGCTCGCCGAGCACGGCCGCGCCACCGAGTTCTTCCCTCAGGGGCCGCCGCCGTCCAACACGTTCGACGTGTCGAGCCTGCCGTGGGCGTCCTTCACCGGGTTCAACCTCAACATCGGCGACAACTGGGACCACCTGGCCCCCATCTTCACCCTCGGCCGGTACACCGAGCGCGACGGCCGGGTCCTGCTCCCCCTCGCCCTCCAGGTGCACCACGCCGCCGCCGACGGGTTCCACTCCGCCCGGCTCGTGAACGAGCTCCAGGCCCTCGTCGCGGACCCGGCCTGGATCGACCGGAGCCCGGCCGGTTCACCAGCGCGCCCGTAGCGGGTGTCGCGTCGGAGAGCCTTCGCCCCGTGGTGACGTGACGCGCCGTTCGCATGCCGGTCCGGGCGGCGCGAAGTCGGCCGCCTCGATCCCCCGTCGTCCGCCGCCGATCAGGGCAGGCGGGCGTGTTCGGCTCGGGTGGCGGCGATCCGCTCACGCGCGAGCGTACGGGCGCGCTCGGTGTCGTCGCCGGTGAGCCGGGCCAGGATCGTCGCGAGCGGGCTGACCTGGCCCCTGCCGCCCCAGTGCCCCTCGGGGATCTCGGTGGGGAAGACCCAGATCCGGCCGGCGTCACGCGGCCAGGCGCCGTTCTCCGCGTCGAGGATGGCCTCGGTGACCTCGGCGATGACGCTCGCGCGCTTCCGCTCGTCGAGCTGGCCCTCGGGGACGGACGGGACGACCTTGTAGCGGGGCGCGTCCGCGGGTTGTCCGCCGACGTAGACGCCGGCCGGCCGGTGCAGCCAGAGCCAGGAGACGGAACGGCTCACCGGGTCGGCGGGGTCGAATCCCTCGTTGCGGATGAGGATCTCGGTGATGCGGTTCAGCAGGGCCGCCTCGGCGTCCGGCTGGAGCGCCCCGTCGGGGATGTACACGTCGAGCATGGGCATGGTCGATCTCCTCTGTGAGTTTAGTTCTTCAACTCAGGCCGGGAGTCTACGAGGGCTGAGTACAGCTTGTAAACCCAGACGGGTACACTCCTCCCATGGAGACGCGGCGAATCGACCCGGTGAACTGCTCGGTGGCGCGCGCCCTCTCGGTGGTGGGGGAACGCTGGTCGCTGCTGATCGTCCGTGAGGCGCTGGACGGCGCGCGCCGGTTCGGAGAGTTCCACTCCCGCCTCGGGATCGCCAAGAATCTCCTGGCGACCCGGCTCGAGACCCTGGTGACCGCGGGAGTCATGCGGCGCGTGCCCTACCAGGAGCCCGGGGACCGGCAGCGCTTCGCCTACGAGCTCACCGAGCAGGGCCGGGCGTTGCGGCCCACGCTCGTGGCGCTCCTGGAATGGGGCGACACGTACCTCGCCGACCCGCAGGGCCCGTCCGTCATCGTCCGGCACCGGCCCGTCGATGACGCGAGCTCCTGCGACGAGCCGGTCAAGATCGTCCTCGAGTGCGCCGCGGGGCACCGCCACCTCGCCCCGGAAGACGTCTGCCGCACGCCCGGACCGGGCGCGCGCTTCGTGGAAAGCCCCTGAGATCACATGCCCGTTCTGCCCCCGCTACGGACAGGGTCGTCCGAGGTGAGGGTTCTCCCGGGGACCTGTCGGGGGCATCCCTGATGCAGGCCGCGGCGAGGCCGGACAGGATGGACGGCATGAAGATCACTGCGATCGCGGGCGGCCTGCTGGCCTCCGCGGTGCTCCTGACCGGGTGCGGCCTGGACGCCATCGGCAAACCGAAGAACGAGGAGACCAGCACGTACCAGGTCAAGGAGAAGGTGCAGCGGCTTCACCTCAGAAGCGGCAGCGGGAACGTGACCGTCACCGAGTCGGATGCCGCCCATGTCAGCGTGACCGAGAGGCTCTACTGGAGCAACGACAAGCCGCGGACCGCGCACAAGGTGGAGGGCGGCACGCTGTCCGTCTCCTACGACTGCGCGAAGTCGTGGGGCACCTGCGGGGTCGAGTACCAGGTGGAGGTCCCCAAGGGGGTGCCGGTCGACGTGGACGCCGGTTCGGGCGATCTCACCCTGCGGTCGCTCACCGGCCCTCTGGACCTGGAGGCCGGCTCCGGCGACATCAAGGGTGACGGCCTGGGCGGCAAGAAGCTGCTGGTCAAGGAGGGATCGGGCAAGGTCACCCTGAAGTACGCGGTCGCGCCGGAGAGCGTCGAGCTGTCGGCCGGTTCGGGCGACGTCGTGCTCACCGTCCCCGACGAGACCTACGACGTGAAGGCCAGTACGGCCTCCGGCGACGCCGGCATCTCGGTCAAGAAGGACGGCTCCTCGCCGCGCAAGATGTCACTGACCACGGGTTCCGGAGACATCACCGTCTCCGCCGGGTAGCCGGCACCCCGCGCAGCGCCGGATCACGGGCGGTCGCGCCAGGGTTCAAGCCTGCGGACTGGTGCCCTCGAGGACGTCGTAGCCGACGAACTGGAACATGCGCTCGCCGAGAGCCAGCGGCTGCGGCCGGCCCGTGTAGCGATGCACCCCCACGCCGAAACCCGCCTGGGGGTCGGACAGCCACGTCCGGTCGAATCCTCGCTCCTCGAACCAGGCGCAGATCAGCGGAACCCGGTCCGGCGCGCGGCGGTGCCGCGTCCAGATGACGGTGGCGCCGGTGGCGCACAGCTGTGGGCAGAAGCCGATCGTGCGCTCGATGTCCTCGTCGGTGATGTTGCCGAACATCCCGCAGGCCAGCACGATGTCGGCCGGCGCCAGGTCCTGGTAGTGGTCGGTGAGCGCGGCGTCAGCCGTCACCACCTCGACCTGGTCCAGCCCTGCGGCCGCGGCCGCGGCCCGGGCGATCGCGGCGTTGCCTGGATCCAGTTCGACCAGGCGCGCCCGGACGTCGCCACGACGGGGATGATCGGCCATCACGCCGAGAAGGTCACGGCCTTGCCCCGAGCACAAGCTGATCACCTTCAGCGGACCAGGCGGGCGAGCGTCCAGTGCCAGCCGAAGCTGGTCCTGGACGACCTGCAGCCGCCGCGCCAGGACGGAGTCGTCGAGGTCGTATTCGTCGTGCCAGGTCTGCCAGTCCATGACCGCACCCTACGGCCGCCCTGTCGAACAGTCCCGGCGAATGTCGCAAACGTGTCCGTCAGATCTGCGCGTCCTCGCGCGGGCGAGCGTCCCGGGCGTTGACTTTGTCGCAAGGAATGACGCACCATGTTGCTACAAAGCTTGCGACAAAAGGAGTAGGCATGACGAACGCTTCCACGTCCGACGCCGGACCGCCGCCGGCCGACGTCCGGTCCGCCGAGACCTGGCTGCGGCGGCACGGCCTGGGCGACGGCACGCCGACGCCGTTGCTGGCCACGCGCCTGGCGGTGCGGCGGCGGGTGCGGCTGCTGGGCAGCGTCCTGCTGGCCGTGCTGATCATCGCGGCCTCCCTGGCGCAGGTCGCCGCCCTGCCGGGAGCCTCCGGCGGCGCCGGGCCGGGCCGGCCGGCGCCGATGCTGGCGCTGAGCGGGTCGATCGCCGCGCTGCTGCTGACCCAGACCCTGCTGGACGCCTGGGTGCGGCGCGTCGACCGGCGCGCCGGGTCCACGCTGCCGCGACGGGTGGCCCATCCGGTGCGGCTCGGCTGGGCCGCCCTGCTCGGACGGCCCTACGCCGCCGTGGCGGGCGCCACCTTCGCCTGCGCGTTCGCGCTGGGGGTGAGCGCGCTGGCCGTCACCGAGGGCACCGCACGGTACGCCGCCGTGGTGCTGCTGGTCGCCGTGACCGGAGTCGCCCTCGTCGCCGTCCTGCAACTGCGCGAGACGCTGGCCCGGCCCGTCGTGGCCGAGGACGAGATCTCCCTGACGGCCGACGTCGTCATGCGGATCGAGGACGCCCGCGAGAGCTACGCGCCGCCCGTGTTGTGGGCGCTGCCGGTGGTGCTGCTGTCCGGGTTCGCGCCCGGATGGTGGAGCGCCGCCGCGGTGGGTTTCCTGGTGCTGGGGGTGCTCGCCCTGGTCGCCGTCCATGCCAGGACCCCGTCGTACGCGGCCACGGCGCGGCGCGCGGTGGGCCTGCGATGATCGTCATCGACGCGGGCTCGCCGGTGCCGCCGTTCGAGCAGTTGCGGGCCCAGCTCGCCCGGCAGATCCAGAACCGCACGCTCGCCGTGGGCGCCCGGCTGCCGACCATCCGCCACCTGGCGGCCGACCTCGGCCTGGCCGTCAACACGGTCGGCCGGGCGTACCGGGAGCTGGAGGAGGCGGGGCTGATCGAGACGCGCGGGCGGGCGGGCTCGTTCGTGTCGGCCGCCGGCGAGGAGGGCCGGGAACGGGCCCGGCGGGCGGCCGCCGACTACGCCGCCGTGATCGCCAGCGTCGGCCTCGACGCGGCCGAAGCACTCCGCATCGTGCAGGCGGCCCTGACGTCCGGCACGGTGGCACCGGCCTCTCCATGACGGCACCCCGCCGCGGCGTCACGTCACCAGGCACGGGGGCGGGGGGCGACGCACGAGGTGGGATCGGCGCGACGGGCCCTTGCGGCGGGCGGAGAAGGCCACCTCCCGCAGCTCCTTTTGCGAGGGCCTATGCCGAGACGATCCATGACCCTGGTCTCTTCCTCCGGATAGCGGATGCGCGCACACTGTTTCGCCGCCCACAGATCGGCCGCCCTGCTTCACGGCCGACGTACTGGATCTTGTGACAGGATCGCGGGATGCTGCGACTCACCGACTTCATCATCGACTGCCCGGATGCGCTGAAACTGGCGGCCTTCTACTCCGCGGTGACGGGTCGCCCGGTCAAGGAGGGCAGCCACGAGAACTGGGCCGGCATCCAGTTCGGCGAGATCGAGCTGGCCTTCAACCCGGTGGAGCGCTACCGCGCCCCGCAGTGGCCCGACAGCGAGCACCCCAAGCAGTTCCACCTCGACTTCGAAGTCGACGACGTCGAGGCCGAGCAGAGCCGCGTCCTGGCCCTCGGCGCGTCCCTGCGGCAGGAGTTCATCGGGCCCAACGGCTACGGGTGGCGCGTCTACACCGACCCCGTCGGCCACCCCTTCTGCCTGTGCCGCAACAAGGGTGTCGTCTGGACCGACCAGGGCCCCGTCTGGCCCGACCGCGCCCAGTAGCTGTCGCCGACAGTTCTCCGATCCCCCGCCGGCGTCAATCGCGGGAGGAGGAAACGTCCGGATGTGGCCGCGTCGAGCCGAGCGTGACCGGCTTGTCGGGCATGCGCACCCGTAGATCGCGAGCCGGCGCGCGCCGGTCGGACGCCGTGTCGGACGCGGCGGCGGGCGCCGGGGCGCCACCGGGCATCCCGCCCGTCGTGAAGTCCCACCACACGCCCGGCACCTCGTGGGCGACGACGGTGTCGGCGGTGCCCGTGCCGCCGTCGTAGCCGAGGGTGTAGATCAGGCGCTGGTCGTCGTCGGTGATGAACGCCGTCACCGGCCACGACTGCCCCGGCGCGCCGCCCGCCAGATGGGTGACACCGCCCCGGTAGCTGCGCAGGCTGCGCACCGAGTCGTCGTCGGTGTACTCGTAGGCCAGCGCGGTGCCCTTCTGGCTGAGGAACAGCGCCTTGCCGTGACCGTTGACGTCCTCGGGGACCAGGCAGTTGCCCGCGCCCGGCGTGGCGCCGCCGATCCTGGCGACCATCAGGCACGAGGTCTGGGACGGATGCGCGGTGAACCGCAGCGCCACCACCTGCCCGTCGCCGGAGATGATCGGGTCGCCGACGTCGGCGCCCGGGAAGATCTCCGTCGTGCCGCCGGCGGCGGCGTCGTACAGCCAGGTGCGGTACTTCTGGGCGGTGGCGTCGTAGGTGGACCAGGTCACCCGGTTGCCGTCGCCGGACAGGACGCCCTCGCCCGTCGAGGTCGGGCAGTCGCCGTCGGTCTGGGAGTCGCACGAGGTCAGCTTCTGCGCCGCGCCGCCCTTGACCTGCCGGTACAGGTTCCACCGGGAGGTGGCCGAGTGCACGTCCAGCTTCTTCCAGTACACGACCGCGTGCCCGTCGTCGCTGACGGCGGAGACGTAGCCGTACTCCTCCAGCGTCCAGGAGGTCCTGGCGGCGATGTCGTGCACGACCGACCTCGGGGTCAGCACGCCGGTCCACTCCAGCGAGGTGAAGGCGACCACGTTGCCGTTCCGGCCGGCCAGCGGGCCGCCGACGAAACCGGTGACCGGGGTGACGCCGTCGGCGCCCATGGACACGACCTGCGTGCCGCCGCCCTGCGTGTCCTTGCGCAGGATGAACGGCGCCGTGCTGGAGGGCGCGCGCCGGTCGTCCGGCATGAGGTTGCTGCGCGCCTTGGTCAGGAAGAAGATGTAGCGGCCGTCGCCGGAGGCCGCGGCGCCGGTGGCGCCGCCGGCCGTCCCGGAGGAGTCGGGGCGGCCCTGCGTCTCGGTGCTGCCCGCGAGGTCCGCGCCGAGCGTGGAGGGCGGGCCGAGGAAGATCACGTCCGTCGGCGTCAGCTTCAGCGGGGCGGACGGCTCGCCGCTGCCCTGGGCGTTCTGCGCGATCACGGTGACGCTGTACGTCACCCCGGGCGTGAGCCCCTGGACGAGCTGGTGCGTCGCGTCGCCGCCATAGGCGAACGCACGCGCGGTCCCGCTGCCGTCCTCGGCCGTCGCGGTCACCACGTAGCCGGAGATGTCGCTCATGCCGGTGTCGGCGGGCGGCGACCAGCTCACGGTGGCCCCGCGCAGCGTCGGCGCGGTGTAGGTGTCGAGCTTGGGCGGTCCGGGTGTGCCGTACTTGGTGCCGACCTCGACCCCGCCGCGGGCCTGCAGCTGCGGGTGCCCGCCGGTCGCGGGGCTGGTCACCTCGACCTCGGCCACGCCCTCCTGCGCGGAGTTGTACAGGCCGTCCGCGGTCAGCGTGCCGGGGCCGCTGATCAGCTTCCACTGGGTGACGACGTCGTCGGGATAGCCGGAGACGCTGACCTTGAACTGGTAGTTCTGCCCCGGTCCCACCCCGCCGAGCTGAGGGGTGACCTTGATGCCCTGGAACGCGCCCGCGGCGTGGGTGACCGTCCAGAACGAGCTGATGATGTCGTCCTTGCGCCAGACCGAGTAGTCCTTGCCGATCGCGCCCAGGTCGATGGCGGCCCCGAGCCGGGCCAGCACCCGCAGTTCCCACCACGGGTTCTGCGTGGTGTCGGCCTTGAGCTGCACGCCCGGCACGTCCACCACCAGGGCGGGGCCCGCCAGGCCGTACAGCAGGAGCTCGACGTCGGTGGAGACGGCGGCGGTGACCGTGCCGTCGCCGTAGGCCCCCACGCCGCCGTCGCTGTAGAAGCCCGGGCCGCCGTCGTTCGGGGTGCAGGACGTGCCGCTCTTGCCGGTGTGGCAGCGCGTGCCGAACTGCTTGTCCCAGTGGACGGCGAAGCTCAGCCCGACCGACGCGGACGCCTCGACCGACAGCGCGACCGAGAAGCGCACGCACACCACGACCGGCACCTTGCCCACCATGAACGAGAAGCACGGCCCGTTGACGTGCCCGAGGTGCACCCGCTTGTCGAAGGCGAACCCGAGGCCCTGCTTCACCCGCACCTCGGAGCTGATCTTCGTGGTGTTGCTGATGTCCACGCCCCGGCCGGCGGAGTCGGTGCTGGCGCCCATCTTGGTGTCCTGGTCGATCACCGCCCAGCCCTCGACCTTCGTGACCGAGCGGCCCTTCTGCTCGAACGACTCCTCGAACTCGATGACCAGGTTCCCGTCCCGCAGGCCGATCCGCGGCCCGGCCGCCCGGTTACTGGTGTTCTCGACGGGTTTGACGAGCCTCGCCCCCGGCACCGACGGCACGAACTCCACCTGGTCGCCGGAGTCCACGCGGCCGTCGGTGGCGAAGTTGGCGTCGGTGAAGGCGTCGCTCAGCGAGGCGGCCGTGGTCGAGACGACGAACCGCCCGTTCTGCAGCGCGGTGCCGGACACCTTGCCGAAGAACCCTTCGGGGGTGCGTTCGGTCTGGCCGATGACGAGCAGCGTGCCCGCGGTGAGCCCGGTGACCTCCGCCGGCGGGTTCTCGAACTCCAGGACCCGCCCCCGTACGGCCCGCAGCGTGACCGCCGCCTGCGGGGACAACACCCGCGGCTCGCTCTTGACCGTGAGCTTCGGCGTGATCGCCTCGGTCGGGGCGCTGGCCGTGCCGGTGCCCGCGGCGTTGGCGGCGCGCACGGTGAAGGTGTAGGCCGTGGCCGGGTCCAGCCCCGAGATCGTGGCGGTGGTGGCGGTGACCGTCGCGCTCTTCCCGCCGGGGCTGGCCGTCACCGTGTAGCCGGTGACGGGGCCCGTGCCGACGTCGGCGGGCGCGTCCCAGCTGACCTGGACGCTGCCGGAGGCCGGGAGCCCGGCCCGCAGGTGCGTCGGCGCGCCGGGCGGCCGGCTCGCCGCCGGGGTGACCGCCGCCGCGGTGCTCGGGACGCTCGCGCCCACCGCGTTCCTGGCCACGACCGAGACCGTGTACGCGGTGCCGTTGGCCAGCCCGGTCACCGAGGTGACCGTCGTGTCGGGCGGCGTGTCGACGGTCCGGCCGCCGGGCTGGACGGTCACCGTGTACCCGGTGATCGGCGAGCCGCCGTCCACCGCGGGCGCCCACTGCACGTCCACGCGCTGGTCGAGGGGGGTCACCAGCAGCGCGGGCGGGGACATGGGCACCTCGGCGGGCGCCGGGCGCACCGCGTCCGAGGGCGGCGACGGGTCTCCCGCGCCCGCCGCGCCGACCGCGGTGACGGTGAAGGAGTAGTCGGTGCCGTTGGTCAGGCCGGTGACCGTGGCCTGCGTGTCCGTCGTGTTCACGGTGGCGCCGCCGGGTGAGGCCGTCACGACGTAGCCGGTCACGCCCGCGGC